>CAMEWO010000004.1 GCA_945946665.1 uncultured Eubacterium sp.
GATCAGGTGATACATCAACAGCTGAGGCAGATAAAGATTCATCTTCAGATGATGGCTTTTCCCTTAGTGCCACTGAAAAAGATGCTGTTGGTGAGATATCAAACATAAGCATGGGAACGGCTGCAACTACTTTGAGTTCTCTGCTTAACCAGAAGGTTAATATCACCACTCCTTCTGTATCAGTGTCTGACTGGGATGATATCTCAACCAGGTATGACAGGCCTTGTGTCATGATGCAGATTTCCTATAAGGAGGGAATTGATGGCAATAATGTCCTGATTCTTAAAGAGGACGATGTTAAAATCATTACTGACCTTATGATGGGAGGGTCTGGAAAAGCCAATGATGAACCATTAAGTGAACTTCATCTTAGTGCCATTGGAGAGGCAATGAATCAGATGATGGGTTCAGCTGCCACATCAATGTCTTCTATGTTTAACAGAAAGATTGATATCAGTCCTCCAGTTGCCAATGTTATTGATGCGTACAGTGAGTCTGTGGATAATCTTCCTGCATTTCTTAATGGCTCATTTGTAAAGGTGTCGTTTAAGATGCAGATAGGAGAGCTTATTGATAGTGAGATAATGCAGCTCTATCCTATAGAATTTGCAAAGGAACTTCTTGAGTTGTTTATGCCTTCTGGTGGTTCATCACAGCCAGCACCACAGCCGGCTCCAGCAGCACAGTCTGCACCACAGCCAGCGCCTCAGCCGGCACCACAGCCAGCACCACAACCGGCACCGGCTCAGGATATGGGAGCAGCACAGGGAATGCCTTATGGTGGGTCGCAGGGGATGCCTTATCCTTATCCACCACAGGGAATGCCTTATCCTTATCCACCACAGGGAATGCCTTATGGATATCCACCACAGCAGGATGTGAATGTGTCACCAGCTGCATTCCAGCCGTTTTCTGGTAATTTAAGTGCATTAACCCAGAAGGAGAACATTGATTTGATTATGGATGTTCCTCTGGAAGTAACTGTTGAGCTGGGAAGAACTCAGAAGAGCATTAAGGATATTCTGGAATTTGCTCCAGGTACTATTGTGGAACTTAACAAAATTGCAGGTGAAGCTATTGATGTTCTTGTCAACGGCAAGTATGTTGCCAAGGGAGAAGTAGTAGTGATTGAGGAAAGTTTCGGTGTTCGAATTACGGAAATTATAAAGGATAAATAAAATCTTAAAAAATAGTAGGAAAATAATCTCGTTTGTAGTATAATATTCACAGATTATGTAGTGATTAATTTTAAGATAGGAGAATAAATATGGCAAAGAACATTTTGATTTGCGATGATGCAGCGTTTATGAGAATGATGATTAAGGATATTCTCACTAAGAACGGTTACAATATTGCAGGAGAGGCTGAGAATGGCGCAAAAGCCGTTGAGAAGTATGCTGAGCTGAAGCCGGATTTAGTTCTTATGGATATTACTATGCCTGAGATGGATGGAATTGAGGCACTTAAGAAGATTAAAGCTTCAGATCCTGGCGCATCTGTTATAATGTGTTCAGCAATGGGACAGCAGGCTATGGTTATTGAATCAATTCAGTCAGGCGCAAAGGATTTCATTGTTAAGCCTTTCCAGGCTGACCGTGTTATTGAGGCTGTACAGAAGGTAGTTGGATAATGCAGTTAGCTGTTTCTACCACTCGTTTTGAAGCATTTGTCCAGTTGATTACACTGGTTCTTATATTTGCTTTAGTTCTGGGGTTGACGTATTTTGTTACCAGATTTGTGGGAAATTATCAGAAGAATAAGCTTACAGGCACTAATATATCTGTTATTGAAACCATTAGGATATCTTCTTCCAAGTACATACAGTTGATTCAGATTGGAAGCAGGTATTTTGCCATTGCAGTATGCAAAGATACTGTTACTTTAATAGGAGAAATTGAACAGGATGATTTAATTCTTACTGATAATACAACACAGGTGCAATCTGAAAGCTTTAAGACAATTTTAGACAAGTTTAAGAAAGACAAGCCGGAAGATTAGGCGGATAGTGTATTATGATACGTTTTTTAAAGAAGAATAAGAAAAAGATTATGGCTGTGTCCCTGACTGTTGGCGTTTTCTTTGCATTATGCAGTGTGTTTACAGGAAGGGTAATGGCCGCTGAGGGTGATAATAATTTGATCAGTATTGGTATATCTGCAGGAGATGGGTCAGATTTATCCAGTGTTCTGCAGATGTTACTGGTTTTAACAGTTATTTCTCTGGCACCTTCTATTCTTATAATGCTTACTTCTTTTACAAGAATCGTTATTGTAATGCATTTTACAAGGGCTGCTATTGGTACGCAGACTGTTCCACCTAATCAGATTATTGTGGGCTTGTCTTTATTTTTGACTTTTTTTGTTATGGCACCAACCTTTAACGAGGTTTATGAGAGTGCAATAGTACCATTGTCTAATAGTGAAATAACTGCCCAGGAAGCATATGATATAGGTGTTAAGCCTGTCAGGAAGTTTATGCTCAAGCAGGTTTCTACAAAGGACCTTGATACATTTCTTAAGATTGCTGATTTTGAAGAAGGTTCGGTTAAGTCAGAAGATGATATTCCACTAAGGGTGCTTATTCCAAGTTTTATTATAAGTGAACTTAGAATTGCATTCATTATTGGTTTTCTGATTTATCTCCCATTTATTGTTATAGATATGGTTGTGGCATCTACGCTTATGTCTATGGGTATGATGATGCTGCCACCTACAACTATTTCAACGCCATTTAAGATTTTGTTATTTGTTATGGCGGATGGATGGAATCTGATTATAGGCAATCTTATGATGACATTTAATTAATTACTAAGGAATGGTGATTGATATGACAACGGGTGACGTGATAACAGTGGCAAGAGAGACTATATGGGTAATTGCCAAGACCTCCCTGCCTATATTGTTAATATCTATGATAGTGGGTCTGGTTATCAGCTTGTTTCAGACACTTACTTCAATCCAGGAGCAGACACTGACCTTTGTTCCTAAGCTTTTAGCTATCCTTCTGGGACTTATGGTTCTGGGAACGTGGATGCTTAATGAGATTGTTTCATATATGCAGTCACTGTGGGGAAGCTTTAGTTATTACATTCAATGACGGAATTAAAGTATGATTAATTATGAAGTTGCAATGCAGCAGTTCATGCTGTTTATACTAATTCTAATACGTATCGCTACATTCATTTCTGTGGCAGCTATTTTTAATACAGCTAATACACCTGCAAGATTTAAGGTGGGATTAGCTTTTTTTGTAACCCTTATTGTGTATACATTACATCCTGGTATGACAGTAGAGTATAACGGTGCCATTGAGCTGAGCATAATAGTTTTAAAAGAAGTTGTGGTGGGGCTGCTTTTGGGAGCAGTGACTTCTTTCTGTGTACAGATAATTATATATTCCGGCGCGATTATTGATATGGATACAGGATTGTCCATGGCTCAGATTTTTGACCCTACATCAAGAGTTCAGGTAGGTATTTTTGGTAATATATATTACTATTGTCTGTTACTTCTGCTTATAGTTACAGGACTTCACAGATACCTTCTTGAAGCTATAGTGGAGACCTATAATGTTATTCCTATTGGGCAGGTGACATTCTCACCATCAATATATGATGCAATTCTTGAATTTATGGGGGATTATTTCATTATTGGATTCAGAATTGCACTTCCTGTATTTGCAGTTACTCTTCTTCTGAATGTTGTTCTGGCTATTCTTGCCAGGATTGCACCACAGATGAATATGTTTGTAGTGGGTATGCAACTGAAAATTTTCATTGGCATATTTGCAGTATTATTTACTATTGTAATGCTGCCGGCAGTGAGTACATTTATTGAGGATAAGATACATACACTTCTGGCGGCTCTTGTAAGAGGTATGAGTCCATGATTACAGAAAATTATAAAATGTTACTGCCTTATAATCTTCAGTTCTTTGCCAAAGATGGTCCGGGTGGAGAAAAGACTGAGCCTGCAACTAATAAAAAACTGGATGAGACAAGAAAGCAGGGACAGGTTGCTAAAAGTAAAGAACTGATAATGGCGGCAACGCTGATGGCGTTATTTATTATTGTTAAAGTTTACGTGAGCAGTCTGGGACAGAAATTGATGGATGGCTTTAAGGAGTTCTATTCCCAGTTCGAGGTTCATGCAGGCAGCAGCAGTATGGGGTACCCGGTAGGACTGGCAGCATCATCTTTACAGAATGCATTTATGAATATTATATCCGCTGTTTTTCCGGTTCTTATTGTTGCTGTCATAATTGCCGTGTTAGGCAATATGCTTCAGCAGAGATGGATGGTTACATCTGAACCTATGAAGCCTAAGTTTAGTAAACTCAGTCCTGTTAATGGGTTTAAGAGAATTTTTTCTGCAAGACAGCTGTTTGAACTGTTAAAATCCATAGCAATGATAATTGTTATCGGAATAATTGTATACACAGAGATAAAGGACAAAGTTAATCTTCTTCTTACTTTCTATAATATTACACTGTATCAGGCTATTGGTGCAATCGGTGAGATTATTGTGAACCTGGGGATTAAGATTAGCGCAGTGTTTCTTGTAATTGGTTTTATAGACCTTTTCTATCAGAGATATAAGTTTAAACAGGATACAATGATGACAAAACAGGAAATAAAGGACGAGTTCAAGAATGCAGAAGGTGATCCTCAGGTAAAGGGACAGATTAGAAGGAGAATGCAGGAGATTTCAAGGAGAAGAATGATGCAGCAACTGCCTGAAGCAGATGTTGTCATTACCAACCCTACACATTTTGCTGTTGCATTAAAGTATGAGCCTAACAGCGGTATGGCTCCTGTTGTTATTGCAAAGGGTGCTGATTATCTTGCATACAAGATTAAGGAAGTGGCTAGGGAGAATAATATTGAGATTGTTGAGAATAAGCCCCTTGCCAGAATTATTTACCATAATGTGGATATTGGAATGGAGATTCCACCAGAACTTTACCAGGCGGTGGCTGAGATACTTGCTGCTGTATTAAAACCTTCTTACCAGAATTAATCCAGTTGAATAAAATGTCGATTTTTGTTAGAATAAAATGATGTATCATATGAGGGACAAAATACATTTTGACCCCAATAAATGGGGAATGAAAGTTCAATTTCAGGAAAGGAGATTGGAATAATGAGAATCAAGAAGAATGATTTATTTATTGGCATTTATATTATGTGCGCAATTTTGTTCTTCATTATTTCAATCCCATCAGGACTGCTTGATGTATTACTTGCATTTAATATTGCTATTGCATTTATCATTTTATTTAATGCACTGTATGCCAAGGAAGTTCTTGATATGGCTTCATTTCCGACAATTTTACTTTTTACCACGTTATTCAGAATTTCACTTAATGTATCTTCAACCAAGCTGATTCTTACTAATGGTGATGCAGGTAAGGTAGTTGAAACTTTCGGTGAGTTTGTTGGCGGTGGTAATCTTGTAATTGGTATAATTATTTTTATTATACTTATTATTGTTCAGTTTGTTGTTATCAATAAAGGTTCTGAACGTGTAGCTGAAGTAACTGCCAGATTTACACTTGATGCCATGGCAGGAAAGCAGATGGCTATTGATTCAGATTTGAATACAGGGGCAATTACAGACAAGGAGGCTGCTGAGAGAAGAAAAAAGCTTCAGCAGGAGAACAGCTTCTTTGGTTCAATGGATGGTGCTACTAAGTATGTAAAGGGAGATGCTACTGCCGGACTTATTATTACAGGCATTAATCTGGTAGGCGGCATTATTATGGGAATGATGTATGGTGGACTGTCCATTAATGAGGCACTGCAGAAATATACTATACTAACTATCGGAGATGGATTGTGCAGTCAGATTCCTTCACTTCTTATTTCTCTTTCTACAGGTATTCTTGTGACGAAGTCATCAAGTGAAGGAGAATTGGGAGATGAGATGGTTGGACAGCTGTTCTCCATTGACAGGGTTCTTCTCATGGTAGGCGTTGCATTGGCTGCGCTGGGAATTCTAACGCCTCTTCCAATATACATATTTGTTCCTTTCGGTCTCGTACTTGTTATATTAAGCCAGAAGGTTAAGGCAAAAGCAGGTGAAGCCAAGATAGAGGAAGAGGTGGAAAAAGAGGAGACAGAAGCTCAGGAGATAAGAAAACCAGAGAATGTAGTCAGTCTCCTCAATGTTGATCCTATTGAACTTGAATTTGGTTATGGTATTATACCATTAGCAGATGTTAACCAGGGAGGAGATCTTCTGGACCGAGTTGTCATGATCAGAAGACAGATTGCCCTGGAACTTGGTGCAGTTGTACCAATTATCAGATTAAGAGATAATATACAGCTTAACCCAAACCAGTATATTATTAAGATTAAGGGAATCCAGGTAAGCGAGGGAGAGATACTTTTTGATCACTATATGGCAATGAATCCTGGATATGTTGAGGAGGAGATTACAGGTATTCCTACATTTGAGCCATCTTTCCATCTGCCTGCAATCTGGATTACAGAAGGACAGCGGGAAAGAGCAGAATCTCTTGGCTATACTGTAGTTGACCCACCTTCGATTATAGCTACACATCTTACGGAGGTAATCAGGCAGCATATTGCAGAACTTCTTACCAGACAGGATGTTCAGAATCTTATTAACAATATTAAAGACAATAATTCAGCTCTTGTTGATGAACTTGTTCCTAAACTCCTTAGTATTGGTGAGATTCAGAAGGTATTGCAGAACCTGCTTTCAGAGGGTATTTCAATCAGGGATCTTGTTACAATATTTGAAACACTGGCAGACCATGCATCGGTTACACGAGATACGGATATTCTTACTGAATATGTAAGGCAGAGCCTGAAGAGAGCTATCTCCGGCAAGTATTTCTCGCCTAATGAGGTTACTAATGTAATTACACTTGATCCGGCAGTGGAACAGGAGATAATGGGAGCTGTGAAGAATACAGAGCAGGGGTCATACCTTGCACTGGACCCGGAAAGGGTTAAGAAGATAATAGGAAGTCTTACAGAACAGTTAAAGAAGCTGGAAGATATGGGACGTAATCCTATTGTTATTACATCTCCAATTGTGAGACTGTATTTCAAAAAACTGGCGTCAGATTATTTTAAGGACATTATCGTGATTTCATATAATGAAGTTGAATCGAATGTTGAATTACAATCAGTAGGGATGGTGACAGCATAAATGATCGTTAAGAAATATCAGGGAACAACAGAGGAAGAGGCTGTAAAGAAGGCACAGGAAGATCTGGGTAACAGTGCAGTTGTACTGAATGTTAAAGAATTAAAACAGAGGGGAATATTCCGCCTTTTTAAGAAGGATGTTGTAGAAATAACAGCGGCTCTTGAGGAGGATGAATTCAAGAATGGAATTAATAAAAGAAAACCATCTTTTACTAGTACAGCAGGGGACACTTCAGCTGCCACTTCTGAGATGGGAATCCAGACTACCCCTGTTAAACCAATAAACTCCAATACTTCATCGGGAGTTAATCTGGTAGCTGATGAAAAGATAGATGTGAAATCTGATTCTGGCTCAGCAATGCTGGAGCAGAAACTGGATGTTCTTCATAATCTTCTGCAGAGCCAGATTAACCAGAATGTTGAAAAGAATGCAACGGTACATAATTCTAATAAATCAGGTACAGATGGTGACGCAGCTGGAGATAATAATGGAAAAAGTGCAGTGGCTGAGCGAGAAAATACCAATATGAAGTTTATCAAGCTTATATACAAGAAGCTTGTGGACAATGAGGTGGATGAGAAATATGCTGATATGATTATGGGTGACATTGAAGGTTCACTGAAAAAGGAATCTAATATTGACAGTATTCTGGCAGCGGCATATCAGAAAATAATACTTAAACTGGGCGAGGCTGATGATATCAATATAGCTGAGAAACCTAAGGTTATATTCTTCGTAGGTCCTACAGGCGTAGGAAAAACTACAACAATTGCAAAGATAGCCTCAAGATTTAAACTGGAGCAACAGGCAAGAGTTGCATTTATTACATCAGATACATACAGGATTGCGGCTGTCGAGCAGCTTAATACATATGCATCAATTATTGACAGCCCTGTAAGTGTAATATATTCTGCTGATGAGCTTGAGGAAGCTGTAAAGGAGTATAAGGATTATGACCTTATTATGGTGGATACAGCAGGAAGATCACATAAATCCAGTGAGCAGATGGATGAATTGGGAGATATGCTTGCAAGAACAAGAGCGTTAAGTGAAGATTTTGATGTAAAGGTATATCTTGTTTTAAGCATTACAACTAAATATAAGGATCTGGTGAACATTACTGAAAGATACAAAGATATCAATGACTGGTCAATAATATTTACCAAGCTGGACGAGACATTGTCTCTTGGTAATATTCTTAATATACGTATGCTTACAGGGGCTTCTCTTTCCTATACAACATCAGGGCAGAATGTTCCTAACGATATTGAACTTATCAACGAACAGTCAATTGCAAAACAACTGTTGGGAGGTAATTCATAATGGATCAGGCACAGAATCTCAGAAACATAATTAAAATGCAGAATCAGAGGATGGTTCAGAATGCCCGGGTTATCTCTGTGACGAGTGGAAAGGGTGGTGTTGGCAAGTCTAATACATCTGTTAATATTGCACTTCAGTTCCAGCGTCAGGGGAAAAGAGTGATTATATTTGATGCAGACTTTGGCTTGGCTAATATTGAGGTTATGTTTGGTATTATACCTAAATATAACCTTGGCGATTTGATGTTTAAGGGAAAGGAATTAAAGGAAATAATAACTCCCGGACCTGAGGGGGTTGGCTTTATTTCAGGAGGTTCTGGAATAGCAAAGCTGGTTAATCTTGATAAAGAACAGATTAAACGCCTTGTTGGAAAACTGTCGGAACTCGATGAATTAGCTGATGTAATTATTATTGATACAGGGGCTGGAATATCATCGTCAGTTATGGAATTTCTTGTGGCGAGTCCTGAGACAATTCTTGTTACAACACCAGAACCTGCTTCAATTACTGATTCCTACGCATTACTTAAGGCATTAAGCATGAATGAGGATTATAGTCCGGAAAAGTGCAGGGTCAAATTAATAGCAAACAGGGTAGGAAAGAAGGAAGAAGGGCAGAATCTCTATGAGAAGCTCAGCGCAGTTTCATCCAGATTTCTTAATATTGAACTTGAATATCTGGGTGCAATTCCTTTCGACAATAATATAACCAAAGCGGTTATGACACAGGAACCTGTTTCACTGAAGTATCCTGGTTCTGTTTCATCAAAATGTTATGAGGATATAGTAAATATTCTTGAAAATAAAGAGATTTCATCTCATAATAATATTGGAGTAAGAAACTTTTTCAAATCAGTATTTTTAAAAAAGTGAGTGGATAATAAAGTATGGCTGATAAACTGATTAGTGTGGGTAACAAGATAGAGATAAATATTATTAAGGACAGAAATGTCAGGAATGATGAGGAAAAGGTTACGTATGTCAGCCAAATCCTTGATTTTGATGGGGAACAAATTGTTGCAGCTCTCCCTATACGCGAAGGACACCTGGTTACACTGGAAGTGAATAGTAATCTGGAATGTTATTTCTATACAGGCTCAGGAATATACAAGGCACATGCCCATATTACATCAAGATACAAACAGGGGAACCTTTATATGATGAACCTGGAGCTGAAGGATGAACTTAAAAAGTTTCAAAGAAGACAGTTTTTCAGGCTCCCATGCAATATAATAACTACTTTGAGGACAATGGGTGTGTCAGAGGTTCTTGATTATTCAATGAAACATGAAGTTAAAGATAATCCAGATGCAGAAGTTGTACAGGGGGTTATAGTCGATATAAGTGGTGGAGGCACAAGAGTGTTTTCAAAATCCAGATATAAAAGTGGGGATTACGTTTATATGAATTTTCCTCTTGAGATGAATATTGGTATAAAGAACGTGTCTGTTCTTGCCAAAGTTATCTCATCATCAGAGCTGGCAGGGAGACAGGGCTATTGTGATAACAGGCTTCAGTTTAAGGAGATACCGGCATCGCTTAGGGATTCAATTGTAAAATATATATTTGAACAGCAAAGAAAGAAACAAAACAGCAGGAAAGAGGGTTAGAATGGGAAAGAAAATACTTGTAATTGATGATTCTGCACTCATGAGAAGGGTAATCTCTGATATAATCAACTCAGATGATGAGTACGAGGTAGCGGCTATTGCTAAAGATGGACTTGAGGGATTTGATTTGATTGTTTCTAATCCTGATTTGTACAGTGCAGTTATTCTTGACATTAACATGCCAAAGATGAATGGACTTGAGCTTCTTGAAAAACTTCAGAAGAACAGGATTCAGCAGACAGTTATTATTGTTAGCACGGTGGCAAAGGAAGGGGCAAGAGAGACAATCAGGGCTCTTGAACTTGGGGCTTTTGATTTTGTTACCAAACCTGAAAATTATCTGGAAACCAAGGGGGAAGTGTTCAAGAACAGAATACGGGAGATGCTTGATGTAGCAACATCGGCAAAAGAACCTATGGCAGCATCATTGAGTGAAGGTTCATTCCGTACACCTGACAGGACTGTAAGGAGAACATCTTCATCAGTATTACCAGGTACACCAGTATCATCCAGAACGTCTGCAGCGTCAGGAGATGTATCTTCTAACAGGGTATCTCTTGATTTCAGAATTAAATCACAGAGGATGGATGAACCGGCAGTCAAGGTTGAATCAGGAAAATTCCGTGGAGTTAAATCCGGAGAGAACAAGCTTGTAGCACTTGCGTGTTCAACAGGAGGGCCTAAGACATTACAGAAAGTCATTCCAATGCTTCCTGCTAATCTGGATGCACCGATGGTTGTAGTGCAGCATATGCCGGCAGGATTTACAGCATCCCTTGCACAGAGACTTAATGAACTTAGTGAGATTAATGTTAAGGAAGCTAAGGATGGGGAAGTTCTTGTTAAAGGAACAGTATATGTTGCTCCGGGAGGAAAGCATTTAAGAGTTGCTAAAGTACCAGGTGGCTATGGGATTACTTTAAGTGAAGAACCGGCGGTTGATGGATTAAGACCTTGTGCGAATCTAATGTATCAGTCTTTGGAAAGATGTGATTTTGATGAAATCACATGCGTTGTCCTTACAGGTATGGGGGCAGATGGAACCAAAGGTATATCGGGTCTGGCAGCCCGTCATAAGAAAATACATGTCATTGCACAGGATGAAGAAACATGCGTTGTCTATGGAATGCCAAAAGCCATTGCCCAGACTGGGCTGGTTGATGAGATAGTACCGGTTAACCAGGTGGCAGAAATAATTACAAAGAACGTGGGGGTATCTTAAAATGGATGTAAGCCAGTATCTAGAGATTTTTATTGATGAATCTAATGAACATTTACAGAATCTTAGCGATCAGTTAATGATTCTTGAGAAGGAGCCGGAGAACAGCGATACAATTAACGAGATTTTCCGTGCAGCTCATTCTTTAAAGGGAATGGCTGGAACAATGGGCTATAAGAGAATGCAGAATCTTACTCATGATATGGAGAATGTATTTTCAGAGGTTCGCAATGGTAATATTAAGGTTAATGCCAGTATGGTAGATTGCTTGTTCCAGTGTCTGGATGCCCTTGAAGAGTATGTTACTAATATACAGCAGAACCAGGATGAGGGAACTAACGATAATGAGCCGATTATTAAAGCTTTGAACAGCTTTATCAATGGAAGTAAGGGCGAAGAATCAGCTTCGGCTGCTGAGAGCACACAGCAGGCTCCTGCACAGGCAGCAGCTCCAGAGTCATCAGAACAGTATAATGGATTAACTCTTGCTGATTTTGAAAAGAATGCAGTTAATGAGGCTTTGAAGAAGGGGCTTCATGCTTATAAGATAAGAGTTTTAGTGGATGAGAATTGTATACTTAAGGCTGCAAGAGCCTTTCTTGTATTCAAGAACCTTGAGGGACACTGTGATATTATTAAGTCAGAGCCATCTGTTCAGGATATTGAGGATGAGAGATTTGATTTTGACTTTAGCCTTGTAGTTGTTTCTTCAGAAAGCTTTGCTGATATTGTTAAGATTATTAAGAATGTTTCTGAAATTAAGGATGCAATTGGAGAAGAGATTACAACTCCATTTGAAGAAGAAACACATGAAGAAGTTAACACTGAGAATGTTGTTCAGGAAAAGCAGCAGACAGAGCAGCATCCTGATGTAAAGGAGAGCAAGCCGGCTCAGCCTGCACAGGGTGGAAAACAGCCTGCCGCAGCGGCTAATAAGGCTAAGCCGGTTGGACATACAGTCAGAGTTGATATTGAGAAACTTGATATTCTTATGAATCTTGTCAGCGAGCTTATTATTGCGAAGAATGGACTTGTTTCGGCAAGTGCAGTTGAGGAAGATGGAGAGGTAACTGTTAACCAGAACTTCAATGAGCAGATTGAGTATCTTGAGAGAGTTACAACGAACCTTCATGAGTCTGTAATGAAGGTAAGAATGATGCCAATTGAGAGCGTTGTAAGTAAATTCCCAAGAATGATAAGAGATCTTACAAAGAAACTTGGAAAGCCAATGGAACTGTATATGTCAGGTGAGGAAACAGAATTAGACAGAACAGTCATTGATGAAATTGGTGATCCATTAATGCATCTTCTTAGAAATTCTGCTGACCATGGAATTGAAAGTGCTGAGATAAGACGCGAAAGAGGAAAGAATGAGGTCGGCTCTATTTTCCTTGATGCATACCAGGATGGTAATAACGTTGTTATTGAGGTAAGGGATGATGGTAATGGTATAGATGTAGAGAAAGTCAGAAACAAGGCTATTGAGAAGGGGACTATAACGGAAGAACAGGCTGCTGTTATGTCAGAGGAAGAGATTATTAATCTTCTTTTCAGACCAAGCTTTTCAACTGCTGAAAAGGTTACAGATGTTTCTGGACGTGGCGTGGGTCTTGACGTTGTTAAATCCAAGATAGAGGCTCTTGGAGGCGATGTTGAGGTTAAATCCGTATATGGAGAAGGAAGCACATTTATTATCAGGCTCCCACTTACTCTTGCTATTATCCAGGCATTAATGGTTAAACTTGGTGATGAAAAGTTTGCTATTTCACTTGGTTCTATCCAGACAATTGAAGATATTCCGGTAAGTGAGATAAAGTATGTTCACGCTAAAGAGGTTATCCATATAAGAGGAAGTGTAATTCCACTTATCAGATTAAGAGATCTTTTAGATGTTCCGGGTGAGCAGGAAAATCAGGAAAATATTACTGTTGTTATTGTAAGTAAGGGAGACAAGTATGCAGGTTTGGTAGTAGATAGCCTTATTGGTCAGATGGAAATCGTTATTAAGTCATTAGGCAAGTATATTAATATCAATAAGATGATAAGCGGTGCCACAATATTAGGTGATGGTTCTGTTGCATTAATTATTGATGCCAACACACTTGTTTAGTTAATAAAGGATTGAAAGGATTAGGTGACTATCTATGGAAGAAGTTAAAGCAATTAGTAATAATGATAATAGCTCAGAGACAGTACAGTACATAGTTGTTAAAATTGGCAATGAGCAGTATGGAATCGATATCCAGTATATTGACAATATAGTTCGCAATCAGAAAATTACAAGAGTACCTAAGGCACAGCCTTATTTTAAGGGTGTAATTAATCTTCGTGGTGAAATTATTCCTGTTATGAGTATCAGGTTAAGACTTGGTCTTGAAGATGATGAGTTCACAGACAAGACAAGAATAATTATCATTAAGATTGATTCTTCAACTATTGGTGTTGTTGTTGACCAGGTGAAAGAGGTTGTTACTCTTGTACAGGATAATGTTGAGAAGGTTACAAGAACCGCCAGTGATGATGCTTTTTCTAATTATATAAGTGGAATTGGAAAGAGTAACGATGAATTGATTTCTCTTCTTGATATTGTTTCTCTTGTAGAAGAGTCGTAATAATTTGCAGTGGGAGGTTTTGTATGCCTAAGTTAGATCTTGATCAACTTAATGATATGCAGTTTGATGTCTTAAGGGAGATTGGTAATATTGGTGCGGGCAATGCAACAACAGCGTTATCAACTATGCTGAATATTAAAGTTGATATGTCAGTGCCTAATGTTGCTTTGTTGCCTTTCAATGAGATTGCATCTGTTGTAGGGTCTGAAGAGGATACGGTTGTTGGTATCCTTATTCAGCTGGATGGTGAAGTTAATGGTATGATGATGTTCATATTTGATATGAAATCAGCACATCATCTTGTTAATAGTCTGATGTTCAGAGACATCCATGAGAATGAAGATGATAATATAGAGAGTTTTTCAGAGATGGATATGTCAGCTCTTAATGAGATTGGTAATATTGTGTCAGGTTCATACCTTAATGCATTGGCGGGATTAACCGGACTGAAGATGGTATGTTCTGTGCCAAGCCTTACAGTGGACATGGTTGGAGCTCTGCTAAGTGTACCGGCTGCAGAATTTGGTAAGTATGGTGACAAGATGTTAATGATTCAGTCTCAGTTTGGAGAAGAAGATTTTGTGACAGGATATTTTCTTCTTATACCTGAGCTGGAATCTTATGATAGAATTCTTAATTCACTTGGAATGTAATTGTTATTTAAAGGTGGTTCGTAACTTAAGATGGGGAACATGATTAAAGTCGGAATGGCTGATTTAAAGGTGTGTAAATATCCGGATTCACTGACAACTCTTGGCTTGGGATCCTGTGTGGGAGTAGCGTTATATGATCCAATGACTAAAGTTAGTGGACTGTTACATTGTATGCTTCCAGACAGCACTGCAATCAGAAATAATTCTAATCCTGCTAAATTTGCTGATACAGGAATAGATGAATTGATTAAAGAGATGGTAGAACAGGGAGCTAACAGGAGTAGACTTGTTGCCAAAATTGCTGGTGGTGCCCAGATGTTTGCAATGAAGACAACCAATGATACGTTGCGTGTTGGTGAGAGGAATGCAGCAGCCGCAAAAGAGAAACTTAAAGAATATAATATAAGACTGCTGGCAGAGGACTGCGGTCTTAATTATGGTAGAACAGTAGAGTTTTACTCTGAAACAGGAGATTATATTATTAAGGCAGTTGGTAAACCGCCTAAAACAATCTAGTTTATTTTAGGAAAGTTGCGTAGATATGAAGAAATTTCGTAATGTCCCAGCATTGATTACGCTTTTGGCTGGCTTTGTTACAAGCGTGCTGATGATAATTAACAGAATTCCAATTGTTACATTTCTTTGGACTCTGGCTCTTGTTATGGTGGGGTTCTTCTTCGTGGGGCTGCTTGTTAGATTCATTCTTAATAAGTTTTTTCAGGACAAGAATGAGGAAAATAAAGATAATAACGATAGTCCAGATGAGGGCGAAGAGAATGCCGGTAATTTGGATGGAACAGAAGAAGCTTCTAAGGAAGAAACTTCAGACAGCGAGGGCGTGCAATAACTAACAGATGGGGGCTAACATATGGATGAGTCAAGCAGAGACAGACTGTGGCAGAATTATTCAAAAACTCACAGTCCAGAATACAGAGATCAGCTGATATTAGAGTATGCACAACTGGTTAAGCTGGTAGCAGGAAGATTGAGCATGTATCTTGGATACAATGTAGAATATGATGATCTTGTTGGATATGGAATTTTTGGACTGATTGATGCTATTGATAAATTTGACTATGGTAAGAATGTTAAATTTGAAACTTATGCAAGTCTGAGAATCCGTGGTGCAATTCTTGACCAGATAAGAAAGATGGACTGGATTCCAAGATCTCTTCGCCAGAAGCAGAAAAAGATTGATGCTGCAATGTCTAAGATTGAGGCGGAGACAGGAAAGGCTGCTACAGATGAAGAGATAGCTGCGGAGCTTGGAATTTCTCTGGATGAATTAAATAACTGGCAGGGTCAGGCCAAGATGACTAATCTTGTTTCTCTTGATGAATTTACTGAAGAGGGCACAGAAACAGCAAAGATGGAAGCTGTAGGTAATGCCAGATTTGAGCATCCTGAAGAAGCCGTTGAAAAAGAAGAACTGAAGAAGATGATTGTTGAGGCCCTTGATACTCTGACTGAGAAAGAAAGGGAAGTTGTGGTGCTATATTATTATGAGGAGATGACACTTAAAGAAATCAGTATGGTCCTTGAGGTGTCGGAATCAAGGGTATCGCAGCTGCATACTAAAGCTCTTAACAAGATGAAATTAAAGCTTGGTGATTACATGGGGATACTTAGCTGATGAACAGCTGTTAATTATTATATAATGTGAGGGATACTATGAGAAAATGTAAAAGAGGATATTTCCAGTTTGAAAACAAGGAAGATGGATTGTATGTTAATGTTTATCCGCCTATGGACGGAAGTAAGGCAGCAGAGGTAGGAGAGGCTGTTTACTATATTGACAAGAAGAGAATTCAGGGCTGTGATATGGCTGTTCTTAATGATGCATTTAAGAAGGGCGCAAGCCAGGAGATATCAGTAAAGGTTTCCTCAGAAAAACCTTTTCCATGTAGTGAATTTGGTGATTACAGAATCAGCCGTGACTGTATGACTGTTGAGGCTGTTTTCTATCCAGGATTTGTTGATTCTTCGGAGTTGAACGTTGACGAAATAAAAAGTGATCTTGCAAGCCTCAATGTAACTAATGGTATTATTGAGGAACAGATAACTAAATTTATTGATGAAAGAAATTACTATGAGAATTACCTTGTTGCCCAGGGAACAATGCCTAGGGAAGGAAAGGATGGTTCAATCGAGTATAATTTTAATGTGGATTTAAAGCCTACTCCTAAGATGAATGATGACGGAACCGTTGATTTTCATACTCTGGAGAATGTAAACCATGTAAAAACAGGAGATGTAGTTGCTGTTCTTTATCCAGAGGATAGAGGAGATGCAGGAATTGATGTTTTAGGAAGATCTGTTTTACCAAGAAAGGTTAAGAGAGTTCTTTTCAGATATGGTAAGAATCTTTCTGTGTCTGAAGATGGAACTAAGCTTATTTCACAGGTAAGTGGTCATGTACAGCTTGAGGGGGATAAGGTATTCGTTTCTAATTGCCTTGAACTGGTGGATGTGGATGCTTCTACCGGTGACATTGATTATGATGGAAGTGTTGTTATCAAAGGTAATGTGCTGGCAGGATTTTCAGTAAAAGCTGCAGGTGATATAAGTGTAAGTGGAATTGTAGAAGGTGCTACACTTATTTCAGGTGGTAATATTACGCTGAACAGAGGTGTTCAGGGAATGAATAAAGCAGTTATTAAGGCAAATGGAAATCTTGTTACCAAGTTTATAGAGAGTGCACAGCTTGTTGAAGTTGGTGGCAATATTGATACGGATTCTATTCTGCACAGTAAAGTTAATGCCAAGGGGAAGATTGTTGCTTCAGGACGAAATGGACTCATTGTAGGTGGTGAGGTTAAGTCTGTAGTTCTTGTTCAGGCAAAAAATATTGGCAATGCCATGGGAACTAATACTGTTGTAGGAGTTGGACTTGATCCTACTGCGAAGAAGAGAGTTGATGAACTTAAGAAGAGTCTTTCTGAACTAGGTGCCAATAAGATTAAACTTAACCAGGTAATGGAAGCATTAAGGAAGAAACAGGAACTGGAAGGTTCTTTATCTGACGATAAGAGGGAATTTCAGCAGAAGACCATGAGGAATATTATTCTTCTTGAACAGCAGCTTACTGAACAGAAGCAGGAACTTGAACAGCTTAGAGAACAGCTGAGTGAAGATGTTAATGCCAGGGTTAGGGTTGAAGGTAATATATATATTGGTGTAAAACTTGTATTTGGTGAACAGAACTATTTTGTTAAAGAGAAATTTTCATTCTGTCAGTTTGTTAAGGATCATGCAGAGATTAAGTGTCGTTCAATATAGCATGGAGTCCGGCATCAAAAAAGGGGATGGGATGTTATGAGTGTAAGACCTGTAGATATGCTGATGATGCAGCAGATAAATGAGGTTTCCCATATTAGGCAGGGGGAAACTGCAAGAACTGCACAGCAACAGACCAATATTGTCAACAACAACCAGAAAGACACAGAGGTTAAATCTGAACAGGTAAATCAGAAGGATAATGTTGATAACCAGAATAAAAAATTTGATGCAAGAGAAAAAAGTGATAATGAATATCAAGGGAATGGTGGTTCCAATAACCGTAACGAAAAGAGAGAAGATGGCACTGTTAAAATCAAGTCATTGAATCACGGTGGGTTTGATATTAAAATATAATTTCGGGAAGAGGAATTGTGATGAACATAATTGAGATTATTATGTTAATTGGCGGTATTGCAGTATTTATCGCCAGTTATTTTGTTGGGAATAGAAAAGATAGTGGCAGCGTGGCTGTCCATGTAGATGCGGAATTATCTGAAGAGGATAAGATTAAGATTCGAAACCAGGTAGACAGTATTATCAAAGATAAGATTGATAATGTTTCTGAACAGGCTGAAGCTCAGATGGATAAGATTTCAAACACAAAGATGCTTGAACTTAATGATTATGCTGAGACCATTATGAGTGAGATTAACAGAAACCACAATGAGACAGTTTTTTTGTATGACATGCTTAATGAGAAGGCAAAGGAAGTAAAGAATACTGTCAAAGATGTTAATATTGCAAAAAAAGAAGTGGACAGCATCCAGATGCATAACAGAAAATCTTTGGAGGTTGATAAATTATCTTCTGATTCGGCAGAATTATCTGATGATAAAGAATTATTGAAGGAACCTGTTAAATCAGTTGAAACAAAATCCTATGGTTATAAGAAGAGTACTCCTTCAGGAAGCAAGGATCTTGCAAAAGAAAGACTGATGGAACTTGTAAGAAAAAGCAATGAGAAGGCAAGAGTGCAGGTAACAGTTGATTCTGCCGGGATTAAAGAGCAGATTAATATTCCTGAGGCAGCTTCTGTTGAGAATACAGATGATACGGCAAAGAAAGTATCTAAAGCAAGAAAAACTCCAGAGAAGAAGCCTGTATCTGAAAAGCAGACAGCTGCGAAGTCATCATCTGCAAAAGAAACAGCTGCTAAGCCGGCATCTGCAAAGTCTTCTACAAAATCATCTTCTTCAAAATCGACAACTTCAAAATCAACGGCTTCAAAATCTCCGGCTGTAAAGGCGGAGGATATTGCAGCAGATTTTCCAGATGATATGGCAAACAATGACAGAATTATAGAATTAAGCAAGCGGGGAGTCAGCAATAAGGATATAGCCAAGCTCCTGAATATTGGCATAGGAGAGGTTAAGCTGGTAGTTGATTTGTTTAACAGCTCTAAATAACTGGAATGAGGATTAATATGAATTTAAAGTATTATTTAAGAGGACTGGGATTAGGTCTTATTGTGACAACCATTATTCTTTCTGTTTCACGTAATTTTGGAAGTGGGCAGAATAATAAGAACACTGATGTATCTCAGGTACAGAATTCAACAGGCTCTGTTATTGCCTTTACAAGAGGCCAGGAGGAGACCACTGCTTCGGAGGGAAACGAAACCAGGCAGGAAGAGACCACAAACCAGACAGAACCATCCACGGAAGCTTTGACTCAGCCTGAGACTACAAAAGCTGCAGAGCCAGAGACTACCAGCAAGGCTGTTGAACCTACTACCCAGGAACCAACAAAAGCGCCTGAAGAAAATGGAAGTGTTACTATAGTAATTAAAGATGTTTATTATGGAACACAGGCTGCTGATATATTATATGATGCTGGTCTTATTACAGATAAAAGTGATTTTATCCAGTACCTTATTGCAACAGGATATGGCTCAATCATACAAGAGGGCGTGTATTCTATTGATAAGGGAGCCAGCTATGAGGTGATTTGTAAAACTATTTCAAGAAAATAATTATTATTTTTTCTTGATTTATTTTTAATTGGCTGATATAATAGCCAACGTGTGAGAAAACATGCAGGTGGATTTGGCAACTGGTGCCGAATAACGCGTCGGTGGTTGTTGGAGAAGAAAGCTGCAAAAGATTATTTAACCAATGGAGGTATTAAAATGAGCGTTATTTCTATGAAACAGTTACTTGAGGCAGGTGTACATTTTGGTCACCAGACAAGAAGATGGAACCCTAAGATGGCTGAGTACATCTACACAGAGAGAAATGGTATCCATATTATTGACTTACAGAAGTCAGTAGGCAAGGTTGATGAGGCTTACAATGCAATCTCTGATATCGTTGCTGATGGTGGTACAATTCTTTTTGTTGGTACTAAGAAGCAGGCTCAGGAGGCTATTGCTAGTGAGGCTGAGCGTTGTGGTATGTTCTATGTTAATGAGAGATGGTTAGGTGGTATGCTTACTAACTTCAAGACAATTCAGAGCAGAATCAACAGACTTAAGGAAATCGAAGCAATGCAGGAAGACGGAACATTTGATGTTCTTCCTAAGAAAGAAGTTATCGGATTAAAGAAAGAGTTAGAGAAGCTTCAGAAGAATCTTGGTGGTATCAAGGAGATGAAGAAGTTACCAGATGCTATCTTCATCGTAGATCCTAAGAAGGAGAGAATCTGCGTTCAGGAGGCACATGCACTTGGTATTACACTTATTGGTATTGCAGATACTAACTGTGATCCAGATGAGCTTGATTATGTTATCCCAGGTAATGATGATGCTATCAGAGCTGTTAAGTTAATCGTAGCAAAGATGGCAGATGCAGTTATAGAGGCTAATCAAGGTGAAGAGGCAGTTCCAGCTGATGTAGAGACAGAGGAAGCTGTTGAGGAAGCATAATTAATAAGCTTAGTATAATTTATAATGTATAACATATTCGGAGGATTTATATAATGGCAGCAGTTACAGCAGGAATGGTAAAAGAGTTAAGAGAAATGACTGGCGCTGGTATGATGGATTGCAAGAAGGCTCTTGCAGCTACAGACGGCGATATGGATAAGGCTGTAGAGTTCTTAAGAGAGAATGGTATGGCTAAGGCAGCTAAGAAGGCTGGAAGAATTGCAGCAGAAGGTATTGTTAAGACACTTGTTGATGGTAAGAAGGCAGCAATCGTTGAGGTTAACTCAGAGACAGACTTCGTTGCAAAGAATGCAGATTTTAATGCATATGTTGATGACGTTGTAGCACAGGCTCTTAACACATCTGCAACTGATATTGATGCATTTTTAGCAGAGAAGTGGGCTAAGGATTCGTCTAAGACAGTAGCAGATGAGCTTGCAAGCCAGATAGCTATTATTGGTGAGAATTTAAAGATCAGAAGATTTGCCCAGGTTAATGAGGAGAATGGATTTGTTGCTTCATACATTCACATGGGTGGAAAGATTGGTGTATTGGTAGACGTTGAGACTGACGTTGTTAACGATGACATCAAGGAGATGGCAAAGAATGTTGCTATGCAGGCAGCAGCTCTTAAGCCAGTATACACAAGCAGAGATGAAGTTGATGCTGAGTATATTGCGAAAGAGACAGAGATTCTTACAGCAGCAGCTAAGAATGAGAAGCCAGATGCTAACGATAAGATTATTGAGGGTATGGTTAAGGGACGTATTTCTAAGGAACTTAAGGAAATCTGCCTTCTTGATCAGGTATATGTTAAGGCTGAGGATGGAAAGCAGTCAGTTTCTGCTTATGTTGAATCAGTAGCAAAGGCAAACAATGCTAAAATTAAGATTAAGGGATTTGTTCGTTTTGAGACAGGTGAAGGTCTTGAGAAGAAGAATGAAGACTTTGCAGCAGAGGTTGCCGCTCAGATGGCAGGGAACTAAAGTACCCTCGAATCTAAGAAGGTTTTCTTAGGAGTGAATATTAGATAACATGTTTAGACATCATTACCTGTAGTGATATGGGTAATGATGTTTTTTTTAAATCTACTTCATTTATTTATTATCTTATGATATAATTAATTCAAATTGTGACCTATGGAGGAGAATCTAATGGGATTTTTTAAAGATTTTAAGGACGATTTGAATGAGACAGCCAGTGAAATCAATGGCTCAGCTGTATCTGAGAGTACTGAGGATGAGGGATTAATTGTCAATACACTTGATACAGCAGATGCTTCTGATGCATCATCTGATCCTGAACTTGCTAAGATTGCAGCTGATCTGGCAGCAGATATGGAGGATGAACAGGCCGAATCATCTATTGAAGAGGCTGCTTTGAATGTAGAAGAAACTCTTGCTAAAGAGGCAGAGATTGAAGAAGAGAATGTAGATACTATTGATACAGGTGTTGATGATAGTGAAGCGCCAGCAGAGGCAACAGGTTCATCAAGTGATGAATACAGCGATGAGATTGCTATTATTACATCAGGTCTTGTAGTTACAGGAGATCTTGATTCTAATGGCTCAATTGATCTTTTAGGAACTGTAAAGGGTAATGTGGCATGTAAGGGGAAACTTACAGTAAGTGGTTCAATTATTGGTGATTCATCTGCTAAGGAGATATTTGCCAATAGTGCCAAGATTGAGGGTAACGTATCTGCTACAGGTTCTATTAAGGTCGGACAGGGTACAGTTATTGTAGGTAATATTGCAGGAACATCTGCTGTTATTGCAGGAGCTGTAAAGGGTGATATAGATGTTCATGGTCCTGTGATTGTTGATTCAACAGCAATTATTGTTGGTGATATCAAGTCTAAGACAGTTCAGATTAATAACGGTGCAGCTATTGACGGAAGATGTTCTCAGTGCTATGCAGATATTAATACAGACGAAATCTTTGGTGTGTTTAAGAATAAGTAATCAGAGAGGGAAAAGCTGTGAAAGAATTAAAGAGAGTTATATTAAAACTCAGTGGTGAGGCTTTATCTGGAAGCAAAGGACAGGGGTATGACGACGGGCTTATTGAGGATATTGCAAGACAGGTGAAGGCTATTGTTGAGAAAGGCATAGATGTTGGAGTCGTAATTGGAGGCGGTAACTACTGGAGAGGCCGTTCTAATAATAATATTGACAGAACTAAGGCTGACCAGATTGGTATGCTGGCAACAATTATGAATTGTATATATGTATCAGAGATTTTCCGTTCATGCGGTATTATGACAAGCATTCTTACACCATTTGAGTGTGGAAGCATGACGAAGCTGTTTTCTAAAGACCGGGCTAATAAGTATTTCAGCAAGGGAATGGTAGTATTCTTTGCAGGTGGTACAGGACACCCTTATTTCTCTACGGATACAGGCATTGTACTGCGTGCTATTGAACTTGATGCAGATGCAATATTGCTTGCCAAGGCTATTGATGGTGTATATGACAGTGACCCTAAGGTTAATCCACAAGCAAGAAAGTATGATACACTTCCAATTCAGGAGGTTGTGGATAAGAAGCTGGGAGTTATTGATATGACAGCATCTGTTATGTGTATGGAGAACAGGATGCCACTTATGATTTTTGGTCTTAATGAGAAGAACAGCATAATTAATGCAATGACAGGAAAATTCAATGGTACAATAGTTACCGTAGATTAATATTTGGAGGATGACAATGAGCGAAATTAAAGAATATGAAGAGAAGATGAGTAAATCACTGGATTCACTTAAGGAAGAATTCAGTTCAATAAGAGCAGGAAGAGCGAATCCACACATTCTTGATAAGATTAAGGTTGATTATTATGGTGCCCCTACATCACTCCAGCAGGTTGCTAATATTTCAGTACCTGAGGCAAGAATGATTCAGATTCAGCCATGGGAGAGCAGCCTCATTAAGGAGATAGAGAAAGCTATTCTTGTGTCAGACTTAGGTATAACACCTAATAATGATGGTAAGGTAATCCGTCTTGTATTCCCTGAACTTACAGAGGATAGAAGAAAAGAACTTGCTAAGGATGTTAAGAAGAAGGGTGATAATGCAAAGGTTGCAATCCGTAATATAAGACGAGATGCCAATGATTCACTTAAGAAGGCAAATAAAGCAGGTGAATTATCTGATGACGAGCTTTCTAATGCAGAGGATGAGGTTCAGAAGATTACAGACAAATACACTGCTTTAGTTGATAAGGCTATTGAAGATAAGACCAAGGAAATTCTCACAGTCTAGTTAAGGCAAAGTATATAAATCCGTGGGATTTCGATTGTTTAAGGCAGTCGTTTTTCCCGGATTTTGTTATGTTATCATGTTGAAATGAGGTGCTCTATGCAAGAATATAATGAATCACTTGGATTGAATATTCCTGGCCACGTAGCTGTTATTCTTGATGGTAATGGAAGATGGGCAAAGAAAAGGCATATGCCAAGAACCTACGGACACAAAGTGGGAAGCCAGGTTGTGGAAGATATGTTATCTGTGGTGGATGACCTTGGTGTTAAGTATTTTACTGTGTATGCTTTTTCAACAGAGAACTGGAAAAGGTCAACAGAAGAAGTCTCAACACTTATGGGAATACTAAGGACATATCTTAAGGATTGTGTTAAGAAGTCCATGAAAAACAACGTCCGTTGCCGGGTTATTGGAAGAAGAGAAGAATTAAGTGATGATATTGTGGACAGTATTATTAATTTAGAGGAAAAGACAAAGAATAATACAGGACTTAATTTTACAATTGCCATCAATTATGGTGGAAGGGATGAAATTACAAGAGCTGTAAGAAAGATTGCAGCTAAGGTAAAATCTGGTGAAATATCATGTGACGACATAACAGAAGAGACAATTTCAGGTCATCTTGATACATGGGAACTGCCAGACCCTGATTTGTTGATAAGAAGCAGTGGTGAACAGAGATTGTCTAATTATCTTCCATGGCAGCTTGCCTATACGGAATTTTATTTTACTGATACATTGTGGCCTGATTTTAACAGAGAAGAGATGATTAAGGCTTTTGAGTGGTATAATAAACGTGAGAGAAGATTTGGTGGAGTAGTGGAGGATAAAGGGTGAAAACAAGAGTTTTAAGTGGAATTTTTCTTTTGCTGGTTATGGGTTCTGCCCTGTTTGTGGGTGGATGGTATCTGTTTTTTCTGTGTCTTTCTATATCTCTGTTTGGACTTTTTGAACTGTACAGGGTGTTTAAGATTGAAAAGAGTGTGCTTGGTATAATAGGATATTCCACTACAATACTTTATTATGTGGCGTTACTTTCAGATAATGACAAGCTTATGGCATTAGCTGTAATTCTTGGACTTATGGCCGCAATGACTGCATATGTTATAACATTTCCTAAATATGTTGCCAGTCAGGTAATGTGCTGTATATTTGGAGTTATGTATGTATCAGTTATGCTTTCATATATTTACAGGACAAGAACAGGAATTGACGGAATATATGTAGTGTGGCTTATATTTGTATCTTCATGGGTAAGTGATACATTCGCTTATTTTACAGGTGTTTTGTTTGGGAAGCATAAGATGGCTCCTAAGCTTTCACCTAAAAAGTCAATTGAAGGAGCTTTGGGAGGTACGCTTATATCTACAATTGTAGGTGCGGTGTATGGGTATTTTGTAAGCGGATATATGTCAGAAGTAATCAGCTTTCCAGCGTTGACCTTTGCTATTGCAAGTTTTGCTGGTTCACTTTTGTCAATTGTTGGAGATTTAGCAGCATCAGCAATAAAAAGAAATTATGAAATAAAGGATTATGGCAGGCTGATTCCGGGACATGGAGGAATTCTTGACAGATTTGACAGTGTGATATTTACAGCTCCAGCGGTGTTCTGGGCTGTTTATGTTATTAATATTTTGATGTAACGGTTTGGAATGGTGAATAATATGAAAAATGTTTCTATATTAGGTTCAACAGGTTCTATTGGTACCCAGACCCTTGATGTAATAAGGAATAATAAGGATTTTCAGGTTACAGCCCTGGCAGCAGGTACAAGAATCAGCCAGCTGGAGAAGCAGGCAAGGGAGTTTAAGCCTAAGCTGGTGTGTGCAGGTACAAGACAGGGAGCAGAGGAACTTAAGGTACTTCTTAAAGATACAGACATTAAGGTTGTATATGGCAGTGAAGGCCTTGTTGAATGTGCTATTGATAAACAGGCAGATGTTGTTGTAACAGCTGTGGTGGGGATGATGGGGATTATACCTACTATTGAAGCTATCAAAGCAGGAAAAGATATTGCTCTTGCAAATAAAGAAACCCTTGTGACAGCTGGTCATATAATTATGCCCCTTGCCAGAGACAATAATGTGAATATATATCCTGTGGACAGTGAACACTCGGCTATTTTTCAGTGCCTTAACGGGGAGGATAAAAGAACAGTAAGTAAGATACTTCTGACAGCTTCTGGCGGTCCTTTCAGGGGAAAAGACAGGACTTATTTGGAGAATGTTACACTTGCTGACGCTTTAAAGCATCCTAACTGGTCTATGGGAAAGAAGATAACAATAGATTCATCTACAATGGTAAATAAAGGCCTGGAGGTTATTGAAGCCCAGTGGCTTTTTGGAGTACCTGTATCTAATGTTCAGGTAGTAATACAGCCACAGAGTATAATTCATTCCATGGTTGAGTTTGATGATGGTGCAGTTATGGCACAGCTTGGAACACCAGATATGAGACTGCCTATCCAGTATGCCCTGTGTTATCCGGAAAGAAGAATCTTAAATTCACAGAAGCTGGATTTCTATGAACTTACACAGATAACATTTGAGAAGCCTGATATGGATACATTTATGGGACTGCCATATGCTTATGAGGCAGCGAAAAAAGGAGGCAATATGCCTACAGTGTTTAATGCTGCCAATGAACTGGCTGTAAGCAAGTTCTTAAATGAGTCAATAAGATATCTTGATATATATGATATCATAAGATATGCCATGGACAATGTAAGGTATATTGATAATCCTGATGTTGAACATATTCTTACCACAGAGAAAGAAACATACGAATTAATAGAAAGCAGGTGGTAACTTGATTATTAATGTTATTATTGCTATTTTAATTATTGGATTTCTTGTTGTGGCTCATGAGTTCGGACACTTTATAGTTGCCAAAGCTAATGGAGTGGCAGTAGTTGAGTTTGCAATTGGTTTTGGTCCACGAATATTCCACATAAAAAAAGGTGAAACAGATTATGCTTTAAGGCTGATTCCTTTTGGTGGTGCCTGTGTCATGCTGGGAGATACCATGATGGATGCAGGTGATAATACCGATACAGAATATGATGAATCAAGACTGCTTTCGGCTAAGTCTGTATGGTCCAGAATCGCCATTGTGATTGCGGGACCAGTTTTTAATTTTATTCTTGCTTTTATATTTGCAGTAATAATTATTGCATCGGTGGGAACAGATCCATGTACCGTGGATGTTATAGATGCAGGCTCTCCAGCTTATAATGCAGGGCTGCAGGTTGGAGATGAAATTGTTAAAATCAATAACAACACAATTGCATTTTCCAGGGAATATTCTTTTTATCAGTATTATCACAGCAAAGATTCAATGAATATAACCTATATAAGAAATGGTGAAAAATATACAACCCAGGTTGTACCTGAATATAGAGATTATGATGTGTACAGAATTGGAATAATGGTATCAGGCAATGTTAATGTAAGCGAAGTATCAGATGATTCACCTGCCAAGGCAGCAGGAATCAGGAGCGGTGATATTATTGTATCCGTTGATGGACAGAAACTGGAGAATGGTATAATAATATCTGACATAATTGGTGCATCACAGGGAAAGCCTGTAGATATGGTGTTGAACCGTGATGGGAAAGAGATTAATGTCACAGTCACACCGGCTGTTACCAATGTGAAGGAATACTATACCGGATTTGACAGCTATGGGTACAGAGTAAAGAAAGACCCTGCTTCAACAATAGTATGTGCATTCAAGGAAGTGGGATACTGGATTGAAGTGGTAGTGAAAAGCGTTGGAATGATGTTTACCGGACAGGTTGGAATAAATGATTTATCAGGGCCCGTTGGAGTTGTAGATTCTGTTAATACAGTTGTGGAGCAGGCCAAACCAGAAGGAGCCTGGATGGTAACTCTTAACCTGTTTAATTTTATCGTTATGTTAAGTGCCAATCTGGGAGTAATGAACCTTCTTCCTCTGCCTGCCCTGGATGGCGGAAAACTCATATTCCTCATAATTGAGGCATTGCGGGGAAAACCTGTAAAGCGTGAACATGAGGGAATGGTTCATTTCGTAGGAATGGTGCTTTTAATGATGCTTATGGTCTATATTATGTTTAAGGATATTGTAAATCTTTTCTGATGAAGATAAGAATAACTGCTTAAGAAATGAGGTTATTATGGATAGAAATCATACAAAAATTGTTCAGATTGGTGATGTTAGAATCGGAGGTGGAAACAGAATTGCCATCCAGTCTATGACTAATACAAGAACAGAGGATGTCCAGGCAACAGTAAAACAGATTCTTGACCTGGAAAATGCCGGGTGTGACATAGTCCGCTGTACTGTTCCTACCATTGAGGCAGCAAAAGCAATCGGAAAAATAAAAGAAAAGATTCATATACCTCTGGTGGCTGATATTCATTTTGATTACAGAATGGCAATTGCGTCCATCGAAAATGGTGCCGATAAAATCCGTATTAATCCGGGTAATATCGGTGGAAAGAATAATATTAAGGCTGTTGTAGATGCTGCCAGAAGAAAGGATATTCCAATAAGAGTTGGGGTAAACAGTGGTTCACTGGAGAAGAATATTATTGAGAAATATGGGAAGGTAACTGCAGCAGGTCTTGTGGAAAGCGCACTGGATAAGGTGAGAATGATTGAGGAACAGGACTATGACAATATTGTCATCAGTATAAAATCCTCAGATGTGCTCATGTGTACAGAGGCCTATGAACTTATATCAGACAAAACCAGTTATCCTCTCCATGTTGGAATAACAGAAGCAGGAACAGCATTTGCAGGAACGATTAAATCTTCCATTGGTCTTGGAATGATTCTTTCTAAAAATATAGGTGACACAATCCGTGTATCACTGACAGATGACCCTGTTAAGGAAGTTGAGACTGCAAAGATTATTTTAAAGACGCTGGGATTAAGAAATGGTGGCATTGAGATTGTATCATGCCCTACATGTGGAAGAACAAAGATTGACCTTATTGGGCTGGCATCACAGGTAGAGAAGATGGCGTCCGGTTATGACCTGGATATTAAGGTCGCTGTAATGGGCTGCGTTGTTAATGGACCTGGAGAGGCTAAAGAAGCTGATATTGGCATTGCTGGCGGAGACGGATGCGGTGTATTGATTAAGCATGGTGAAGTTGTTAAGAAAGTTGCAGAGGATGAGCTGTTAGAAACGCTTAAGTATGAGCTGGACCACTGGAATGAATAAACGGGGTAGTAAAAAGTGAAGTTTTTTGATGTTTTTCCCAAATTAAGGTTACCTGAAGAATTGTCAGCATACCTTTGTGATGCTGAGGTGGTCAAAGTTACTAAAACCTCAACTAATTCTCTTGCCAGAGTTTATCTTGAGAGCAGCCGCCTTATCAGCAAACAGGTAATATACAAAACAGAAGATGAACTTAAAAAACGAATATTTATTACAAGTAACATGGATGTGCGTATTATTGACAGGTATCATTTATCTTCACAGTATACTCCATCAATGATTATGGAAACTTATTATGACAGTATTTTGTTTGAACTTGAGAAATACTGGATTCTGGAATACAACCTTCTGAAAAATTCGACATGGGAGTTTATCGGTGAAGATTCTCTTGAACTTACTCTGGAGGACGGATTCCTTTCACGTACATATGCTGATAATCTGGCAGATTATTTTAAGAAATTATTCTTAAACAGGTTCAGAATGGATATTGATGTAGTGTACAGGTATGCCAAAAAGGAAGGAAGCCATTACGAGAAGGAAAATGAGCATAAGCTTAATATACGTGTGGCACAGATTGAACAGAACCTCCTTGCCGGAAGCACCCAATCCCATGGCAACAAGGAAAATACCAGAAAAGATGCTAAAATTACCGGTTCTGACAAGGGAAAAGATAACGAGAAAAAAACAGCCTTTCGTGGAGAAGGGTTAAACAGCAGTAATATTAAAATCCAGCAGAAAGAATATTATAAAAAGAAACCTGCCAATAACGATGTATTGTTTGGCAGGGATTTTGATGACGATATAATTTCCATAGAACAGATTGATTCTGCTATTGGTGATGTGACTATATCAGGTATGGTCCGCAAGGTTGATGAGCACCCTATACGTAATGAGCGGACAATTCTTTCCTATGATGTTACAGATTTTACAGACACAATCACTGTTAAGATGTTCCTTCAGAATGAGCAACTGCCGGAAATCAAACAGTTTGTTAAGAAGGGGGAATTCCTAAAAATAAAAGGGGCTGCAACGCTTGATAAATATGATCAGGAGATTTCTATCACCCATGTAACAGGAATAAGAAAATCTTCAGATACAAGAACTCCAAGAAATGACCTTGCTCTTAACAAGAGAGTTGAACTTCACTGCCATACCAAGATGAGTGATATGGATGGAGTTTCATCTGTAAAAGATATAATTAAACAGGCTATCAGGTGGGGGCATAAGGGAATTGCTATTACAGACCATGGTGTTGTACAGGCATTTACCGAAGCATTTCATCTTATTGGCGATTTGAAGAAGGCTTACAAGAAAAATGGAGAAAAGCTGGATTTTAAAGTTATCTATGGTGTGGAAGCCTATCTTGTTGATGACACCAAGGAGATTGTTGTCAATCATAGAAACCAGAGCCTGGATGATTCGTATGTTGTGTTCGATATTGAGACAACAGGCTTTTCGGCTGAACAGGACAGGATTATTGAAATTGGAGCTGTAAAGATCACTAATGGTGTGATAACAGACAGGTTCAGCAGATTCATAAACCCTTTAATTCCAATTCCTTTTAGAATTGAACAGCTTACAGGTATTAATGACTCAATGGTGGTAGGTGAACCTTCTGTCGACGTGGTTCTGCCTGAATTCCTGGAATTCTGTGGAGATGCCTGCCTTGTAGCCCACAATGCCGCATTTGACACAAGCTTTATTATAAGAAATGCAGCTATGCTTGGGATTGAATATGACCCAACATTTCTTGATACAGTTACTTTATCCCAGTTCCTTATGCCTAATCTGCATAATTACAAGCTGGATACTCTGTGCAAACATCTTGGTGTTTCTCTCGAAAACCATCACAGAGCTGTGGATGATGCAGAGGCAACAGCGGGAATATATATTAAGCTTATTGAGATGCTTAAAGAAAGAGATGTTTTTGATTTAAAGACATTGAATGAAGTAGGAAAGTTAAGTGAAGATACAATAAAGAAGTTTCATCCATATCATTGTATTATTCTTGCTTCTAATGAAATGGGAAGAATTAACCTTTACAGGCTTATATCAGCTTCTCACCTCACATATTTTAACAGATTTCCCAAGATTCCAAAGAGCCTTGTTAACCAGTACAGAGAGGGACTTATTGTAGGCAGCGCCTGTGAGGCAGGAGAGCTTTTCCGCGCTATGCTTAATGGACGTTCTGAGGCTGAGATTGCCAAAATTGTTAGCTTCTATGACTATCTGGAGGTACAGCCTATTGGAAATAACCGTTTCATGATTGATAAGGAAGACTGTTATGTTAAAGATGAGGAGGATTTAAGAGAACTTAACAGGAGAGTGGTAAGGCTGGGAGAGAAGTTTAACAAGCCTGTTGTAGCTACCTGTGATGTGCATTTCTTAAATCCGGAGGATGAGATATACAGAAGAATTATCATGGCTGGAAAAGGCTTTGATGATGCAGATAACCAGGCTCCTCTATATCTTCACACTACAGAAGAGATGCTTCATGAGTTTGATTATCTTGGAAGTGAGAAGGCATATGAGATTGTAGTTACCAATTCAAATAAAATTCTTGATATGTGCGATACCATCGACCCGGTAAGACCGGATAAGAGACCTCCTGTAATTGAGAATTCTGATGAAATGTTAAGGAAAATCTGCAATGACAGGGCACATGAAATATATGGTGAAACTCTGCCGGATGTTGTTGAAAAGCGTCTGGACAGAGAACTTAATTCTATTATAAGCAACGGATATTCCGTTATGTACATTATTGCACAGAAGCTTGTATGGAAATCTAATGATGATGGATATCTGGTTGGTTCAAGAGGTTCAGTTGGCTCTTCACTGGCTGCCACCATGGCAGGAATTACAGAGGTTAATCCACTTAGTCCTCATTATCTGTGTCCGAAATGTCATTATTATGATTTTGATTCAGAGGAGGTTAAGCAGTTCTCAGGTGGTGCAGGATGCGATATGCCTGATAAAATATGTCCTAACTGTGGACATAAGCTTGATAAATTGGGATTTGACATTCCATTTGAGACATTCCTTGGTTTCAAGGGAAACAAAGAGCCAGATATTGACCTTAATTTCTCTAATGAATACCAGAGTAAAGCTCATGCCTATACAGAGGTTATCTTCGGAAAAGGACAGACATTTAAGGCTGGAACAATTGGCACTGTTGCTGAAAAAACAGCCTACGGATATGTGCTAAAATACTTTGAAGAGAAGTCAGAGCGAACAGGTAAGAATCTCATGAAGAGAAGATGTGAAATGGAGAGAATTGCCAGCGGATGTGTTGATATCAGAAGAACCACAGGACAGCACCCAGGTGGAATTGTTGTACTTCCTATCGGTGATGAAATTCATTCCTTTACGCCTGTACAGCATCCGGCCAATGATGTAACTACCAATATTGTAACAACCCATTTCGATTATCACAGTATTGACCATAACCTGTTAAAACTGGATATACTGGGACATCTGGACCCTACTATGATTAGAATGCTCCAGGATTTGACTGGTATTGACCCTGTGGAGATACCTCTTGATTCTAAAGAGGTAATGTCTTTGTTCCAGAATACGGATGCTTTGGAAATTACACCTGATGATATTGGAGGATGTCCTCTTGGAACTCTGGGAATCCCTGAATTTGGAACAGATTTTGCCATGCAGATGCTTGTGGATGCAAAACCAAAGTATTTTTCTGACCTGGTAAGAATCTCAGGACTTTCCCACGGTACAGATGTATGGCTTGGCAATGCCCAGGTGCTGTTGAAGGAGGGCAAAGCTACAATTTCGACAGCTATATGTACAAGAGATGATATTATGATATATCTTATCTCCAAAGGAATTGAAAGCGAGACAGCATTTACAATAATGGAAAGTGTCAGAAAAGGTAAGGGACTTTCAGAGGAGCAGGAGAGCATTATGGTTGAACATGATGTTCCTGACTGGTATATATGGTCATGTAAAAAGATTAAGTACATGTTCCCTAAAGCCCATGCTGCGGCATATGTTATGATGGCATGGAGAGTGGCATACTGTAAGGTGTTCTATCCATTGGCATATTACTGTGCATATTTCAGCATAAGGGCTGATGCATTTGATTATGAAAAGATGGCAATGGGAAGAGAGAAACTGGAATATTATATTGAACAGTACAGGAATAAAAAAACAGCAGGTACTATTTCAAACACAGAGGAAGATGAACTTAAGGATATGCGGATAGTTCAGGAAATGTACGCAAGAGGATATAGTTTTACTCCTGTTGATTTATACACTGCCAAGGCAAGAAGCTTCCAGATTATTGATGGTAAGATAATGCCTTCTTTCAAGGTTATTGACAAAATTGGTGAGTCAGCAGGAGAAGGTATTGAAATTGCTGCAAGAAATGGTCGTTTTCTGTCAAAGGATGATTTGAGACAGAGAGCAAAGGTTGGACAGTCTGTTATTGATAAGCTGACAGACCTGGGACTTATTAATGACCTTCCAGACAGTAACCAGCTCTCACTGTTTGATTTTTAACAGTTGACTTAAAATAGTGGTTTAGTGTATATAATATGTTTAGACAAAAATTAAGGAGTTAATTTCTATATGTTAAAGAAGTATCTTACTATATTTTTTATTTCTATGGTACCATTGATAGAATTGAGAGGAGCTATTCCGGTATCTCAGGCATACCAGCTTCCTCTTATACAGTCCTACATTGTGTGTGTGCTTGGCAATATGATTCCTGTTCCAGTTATCTACCTTTTTGCCAGAAAGGTATTGGAGTGGGGGAAGGATAAGAAGTATATTGGCAGATTTTTTACGTTCTGTATAGAGAAGGGACATAAAGGCGGCGTGAAGCTTAAAGAGAAGGCAGGACAGGGATTGTTTGTGGCATTGCTTTTATTTGTTGGAATACCTATTCCTGGAACAGGAGCCTGGACGGGAACACTGGCTGCCAGCTTTCTTGACATGGGATTTAAAAAGAGCGTAATTGCAGTACTTCTTGGAGTGCTTCTTGCAGGAATAATAATGGGAGTTGCCAGCGCAGGGGTGTTTACGGCAATATTCAGTTTCTTTTAAAAAAAATAAAAAAAGTGCTTGACAAGTATTTTTTTATGAGGTATTATAGTCAAGTACTTGTTGAGGCCAATTGGTCAAGCGGTTAAGACGCCGCCCTCTCACGGCGGAAACAGGGGTTCGATTCCCCTATTGGCTACTGCATATTATTTCTGGAAAGGAGTGGACAGATATGTCCACTCCTTTTACGTAATTATATGTCAGACCTGTACATTACAACTGAATATTATGGAAAGGTGATGTGAATGAGTAAGAGTGAAAGCTATGAAGCAAAAACTGAAGAACTGATTCAGCCATTAATTGATTCCAGAGGATTTGAACTTGTTGACGTGGAGTTCGTCAAAGAGGGCAGCGACTGGTATCTGAGAGTTTACATTGATAAAGATGGGGGAATATCAGTTAATGACTGCGAGGATATAAGCAGGGCTTTTAATGAGATTCTTGACAGAGAGGATTATATCAGCGAGCAGTACATTTTTGAAGTGAGCTCACCCGGTCTTACAAGACCGTTAAAGAAAGAGAAGGATTATAAAAGGTCAATAGGAAAGCTGGTTGACGTAAAGCTGTACAAACCATTGGAAAAGGTTAAGGAATTAACCGGAGTGTTAAAGGATTTTGATAATGTTACAGTTACGATAGAAACTGACAGTGGTGAACATAAAACAATAGATAGAACTAATATTGCTAAAATATCATTAGCATTCTGCGATTAGTAATAGCCTGACAGGCAAAGGAGGATAAAATGAATAAAGAATTAATATTAGCTTTAGAGGCTTTAGAGAAGGAGAATGGAATCAGCAAAGATATTATGCTTGATACTATTGAGAAGTCACTTCGTGAAGAGTTTAAGCAGGAGTTTAATACAGTTGATAACTGTGAGGTGACACTTGACAGAGTGACAGGTGATTTCCATATCTATGCTTTAAGAACTGTTGTAGATGAACTTACACCAGGTGAGGCGGCAGAGGACGCAAAGAAGAGCCAGAAGCTTAACCTTCCTTATGGCAGGGAGATTCTTTTAGAAGAGGCTAAAAAGATTGATCCTAAGTGTCAGGCTGGGGATACAGTAAAGATTGAGATTAAGTCAGAAGCTTTCTCTAGAAGAGCTGCTAAGAATGCTAAGGGAATTATTGTCCAGAAAATCAGAGAAGAAGAAAAAGCTGCTATATATAATGAGTATCATTCAAAGGAGAACGAGATTATTACAGGTATCGTTCAGAGAATTGATGAGAAGGGAAATGTTCTTGTTGACATTGGAAGAACACAGACTACTTTAAGAAAAAATGAGTGTGTAAAGGGAGAAACATTCCAGAGAGGTGACAGAATAAAGCTTTATGTACTGGAAGTGTCTAACAGCAGCAAAAATGCAAATAATACAGATAAAGATAAAGAAAAATCTGGTTCTCTTACAATTAGAGTTTCAAGAAAGACACCTTTACTTGTAAAGAGATTATTTGAGCAGGAAGTGTCAGAGATTAAAGATGGAATAGTAAAGATTGTCAGTATTGCAAGAGAAGAAGGCTCAAGAACCAAGATTGCTGTAAAGGCAGAGGATCCTAATGTAGATCCAGTTGGAGCCTGTGTAGGCGTTAACGGAGCAAGAGTAAGAGCTATTGTTAACGAACTTGGCAATGAGCAGATTGATGTTATTGAGTGGAGCGACAATCCTGCCCAGTATATATTTAATGCATTAAGTCCTGCAAAGGCTGTTTCTATATCAGCTTATGATGATGAGAATTTGAAGAAGGCAACAGTTGTTGTTTCTGACCAGCAGCTTTCTCTTGCTATTGGAAAAGCAGGACAGAATGTACGTCTCGCAGCAAAGCTTACAGGCTACAGTATTGATATTAAGAGCGAATCTGCAATGGAGATGGAAAACGGTAACGAAGAGACAGAGTATGATTCAGAGACAGAGGGAGAGGAAACACTGGAATTTACAGAGAATACTTCTGATGTAGTTGAAGAGTAATTAGACTTTTGCAGGCTGGGAGTGATTTGAATTTGGGTACAACAAAAAAACAACCTCAAAGGCAGTGTATTGGCTGCAGGCAGATGAAAGACAAGAAATCCCTGGTTCGTATAATTAAAAATGAGCAGGGAATTATGCTTGATGAGACAGGCAAGAAAAATGGCAGAGGTGCATATATATGTCCTAATGCTGACTGTCTTGGCAAAGCAATTGCCTCTAAAGGACTTGAACGTTCTTTTAAGATGCCTGTAGACAAAAGCGTCTATGAGGAGTTGAAAAGAGGTTTTGAACAATTTGAAACAAGATAAGATTTTATCCATGATTGGATTGGCACAGAGAGCCGGAAAAGTGGCGAGCGGAGAGTTCTCCACAGAGAAGGCTGTAAAACAACATAAAGCATCTGTTGTTATTGTGGCATTAGATTCTTCTGATAATACCAAGAAAAACTTTAGAAACATGTGTACCTACTATAATGTTCCTTATTACGAATACAGTGACAAGGTCACTCTGGGACATTCAATAGGAAAAGAATTCAGAGCATCCCTGGCGGTCCTGGATGAGAATTTTGGTAATCAGATTCAAAAACAATTAGACAGTGTTTGGAATAATGTGACAGTTATTCAGAAAAGAGGGAATGATCTAGTATGAGAGTATATGAATTAGCAAAAGAGTTAAATATATCTTCAAAAGACATTGCAGATGTATTGGATACAGCAGATAAAAAATACACATCTATGAATGGTCTTAGCGATGAAGAGGTTAAAAAAATCCGCAACAGATATGGAAAGAAGACTGAGACACCTGTGAAGGCAGAACCAAAGACTGAATCAAAGCCGGATACATCTGCCCAGGCAAAAGAAGCACCTAAAGAAGGAACAGCTTCAGGTAACCAGAGTGAAGTAAAGAAGGAAGAACCTAAGGTTTCACAGGTATTCTTCCCTCAGAACAGCTCAAAGGGTGGAAGAGACAGATTCCAGAACAACAGGAATGGTAATGACCATTTTGACCGTAACAACAACCGTGGTGACAGAAATAGCTCTGACAGGAATAATGGAAACAGATTCCAGAATAACGGTGACAGAAATAATGGTGACAGATTCCAGAACAACGGCGGTAGATTCTCCAACGGAAGTTCTAATGGCGACAGATTCCAGAATAATGGTGATAAGAGCCAGAATAACGGATTCAGGGGAAACAGGGATAACAATTCTTTCCGCGGTAATGGAAACAGAGATAATAATTTTAATTCTGATAATAGAAGAAAACCTGGGGATAATTCACAGGGAGGCAGAACATTTAACGGACAAAAGAATGACCGCTTTAACAACAGCGGTAATGGAAACGGCTTCAGAAGTGACAGACCAGGTAATGGCCAGGGAGGATTTAAGAATAATGACAGACCAGGCAGCCAGAATGGTCAGGGAAGACGTAATGACAGAAGAGATGGCGGAGTAAAAGAAGAGTTTGTATTTGAAGCAAAGCCGGATTCAAGAAGGTCAGACTGGGGTAAGGATAACCACAAGAATGACCGTAAGAAAGATGTGGAAAACAAGGAAAATCTTAAGTTCGCAAGTGGACAGATGAAAAAACCTGTTAAGAAAGAAGAGAAGAAAGAAGATACAATCAAACAGCTTATTCTTCCAGATACTCTTACTATCAAGGAACTTGCTGACAAGATGAAGGTTCAGCCATCAGTAGTTGTTAAGAAACTTTTCATGCAGGGTAAGATTGTTACAATTAACCAGGAGATAGATTATGATACAGCAGAAGAGATAGCTCTTGAGTTTAACTGTATCTGTGACCATGAGGAAAAGGTTGATGTTATAGCAGAACTTCTTAAGGAGGATGAGGAGCCGGAAGAGTTACTAGTTCCAAGACCACCTGTAGTATGTGTAATGGGTCATGTCGACCACGGTAAGACATCTCTTCTTGATGCAATAAGAGAAACTCATGTTACAGCTAAGGAGTCAGGCGGTATTACACAGAAGATTGGTGCTTATACCGTTGATGTTAACGGACAGTCAATCACTTTCCTTGATACACCTGGACATGAAGCATTTACAGCCATGAGAATGCGTGGTGCACAGGCAACAGATATCGCTATTCTTGTGGTTGCCGCAGATGATGGCGTTATGCCACAGACTATTGAAGCTATTAACCATGCCAAGGCAGCAGGAGTAGAGATTATTGTTGCTGTTAATAAGATTGATAAACCTAATGCTAATGTTGAAAAGGTTAAGCAGGAACTTACAGAATATGGACTTATATCAGAAGACTGGGGCGGTTCTACAACATTTGTACCAGTATCAGCCCACACAAAGGAAGGTATTGATGAACTTCTGGATATGATTCTTCTTACAGCAGAGGTTAATGAGCTTAAGGCAAACCCTGACAGAAAGGCAAGAGGAATTGTTATTGAGGCAGAGCTTGATAAGGGAAGAGGTCCGGTTGCTACAATTCTGGTTCAGAAGGGTACTCTTAAGGTAGGAGATAACGTGGCAGCAGGAGCAAGCCATGGTAAGATAAGAGCCATGGTTGATGATAAGGGCAGAAGACTCAGGGAAGCTGGTCCTTCAACTCCTGTTGAGATTCTTGGTTTATCAGATGTTCCTAATGCTGGTGAGATTATCATGGCATTCGATTCTGATAAAGAAGCAAGAAATGTTGCAGAGACATTTATCAGTGAAGGCAAGAAGAAGCTTCTTGATGATACTAAGCATAAGGTATCCCTTGATGATATATTTGAACAGATACAGGCAGGTAATGTTAAAGAATTATGTCTTATTATCAAGGCTGATGTTCAGGGCTCAGTTGAGGCTGTAAAGCAGAGTCTTGTAAAGCTTTCTAATGAAGAGGTTGTTGTAAAGGTTATCCACGGTGGTGTTGGTAATATTAATGAGTCTGATGTTACTCTTGCATCAGCATCTAATGCTATTATTATCGGATTTAATGTTAAACCTGACAATCAGGCAAGAATCGTTGCTGAAAGAGAAAAGGTAGATTTAAGATTATACACAGTTATTTACAATGCTATTGAGGACGTGGAAGCTGCTCTTAAGGGAATGCTTGAGCCAATCTACGAAGAGAAGGTGATTGGTTCTGCTGAAATCAGACAGATTTTCAAGGCTTCAGGAGTAGGTAATATTGCAGGTTGTATTGTTACAGAAGGAAGAATTACAAGAGATTCTAAACTTCGTGTATCAAGAGATGGAAAGCAGATTTACGAAGGACCTATAGCAACACTTAAGCATTTTAAGGATGAAGTTAAGGAAGTTAAGGCTGGAACAGAATGTGGTATTGTAGTAGAAGGCTTTAACGAAATTCAGGAAGGAGATATCTTCGAGGCTTATATAATGGTTGAGGTGCCTCGTTAGAAGAGTTATGCGCAAGAACAGTGTTAAGAACACCAGAATTAATGGTGAGGTTTTGAAAGAATTAAGTAATATAATCAGAAGTGAGATTAAGGACCCAAGGGTAGGTCTTATGACTTCAGTTGTAGCAGTTGAGGTTGCTCCTGATTTAAAGACCTGTAAGGCTTATATAAGCGTGCTTGGCGATGAGGAGACTGCAAATGATACAATTAAAGGTCTAAAGAGTGCGGAAGGTTTTATCAGAAGACAGCTTGCCAAGAATCTTAATCTTAGAAATACTCCTGAGATTACTTTCATTCTTGACCAGTCCATTGAGTATGGTGTTAAGATGTCTCATTTAATAGATGAGGTTACAAAAAAGGATGATGAGAGTCATGAGAATTGATGATTGTTTAACTGGTGTTAAAACAGTTGGTATTACAGGTCATGTAAGACCAGATGGAGATTGTACAGGTTCATGCCTTGGCCTGTACAATTACATAAAAGATAACTATTCACAGATTGATGTTGATATATATCTGGAGCAGCCAGGGGCAGAGTTTAATTATCTTATTGGAATAGACAGTATTAAAAATGAACCGGAAGATAAGGTATATGATTTATTCTTTGTTCTGGACTGCAGTTCTTTTGACAGAATTCTGCCATTTGAAAGCTGCTTCAAGAAGGCTTCAAAGACCATGTGTATTGACCATCATATCAGTAACTCAGGCTTTGCTGATGAATGTGTCATTAAGCCAGAGGCAAGTTCTGCCAGTGAGGTGCTCTACCAACTCCTTGATTCTTCAAAGGTAAGTAAGAATGTTGCGGAATGTATATATACAGGAATAATTCATGACACAGGCGTGTTTAAATACAGCTGTACTTCCAGAACCACAATGGCAATAGCCGGTGAACTTATGGAAAAGGGAATCAATTATACTGATATTATTGATAACAGCTTTTATACAAAAACATATATCCAGAATCAGATTCTGGGAAGAGCACTTCTTGAAAGTGTTATGTTTTATGATGGTAAATGTATATTTTCTGCAGTAAGCAGGGATATAATGAATTTCTATAATATTACTGGAAAGGATCTGGGTGGTATTGTAGAGCAGCTTCGGTTGACAGAGGGAGTAGAAGTGGCAATTTTTCTGTATGAAACCGGAGATAAGGAATACAAAGTCAGCATGCGCTCTAAGAATAAGATTGACGTTGCAAAGATTGCCATGAAATTTAATGGTGGTGGTCATGTAAGGGCAGCAGGGTTCACAGGAAAGGGAACAGTTCATCAGATTATTAATTCAATCAGCAATCTTATTGAGGAGCAGTTCAGTAATATGTAAACTTAAATTGGTTTTGACACGTGGATGGAGGGAAACTAATGGATGGTATAATTAATGTATATAAGGAAAAAGGTTTTACTTCCCATGATGTGGTGGCAAAATTAAGAGGAATTCTTCATATAAAAAAAATAGGTCATACAGGTACTCTTGACCCGGATGCTGTAGGTGTTCTGCCGGTATGTATAGGAAAAGGAACCAAGCTGTGTGACATGATTACTGATACAGATAAAACATATGAAGCTGTTATGCTTCTTGGAATATCAACAGATACTCAGGATATATCAGGGAATGTCCTGTCAAAAAAAGATGTGGCTGTTGATGAGAAAACATTAATTGAGACTGTCGATTCATTTGTAGGAGAATATAAGCAGATTCCACCTATGTATTCAGCCATAAAAGTTAATGGCAGAAAGCTTTATCAGCTGGCCCGGGAAGGAATTGAGATAGAAAGAAGTCCGAGAGATGTATATATTCGTTCGATTCATATCAATGATATGAATCTGCAGGATGGTGAACCTTCTGTTACAATGACTGTAAGCTGTTCCAAGGGAACATATATCAGAACATTATGCAATGATATTGGTGAAAAACTTGGATGCGGAGCATGTATGAAAAGCCTTTCAAGGACAAGGGTTGGAAGGTTCTATATTGATGATAGTTACACAATTAACCAGATAGCGGCACTTAACCTGAAAGGAGAACTATCATCCATAGTGGCTCCTGTGGATAGCATGTTTGATTATCCAAGGATTCAGATAAATAAGGAATACGATAAAATGTTATATAACGGCAACCTGCTTCCGCTTTCAGCAGGAAAAGCGTTAGATATGGGCTTGGCTGATATGGTACGGATTTATAATGAATCAGGAGAATTTATCGGAATATATAGTATGGATGATTCTGGATATAAACCTGTAAAAATATTTTTTGCCGTAGATGCTTATAATGACAAGGAACTGCGAGGTGGTGTCTGATGGAATATATTCATGGTACCAGTGATTTCGTATTGGACAGAAATTCGGCAGTTACACTGGGAAAATTTGATGGAATTCATATGGGACATAAAAAGCTTATTTCAATTGTGCTTGATGAAGCACATAAGAAAGGGCTTAAATCCTGCGTATTTACATTTGATAGTTTGCCATTAAGCATATGTCCACAGAAGTACCAGCATTTTTTAACAACTAACAGTGAGAGAAGGGCGTATTTGGAAAGCCTTGGTCTGGATGTGGAGGTGGAATATCCATTTACAGATGATTTTCTTCACATGGACCCTGAACAATTTGTTAAGGACATAATTGTTGATAAGCTGAAGGCTAAAGTTGTAGTTGTTGGAACTGATTATCATTTTGGAAAAAACAGGGCAGGTGACCCGGAATATCTTCTTAATGCAGGGAAGATATATGGTTTTGATACTATAATAGTGGAAAAGGAAAGGTTTCAGGACAGAGAAATAAGCAGTACATATGTGAGGGAAACATTAAAGTGTGGACATATGGAGACAGTCAATGTGCTTATGGGAAGACCTTTCTCTGTAAGTGGTGTGGTATGCCCTGGCAATAAACTGGGACGGCAGATTAATATCCCTACCGCTAATATCTATCCAACTATAAGTAAACTCCTTCCTCCTAATGGCGTATATGCTTCGGTTACACAGATGGGAGACAGAAAGTTTTACGGAGTTACCAATATTGGAGTGAAACCTACAGTCAGTGATGAAAACAGTGTTTCTGTTGAAACAAATATGTTTGATTTTGACAGCGAGTGTTATGGAAAACATGTGGAAGTCTTTCTTCTTCACTTTATCCGTCCTGAGATGAAGTTTGAATCTGTTGAGGATTTGCAGAAACAGATGGAGAAAGATGCACAGTTTGCAAAGGATTTATTTTTGATTTAGTTTTTTGTATCTTATTTAATCATAAATATTATTGCTTAAAGGCAATATTCTACTTGCAAATAGCTGTTTTGTATGATAAACTATTCAAGTATGTGAGCCGTCGCTCAGATTCAGGACACTCCGACCTGATTCCTGGTGACTGGTGATTAATTTAAGGAGGATATTAAGATGATATCAAAGGAAAAGAAGTCAGAGATTATTGCTCAGTATGGTAGAAAGCCTGGTGATACAGGTTCTCCAGAAGTTCAGGTTGCTATCCTTACAGAGAGAATTGCAGAGCTTACAGAGCATTTGAAGGTTAACCAGAAAGACCATCATTCAAGAAGAGGTCTTTTAAAGATGGTTGGTAAGAGAAGAGCCTTACTTGAGTATTTAAAGAAGAACGATATCGAGAGCTACAGAAATCTTATTGCTCGTTTAGGTATTAGAAAGTAATTTAGCTGGCGGAGTGGATAACTCCGCCTTTTTTTCGTTGTATACTATTACAGAAGTTTTTTACCGAGACTGCTGAAAAGGGCATTTTGGTTAAAGTACCTTTTTCAGTTGTTTCGGGCTTCTGTAATCAGGATAAATATTACATTAGCCGTTAATGGCAGATAGGAGTATGGATGTTTAAACAGTATGAGATGGAATTAGCTGGCAGAACTCTTCGTGTTGATATTGGCAGAGTTTGTGCACAGGCTAATGGAGCAGCATTAATGCATTATGGTGATACAGTTGTACTTTCTACAGCAACTGCATCAAAGGAACCAAGAGAGGGAGTAGATTTCTTCCCATTAAGCGTAGAATATGAAGAAAAGATGTATGCAGCAGGTAAGATTCCTGGTGGATTTAATAAGCGTGAGGGAAAGGCTTCTGAGAATGCTATCCTTACATCAAGAGTTATTGACAGACCAATGAGACCATTATTCCCTAAGGATTACCGCAATGATGTTACCCTTAACAATATGGTTATGTCTGTAGATGAGAACTGCCGTCCAGAGCTTCTTGCAATGATTGGTTCAAGCCTTGTTACAAGTATATCTGATATTCCTTTTGATGGTCCATGTGCAACCACACAGATTGGATTAATCGATGGAAAGTTTGTTGTTAACCCATCACAGGCACAGTGGCAGGATGGTGACCTTCAGCTTACAGTTGCTTCAACTAAGGAGAAGGTTATTATGATTGAAGCTGGGGCTAATGAGATTCCTGAGGCTAAGATGATTGAAGCTATATACATGGCTCATGATATTAACCAGACTATTATCGAATTTATTGATAAGATTGTAGCAGAGTGTGGCAAGGAGAAGCACTCTTACGAGAGCTGTGCGGTACCAGCAGAGATGTTTGAGGCCATGAAGCAGATTGTGTCTCCAGAGGAGATGGAGGCTGCTGTATTTACTGATGACAAGCAGACACGTGAGAAGAATATTGATGAGATTACTGCCAAGATGAAGGAAGCATTTGCTGATAATGAGGAGTGGCTGGCAATCCTTGGTGATGCAGTTTACCAGTATCAGAAGAAGACTGTAAGAAAGATGATTTTAAAGGATCACAAGAGACCTGACGGACGTGCAATTAACCAGATTCGTCCATTGGCAGCTGAGGTTGATATTATTCCTAGAGTTCATGGCTCTGCAATGTTTACAAGAGGTCAGACCCAGATATGTGATGTTGTGACACTGGCTCCTTTATCAGAAGCCCAGAAGGTTGATGGTCTCGATGATAATGTAACAACTAAGAGATATATTCACCACTATAATTTTCCAGCTTATTCAGTTGGTGAGACTAAACCATCAAGAGGACCAGGACGAAGAGAAATCGGTCATGGAGCTTTAGCAGAAAGAGCACTTATTCCAGTTCTTCCAACAGAAGAGGAATTCCCATATGCAATCCGTGCTGTGTCAGAGACATTTGAGTCTAATGGCTCAACATCCATGGCTAGTACATGTGCTTCATGTATGTCTCTTATGGCTGCAGGTGTTCCAATCAAGAGAATGGTTGCAGGTATTTCCTGTGGACTTGTTACTGGTGATACAGATGATGATTATATTGTCCTTACAGATATCCAGGGACTTGAGGATTTCTTCGGAGATATGGACTTTAAGGTAACTGGTACAACAGAGGGTATCACAGCTATCCAGATGGATATTAAGATTCATGGACTTACAAGACCAATTGTTGAGGAGGCTATAAGCAGGGCAAGAGAGGCAAGGATCTTTATTATGGATACATGTATGAAACCTGCTATTTCTGAGCCTAGAAAGACTGTTGGTGAGTATGCCCCTAAGATTATCCAGACAACAATTGATCCATCTAAGATTGGTGAGGTTGTTGGACAGCGTGGTAAGACAATCAATGCTATTATTGATGAGTGCGGAGTTAAGATTGATATTACTGATGACGGATTTGTATCAGTATGTGGACTTGACCAGGCAGGCATGGATCAGGCTATGAAGTATATTAAGACAATTGTGGAAGACTTTGAGGAAGGCAAGATCTATGAGGGTAAGGTAGTAAGCATTAAAGAGTTTGGTGCATTTATTGAATTTGCTCCAGGCAAAGAAGGAATGGTTCATATCTCTAAAGTGGCTAATGAAAGAATCGACCACGTTGAAGATGTTCTTACACTTGGCGATAAAGTTAAATGTAAGTGCATGGGTAAGGATAAGATGGGAAGAATCAGTTTCTCAATCAAGGATGCAATGTAATCAAAATAATATATGATAAATAATGAAGAGGTGCGGATATGGTAGATCAGAATTGTGCATATTGCGTTGAAGGGGACCTTGTTGCAAAGTTTGGAATTAAAATATGTGAACTTGAGACATCAAAGGTGTATTTATTTAAGGAGCAGAGCCATCCGGGCAGATGTATAGTTGCCCATAAGAAACATGTTGGCGATATGAATGAACTCACAGCAGAGGAGAGAGCAGCTTATTTTGAAGATGTTGCAAGAGTTGCAAGAGCAATTATGGCTGCCTTCCATCCTGATAAGGTTAATTATGGTGCTTATGGTGATACAGGACATCACCTCCACTTCCATCTCTGTCCTAAGTATAAGGATGAGTTTGAATGGGGAGGAGTTTTCCTTATGAACCCAGACAAAAAGTACCTTTCAGATGAAGAATATGCCGATATGATTGAAAAAATCAAGGCAAACCTTTAATTAATAATGTGCATTAAGGAAGAAGGAGTTTTTTGATATGTCAGGACATTCAAAATTTGCAAACATTGCCCATAAAAAGGCCGCTAATGATGCGGCAAAGGGAAAAATCTTTACAAGACTTGGCAAGGAAATTATGGTTGCTGTTAAAGAGGGTGGCCCGGATGTTAATAATAACAGTAAGTTAAGACAGGTAGTTACTAAGTGTAAGGCTGCCAATATGCCTAATGATACAATTGAGAGAGCTATTAAGAAGGCGGCAAGCACAGATATGTCAAACTTCGAGTCAGTTACATATGAAGGTTATGGTCCTAATGGTACGGCTATAATTGTTGAAGCTCTTACAGACAACAGAAACAGGGCAGCATCCAACATCAGAAATGCATTCACAAAGGGCAGTGGTAATGTTGGTACACCTGGATGTGTATCATTCATGTTTGATAATAAGGGACAGATTATTGTGGCAAAGGAAGATTGTGACAAGGACGCCGATGAATTGATGATGATTGCCCTTGATGCTGGAGCTGATGATTTCAATGAAGAAGATGACTGCTTTGAAATTACAACAGCACCAGATGATTTTGGTGCTGTCACCGACGCATTGACATCATCTGGAATTACTTTTGCTTCTGCTGAAGTTACAATGATTCCACAGACATATGTTGAGCTTTCTGATGAGGAGGATATTAAGAAGATGAGAAGAATCTTAAACCTTCTCGATGAAGATGATGATGTACAGAATGTATATCATAACTGGGATGAACCTGAAGAACAGGAAGATTAGTTATATACGGATAACTTAAAGGTTGAGGTATTATACAGGCAGGAGCAGCTATGGATTACATGGCATCTCCTGCCTGTATTTTTTACAAAATACTTTTCAACATGTATTTATAGTGATACAATAACTCTGTAGGTTGTGCAATCACAAGTCTATTTTTCTACAGGCAGCAAAGAAGTGAGGAATACTGATACTATGAAGTTATGGGAGATAGAACCTAAATCTAATATAATACTTAAAGTGTCTATTAATGGGCAGTATATTGATTTACCTACAGTTTGCTATTCCCAGGAAAGTGATGGTATTGTATGTGAAGCTATTAGAGTTGAGGGGAGAGCAGTTTCGCTGGATGGCATAGGTGTCAGTATTGAACTTATGTTTATCCGCCCAGAGAAGTCGCCGGTATTTTGGCGGGGCGTTGCATGTGAAGCAATTTATATTGACTCTAAGATGTTTTACAAGCTTACGTGCAAGGAAGATGGCATCGAAAAGAACAGAAGAGAAGCTTTCAGGGTATATATTGGAGTGACAGGCGTAGCGCAGCTTGGATTAAACAGGAAAGCTATGGATGTTATTGTTAAAGACGTCAGTGAGAACGGCTTTTCGTTCATATCAGAGGAAGATATTGAGGATGTTTTAAGTCTTCCTGTAAGACTTGTATATACAGATATGGATACTAATTTCTCATTGATGGGGATAGTAGTACGTAAGGTTAAGATAGATGAGAAGAAGTTCCTGTATGGATGCAAGCTGAGTGTGGAGAATTCCAGACTTGGACAGTATATTATACAGAAGCAGAGGCAGGCAATTTCAGGAAAGAATGGAAGTATCCCTAAGGAACTGATGGGGCAGAATTCCAAGGGTAGCAATACGGATAAGAATGGATTGCTACATGGAAATCAGAGAAAGAATAACTTTAGTGGGGAGTCAGAGAAAAAGTATTCAATTTCAAAAGCACATGATGATCCTTTTAAACGGTCACTTGACAGTGTTGATAAATCTGAACGAAGGAAAGCATTCAGAAGAACTGCAGACGGAAAGAGGTTTTAACTATGAATGATGAGCAGCTTAATACAGGTCTGGAAAGAATGAAGCATATTAATGAGAAACGGAATGAACATAAAAAGAAAACCTTTGAGAAGGCAAAGGTTTGTGAACAGTGTAATACTAATATGGTTTACATATATGGCGAGATGTACCAGTGTCCGGTGTGTGGAAGAAAAGAACTATCTGATTTTGGAAAGGTGAGAGAATTTCTTGATGCCAACGGACCACAGCCTGCGGCAGTAATTGCAGATGCAACAGGTGTAAGCCTTCATGCTATTGACCAGTTCCTTAGGCAGGGAAGGGTTGAGATTCCGGATGGTTCTGAAGTATATATTAAGTGCCAGAATTGTGGAACAGAGATACGGTATGGAAGATATTGTCCTGACTGTATGGCTAAGATGTCAAAGAATATCAGTGCAGCAATGTGGAATCAGGATGTGGGTGAAAAACCTAAGATTAAGCACAATGCAGCAGGGAAGATGCACACGCTTGAAGATTCAAAGAAAAAACGAAGTGGTTATAAAAAGTAAAAAGGAAGTAAAAAGAGCAGCCGTGATACCTTATATATTTGGTATCACGGCTGCCTTTTTAAAGGAAACTTATGATTATGAAAGAAGAAATCATATATTAAAGATCGAAACCGAAGTAACGAACGGCGTTGTTGTATGAGATGCCTTCAACAATCTTCTTTAAAGCTTTCTCATCATTTGGATACTCGCCATTCTCTACCCATCCACCAATAAGCTCACACATAATTCTTCTGAAGTATTCATGTCTAGTGTATGATAAGAAGCTTCTTGAATCAGTAAGCATACCGATGAAGTTGCCCAGCAGACTTAAGTTGGCAAGGCTTGTCATCTGGTTAGTCATTCCAACCTTATGGTCATTAAACCACCATGCTGAACCCTGCTGAATCTTGCCAACAGCTTTAGAATCCTGGAAACATCCAATAACTGTTCCGATTGCAGCATTAACTGATGGGTTCAGAGAGTAAATGATTGTCTTAGGAAGCTCGTCAGTAGCATTAAGTGCATTGAGGAACTGAGCCATCTCTGCTGAACAGTCATATGTGTTGATACAGTCATAACCTGTATCTGGTCCTAACTGATTGTATCTTAACACATTGTTATCACGGATTGTTCCGTAATGAAGCTGCATTACCCAGTTACGCTTGTTGTATTCCTTACCAACAAATACCATAAATGCAGTCTTAAACTTATTCATCTCCTCAGTTGTAACTGAAGCACCAGATAATCTCTTTGCAAAGATTTTCTCGATTTCATCATCTGTGTATGGCTTGTACATGACATACTCAAGAGCGTGGTCTGATACTGAACATCCCATAGAAGCAAAGAAATCCATTCTATTCTTCAATGCATCCTTAAGTGTTGCAAATGAGTTGATTGTAACACCGCTGACCTCAGATAACTTACCGAGGTAATCAAGGTATTCAGGCTTCTCAAGATTCATAGGCTTATCTGGTCTCCATGCAGGAAGTACCTGCACATCAAATGTATTGTCTTCAGCGATAATCTTGTGCCACTCAAGGGAGTCAACAGGATCGTCTGTTGTACAGATTAATGTTACATTGGACTGCTTGATAAGGTTCCTTACAGACATAGAAGATTCGGCAAGTTTTGCGTTGCACAGATTCCATACTTCCTCAGCAGTGTCACCGTTAAGGATTCCGTTATATCCAAAGTATCTCTGTAATTCAAGGTGGCTCCAGTGGTAAAGTGGGTTACCGATAGCCATCTCCAATGTCTCTGCCCACTTCTGGAACTTCTCTCTGTCAGAAGCGTCACCTGTAATATATCTCTCATCAACGCCGTTAGTTCTCATCTGACGCCACTTGTAATGGTCTCCACCAAGCCATACCTGAGTAATATTTTCGAACTTTCTGTCCTCAGCAATTTCTCTTGGGTTGATATGGCAGTGATAGTCAAGAATTGGCATCTTCTCTGCGTAATCATGGAAGAGATGCTGGGCGGTTGGTGTAGAAAGTAAAAAGTCTTTGTCCATAAATTGTTTCATGGTATTTCCTCCTAGTTGATTGTGATGTATATGCTTTGAATTCTGATTGTATAGTAATAAAAATGTAGGCAGATACATCTTGATAAATTGATTATACAATGGTATTATACTAAAAACAAGTGCGATGTGGGAAGATATTTTATCCATTATCCATTTGAAAAACCAATTTACTGGTGAAAAATAGGGGAGCACCCTAATCAAGAAGGAGATTAATAATGCAAAGATTAAACAAGAGTATTACTCATGCAGTTGACAGACCTGTTAAGGTTATGCAGTTTGGTGAAGGAAACTTTCTTAGAGCATTCGTAGATTACATATTCGATGTTACTAACGAAAAGACTGATTTCAATGGTGGCGTTGTAATTGTAAAACCTATTGAGTTTGGTACACTTGATAGATTTCATGATCAGGAATGTCAGTATACACTTCAGTTAAGAGGTTTCGAGAACGGACAGCCAAAGGAGATTACTCGTCAGATTACATCTGTAGTTGATGCTGTTGCTGCAATTGAAGACTATGACAAGTTCATGGAATATGGTACTTCTGAGACACTCCGTTTTATCGTGTCTAACACAACAGAGGCAGGAATTGTGTTTGATGAGACAGATGATTTCAATGCATGCCCTCCTAAGACATATCCTGGAAAGCTTACAAAGCTCCTTTTCGAGAGATATAAGAAGTTTAACGGAGCTGCTGATAAGGGACTTATCTTATTGCCATGTGAGCTTATTGCAGATAATGGTATTGAGCTTAAGAAGTGTATTATGCAGTTTATTGATCTTTGGAAGCTTGATGATGGATTTAAGGCATGGGTTAACGATAACTGTTCGTTCTGTCCTACTCTGGTAGACAGAATTGTTCCAGGATATCCAAGAGATGAGGCTGAGGAGCTCTGCAAGGAGTGGGGATATGAAGACCAGCTTATCGACAGGGCAGAAACATTTGGTCTGTGGGTTATTGAGTCTGATTCTAATCTTCCACTTGAGCAGCTTGAGAAAGAACTTCCATTTAAGGAAGCAGGCCTTAACGTTGTGTTCACTAAGGATCATCACCCATATAAGGAAAGAAAGGTTAGAATCCTTAATGGTTCTCATACTTCTTTCGTCCTTGCATCATTCCTTGCAGGTAATGATCTTGTTGAGCAGTCAATGAAGGATCCTACAATCAGACAGTACATGGAAGAAACTCTTTATGATGAGGTTATTCCAACTCTTTCACTTTCAAAGGATGATTGTGAAACATTTGCTAAGGCTGTTATTGACAGATTCCTTAATCCATTCGTAAAGCATCAGCTTCTTTCTATCTCACTTAACTCAGTTTCTAAGTGGGAAGCAAGATGTATGCCTTCATTCCTTGGATACGTTGACAAGTTTGGCAAACTTCCTAAGTACCTTACATTCTCTATAGCTGCTCTGATGTCATTCTATACATCTCAGACAGAGGTTGAGAATAATGGTGGTATCTGCTTACAGGGAGACCGTAATGGTGAGAAGTATTTTATTCAGGATGATAGAGCAGTTCTTGATTTCTTTAAGGAGAACTCTGGAAAGTCACCTGCTGAATTTACACATGCTTACTTAAGCAATACTAAGTTCTTGGGAGGCAATGACCTTTCTAAGGTTGCTGGTCTTGAGGATGCTATCACAGCTTATATTACAGATATCAGAGCAAGAGGAATGAGAGCAGTTGTAACTGATTTAGTTAATAATAAGTAATCTGTTTCTTTATAGTGATGTGATTTAAGAGCGGATGGCATTTCATCCGCTCTTTCTATGTTGATGATTATATTAATATAACAAGGGAGGTAGACATGCAGGATTTTATCAAAATTAACAAAGATGATAATGTTGCAGTAGCCTTAAAGCCAATCAGCAAGGGTACAACCCTCAATGTTGCAGGCACAGAGGTTACAACTATTGAGGATATTCCTCAGGGACATAAGTTTGCAATCAAGCCTGTGAATAAGGGCGATGAGGTTGTAAAATATGGCTTCAGAATTGGATATGCCCAGGCTGATGTTGAGGTCGGCGGATGGATTCACACCCATAATTTAAAGACAGCCCTTGGCGAACTTCTGGATTACACATATAATCCTGAGGGACATGAGGATGTCAAGCCAACCGAGGAGGCATTCTTTGAAGGTTATATGAGAGAGAATGGCAAGGTTGGTGTCCGTAATGAGGTTTGGATTATTCCTACAGTTGGATGTGTAAACTCAATCGCAAGAGCTATAGAGACTGCCGCAAGACAGGTAAAGCCAGAGGGCGTTGATGAGGTTGTTGCATTTACCCATCCATATGGATGTTCTCAGACAACAGATGATCAGGAACATACAAGAATTGTTCTTGCTGACCTTATCAACCATCCTAACGCTGGAGCTGTACTTGTACTTGGTCTTGGATGTGAGAACAGCCGTATTGAAGTGCTTAAGGATTATATTGGTGATTATAATCCTGACAGAGTTAAATTCCTTCAGGTTCAGGATGTAGAGAACGAGCAGGAAGAAGCTGCAAAGATTATGTCAGAGCTTATGTCATATGCAAGTAACTTTAAGCGTGAAAAGGTAAGTGCCAAGGAACTTATTATCGGAATGAAGTGCGGTGGCTCTGACGGATTATCAGGAATTACAGCTAATCCAACAGTTGGACTTTTCTCAGATATGCTTGTATCTAAGGGCGGTACAACAATTCTTACAGAAGTGCCAGAGATGTTTGGTGCTGAGACAATCCTTATGAACCGTTGTGCTAATAAGGAGCTGTTTGAGAAGACAGTTCATCTTATCAACGATTTCAAGGAGTACTTTATCAAGAACGGACAGGAGATATACGAGAATCCATCACCTGGTAATAAGGATGGTGGTATTACAACTCTTGAGGATAAGTCTCTTGGATGTACACAGAAGTCTGGTTCTTCACTTGTTAAGGGTGTTCTTGCTTATGGTGAGCAGGTTAAGGAGAAAGGTCTTAATCTCCTTAGTGCTCCAGGAAATGACCTTGTTGCAGCCACAGCATGTGCAGCTTCAGGTGCCCAGATTGTATTATTTACAACAGGACGTGGTACACCATTTGCATCACCAGTGCCTACTGTAAAGATTGCAACTAACTCAAGACTTGCAGGCAATAAGGGCAACTGGATTGATTTTAATGCAGGAAGAATTGTAACAGATGATCTTCCTATGGAGGATGCAGCGAAGGAACTGTTCCAGCTTGTATTGGATGTTGCTTCAGGCAAGCAGGTTAAGGCTGAGATTGCAGGATTCCATGACTTAGCTATATTCAAGCAGGGTGTTACACTGTAATTACGGTTATAATACCAGCCGGAATAATATTACATGAATTATATTATTAAAAAAATAGTACAAGCAGTTTAAAAAAGCATAGCCTTAATTAAGGTTTTATGTTAAAATATAAAAAAATACTTTTGGAGGTAACTACAATAATGGATTTAAATTTAAAGCCAGAAGGCACTTATGCATTTGATGCCGTATCATTAGGTGAGGTAATGCTTCGTCTTGACCCAGGTGAAGGACGTATTCGTACAGCAAGAAACTTCAGAGCATGGGAAGGCGGCGGAGAGTATAACGTTGTTCGTGGTCTTCGTAGATGCTTCGGCCTTAAGACAGCTGTTCTTACAGCTTTTGCTGATAATGAAGTTGGTAAGCTTATGGAGGACTTTATCCTTCAGGGTGGTGTTGACACATCTCTTATCTGCTGGAAGAAGACAGATGGTATTGGCCGTCTTTGCAGAAATGGTATCAACTTCACAGAGAGAGGATTTGGTATCCGTGGTGCTGTAGGTTGTTCAGACCGTGCTAACACAGCTATTTCACAGGCTACACCAGATGATTTTGATTTCGAGTATATCTTCGGTACACTTGGTGTTCGTTGGTTACATACAGGCGGTATCTATGCTGCATTATCTGAGCAGTCATGTGAGACAGTTCTTGCTGCTATTAAGACAGCTAAGAAGTATGGTACAATTGTATCTTACGATCTTAACTACCGTCCATCAATGTGGTCAGCTATCGGTGGTATTGAGAAGGCTCAGGAAGTTAACAAGGAAATCGCAAAGTATGTTGACGTTATGATTGGTAACGAGGAAGACTTTACAGCATGCCTTGGTTTCCAGATTGAGGGTAATGATGAGAACCTTAAGTCTCTTAACATCGAGGGCTACAAGAAGATGATTAACGAGGCAGTTAAGACATATCCTAACTTCAAGGCTGTTGCAACAACACTTCGTACAGTTAAGACAGCTACAGTTAATGACTGGTCAGCTCTTTGCTGGGCAGGTGGAGAAATCTACAAGGCTAAGCAGTATGATGGCCTTGAAATCATGGATAGAGTTGGTGGTGGAGATTCATTCGCTTCAGGTCTTATCTATGGTCTTATGACAACAGGTGATGCTGAGACAGCTGTTAACTACGGTGCAGCTCATGGCGCCCTTGCTATGACAACTCCTGGTGATACAACAATGGCTTCTAAGAAGGAAGTTGAAGCTATCATGGGTGGCGCTGGCGCAAGAGTACAGAGATAATATTTTTTGAATACAGTGTCTGTGGGCTTATTGTTACAATAAGCTTCACAGACTATTGTAAATTAATGATTAATTTTAAGGAGATCTATAATGAACGCAGTAATTGAAGAACTTGGTAAAATCGGTATTGTACCTGTTATAGCTCTTGATGATGCTAAGGATGCAGAGCCACTTGCAAAGGCTTTAATTGAAGGTGGACTTCCAGCAGCTGAGGTTACATTCAGAACAGCAGCAGCAGAAGAGTCAATTAAGATTATGTCAGAGAAGTTCCCAGAGCTTGTTGTTGGTGCTGGTACTGTTCTTACACCAGAACAGGCAGACAGAGCAATGAACGCTGGCGCTAAGTTTATCGTAAGCCCAGGACTTAATCCTAAGGTTGTTAAGCATTGCCTTGATAAGGGATATCCAATTGTTCCTGGAACAAGTAATCCTTCAGATGTTGAAGTTGCAATTGAGTTGGGACTTGATGTAGTTAAATTCTTCCCAGCTGAAGCAGCAGGCGGACTTAACATGATTAAGTCGATGGCAGCTCCATATACACAGATGAAGTTCATGCCTACAGGTGGTATTAATGCCGGCAATCTTAAGACATACCTTGACTTTAACAAGATTGTATGCTGTGGCGGTTCATGGATGGTTAAGAAGGATTTAGTTGCAGCTGGTGATTTTGAGGGTATCAAGAACCTTACAAGAGAAGCTGTTGACACTATGCTTGGCTTTGAGATGCGCCATATTGGTATGAACATGGCTAATGCAGAAGAAGCAGAGGAACTTGCTGATACATTAGAGAAGATGTTCAGCTTCCCTAAGAAGGTTGGTAACAGCTCAATCTTCTCTGGAACTGGATTCGAAATCATGAAGAAGCAGGGCCGTGGAACACATGGACATATTGCTATTGCTACTAACTATATTGAGAGAGCAATATACCACCTTCAGAAGAGAGGCTTTGAGTTCGACGAGGATTCAAGAGTTATCAAGGAAGGCAAGTTAAAGGCTATCTATTTCAAGGGCAGCTTTGGTGGATTCGATATGCACCTTGTTCAGAAGTAATCAGAACGGATTACGCTAATTACAACTAATTGAATATTTTTATGAAATTAATTATTAAGACCTGGAGGCTGGTTGACAGCTTTCAGGTTTTTTGTACTATTTTTATCTGAAAATAAATTTTTTTGACTATATATGATATGATATGAGTGGATTATTTTGAATTATTTAATCATGTAACTGAAGATGAATTAAGATATTTAATATTAATACAAAATGTGTTTAAATAAGTTAAAATTATCAATGATAGGAGAAATCAAAATTGAGAGAGAAGAATAATGACTATTATAGAGATGTTGCAAATTTTATAAATAATTACATACGTAAACATCCCAAAGATGTTCACAAAAGTAAGGCGGAAATAGATAAAATGATTTCAGATGCAGGGATTAAAATTGGAAGATGGGATGAACCTTCTGATCACTGCTACAATAGTGTGCCGGATAGTGGCGCAAATAAGTTTGCTGAAGAAATACATTTATTTGAGATTATTGAAAAAGGAAAATATAAACTATTGGGAGAGAATTATCCATATAATGGACTGGTATTTAAGAAAAAACAGACACCTTCTGAAACTACTATGATAGGTGAATGGAAAAATGGAAAATTGAAAATGTGGGATGAGTCTTATCAAATGACAGAAGATGAATATAGTGATTCTATATGTAGTATTGAAGAAAATGATGGTAAAATCAGTTCTTCTATTTTAATTGGAAAAGAAAAAGATACTGTAATTAAGGTAAGAGTTAACCAAAGTCTTTTCAGAAATCGTTTAATGTCTCGATATGACTCATGTTGTTTATGCGGTATGAAAAACAAACATTTTTTAGTCGCAAGTCATATTAAACCTTGGAGCGAATCTAGTTCAGAAGAAAAGCTTGATGCGGATAATGGTTTGTTGTTGTGTCCAAATCATGATATATTATTTGATAGAGGATGGATCACATTTGATGATGATGGAAAAATAATTATTTCATCTGGTTTGGATTATGACGACTATGCATTGTTAAATATTTCTTCGAATATGTATATTGATGTTTGGAATGGTAATAAAAAATATCTTGCATATCATAGAGCATATAAATTCCATAAATAGTAGTTCTGATTAAATTTAAAAACAAAAAATTACAATATATTGTGAAAATAAATAAAAAAATTTGAAAAAAAATTATTTATAGGGTAAAATAAATAAAAAATGTTCCGATACATAATTGGAAGGCTGTAATTGTGCCTTGTTTCAGTGAGTTAAATTGATTTATGTATTATTCTATAGGGGCTTAGCTTATGATGGAAAAATTTTTTAAATTAAAAAAATATATAAAGGACTGGAAAGTTATTACTGCATGTGTGGCAGTGGTAGCGTTGATTGGCGGGATTGCTATATATGTTACAGCGAATAGTAGTATTAAGTTTGCTTTTGATAGAGCGGGTAGTAAAAATAATTACATTGATTTTGGCGCTCAAGAGCCTCAAAAATCAATTAGAATATATGAATTTACTGGAAAAGATGATGGAATAAAAAACTCTGAAGGAGTCGTTAATCCAAGTCCTTCATATGATGAATTAATAGATTATGTAAAATGGGAAATAAATCAGAAGAATGGTAATAATATTTCGAAGAATATTATTCAATTTGAAAAAGCAAAAGATTCAGACAAATCAGTAATGTATACTTCAAAATTAAAGAGCTTATTTAGTGATATGGATGCTAATCTTTGCGTTGATAAACAGTATCTTACAAATGTTCAATTCAATAAGGCTAAACCTGGAAAGGCAGTGATTAGGGCTACATATTATTCGCCGGAAATACAGGACGGAAGCTTAGTTAATGATCCATACTTTCAGGAAATGGATGTTTATGTTCCACTTACTTTGGAGGTAACTGCTGCAGGTCAACCACTTAGTGGAACTACTCCGTATGCAATGGGAACAAACTTTAATTTCAATACTAATGCAGGAGAAAATAATAAGGCAGTATTTAGTTTTGTTTCTAATCCTAATAGTAATATATATAATCCTTCCTATGATTATGAGAAGGCATCTTTTTCGCTTGCAGGTGGTGGATACACCACAGTCACTGTGAAAACGGAGGATTGTAATGAAAATATTGAACCTGATAAATCACTTCTTCTTTCTTCAAAGAAGATATTAGGTGAAGTAAAGTTTTTTAAAGATGGTTCTGGTACAACTGGTTACCATGGCACTGAGGGAGATTTAAGAACAGATATAGCAGGTGACACAAAATATTTCTTTATTAAGAATAATTCAGAAGTATTAAATAATAGTATAGAGATTCCGTCAACTGTTAATGATTGGAATTATAATACCAGTGGTGTTACATGTGATGTTGAAGATCCTGATATTTGTAGTTTTGAAAATGGTGTGATTAAACCTAAAAAAGCTGGTGTAACTAAGATTACAGCAGGTGTCAAGGATTCCAGTGGCGGTTATTTAACATCAGATTATTTTTATGTGGTAGTTCCTTTTGTTGCCGTGTCCTGCCCTGAAGTTGTTAATGTTGGAGATGAGTTTGATTTTGTTACAACTGCTGGCCAGAGTGCTAATATTAATTTTGGTTCAACTGACCCATTATATCTGTACAAGATTCCAGAAAAACCATATGGCTTTAGAGGATTGAAAGCCGGCAAGACAGATATTGTGGCAATTTTAAAATTTGCTGACCAAAATATTGAGAATCTGTTTAAGAATGGATATGGTGTAGGCTGGGATACAATTATAAAAACAATAACGATTATAGATGACTTTACAATTGATATTCATGAGGCATACATAAGTATTGGCGGAGAACCTGTTGAGATTAAAGCATTAGGAACGGATAAGGATTATGTTAAGAATCCTGTGGCATATGAGATAACGTCACAGAAAGATCCAAGTGAAAATGATGCAAGTAATCTGGTTTTGATTGAGAAAAAAGAAGGCACAGAAGATACATTTGTAATTACCGGACTTGCTGGTGGAACGGTAAAATTAAAAATATACCAGACTGTTAATGGTGTGAGAAAGTTTGATACATGTACAATTCATGTTACAACTCCTGTTTCTGATATGATTATCAGCCCATCTGTTATAGAAGTTGATAGAGGTGGAGTTTCGCAAAATGTAACACTTTCTTTTGAACCTGAACCAACTAATAACAAGGTGATCTGGAAATCATCAGATGAGAGTATTGCAACAATTGAAGAGATAGATAAACACACCATCAAGGTGAAGGGTATTAAAGGTGGTTCAACCACAATTAATGCAATTTCCCTAGATGATACCAACAAGATTGTTCAGGCTGTAGTAAAAGTAAGAGAGCCTGTTACAGGTGTAAGAATTAAGAATAATGATTATGCCGACCCAGAGACTGGAGTCCTTACATTAGACTATGCGGCAAAACAATATCAGTTAGTTGCCGAAATTACACCTGGAAAGACATCAGAAGATGATGGTGTTAACAGAAATGTTACATGGTCAAGTTCAAATCCTAAAGTTGCTACAGTTGATCCAAGCAGTGGACTTGTTACTTTTGTTGGACCAGGATTTGTAGGTATTGATTGTATAGCAGATGACCATGGCGCAGATAATAAAACTTATTTTAGGGACAGCATTAACTTATACATCACAGTGCCTGTTACATCAATTACATTAGATACTACTAAAGCAACTATAAGAAAAGGTGATTCATTAAGAATTACGGCTGATGTTACACCTGCAACAGCTTCTAATAAGAATCTTGTCTGGGAATCATCTGATACATCTGTTGCCACAGTATCAGATAATGGTGTCGTTACAGCAGTGGGAACAGGTAGATGTACAATCCTTTGTAAGTCATCAGATCCTAGTAGTACGGCTTCGGCTATGTGTAATATCTTCGTTATGCAGCCAGTTACTGGTATTGAACTTAATACTACAGAAATAACAGTTAGAAAAGGACAGGTTTTCTGGCTTAATGCTAACTGCCTTCCAACAGATGCAGATGATAAGTCTGTAACATGGAGCAGTAATAATGAGGAAATATGTACTGTTGAGCAGGATGGTAAGGTAACAGCAGTAGAGGCAGGTACTACCACAATTGTTGCCATGAGTAATGATTCGGGAATGCTTGCAACCTGTAAAGTTATCGTAACCCAGCCGGTAACAGGAATTAAGCTTAATTCTTCATATCAGGAGATGTGGGTTGGCTCTAAGTATGCTATTATTCCAACAGTTGAGCCAATAGATGCAGAGAATAAGAATGTTACATATTTCTCAAGTGATGAATCTGTTGCTTCAGTAGATGAATATGGTGTTGTTACAGCTCTTAAAGGTGGTAATACAATTATTGAGGTAACAACAGAGGAGTATCATCTTACAGCTACATGTACAATAGTGGTTAAAGAGTATGTGTCAAGTATTACATTAAGTGAACATGAAAAGTTCCTTAATGTTACAGAAACAGGAACACTTACGGCGGTTGTAGAGACATCCACAGCAACTAACAGAGGAATTGTATGGTCATCTTCTGATGATGCTATATGTTCAGTTGATAAAGATGGCAATCTGTCAGGTAACAGAGTTGGTAACGCAGTGATTACAGCTACAGCAGCAGATGGCAGTGGCGTATATGATACCTGTATTGTTCATGTTGTAGATCCTGTTACCAAGATTACAGTAGAGCCTGATACTGTAAGAATGCTTGTAGGTGATTCATACATAGTAAGGGCTGTTGTTGAACCGGAGAATGCAACAATTAAGGATGTTGACTGGTCATCATCGAATGAATCAATTGCCATAGTTGATGAGGCTGGTGAGATATTTGCATTAAGTACTGGTAAATGTAAGATTACAGCAACATCAAAGGATGGTAATAATGTTAAAGGAAGCTGCTGGGTATATGTAACTCCTGTAGTTAATATTTCATCTCTGAAGATTAATTCAAGTGAGATATACATGCTTTCAGGTAAGTCAAGGCAGCTTGCAGTAAGGGTAAGACCTGCTAACAATACTGATTCCTACGACTGGTATTCAACAGATACAGGCATTGTAACTGTTAATTCTAATGGTGTTATTACCACTGTGGGACCAGGTGTGGCAGATGTTGTAGTTGAAAGTACTGCTAATGGTGTTTCTTCGACCTGTACAGTTCATTCACTGGCAATTAACAGGTCAAGTATGAGGCTGGAGCAGTATGACTCTAACTATCTTGATGTGATTGGAATTGATTCAACAGACAGAGTTATATGGAGAAGCAGCAATCCAAGAATTGCTACTGTTGATTCATCCGGTAAGGTTGTAGGAAGAATGAGGGGAACATGTAATATCACAGCGGTGACACATGATAAGACATTATATTGTACAGTTACTGTATTTACAGCTAAAAAATATAATTATTAATTAGTGACTAATGACCCGGAATTTTGTTCCGGGTCATTCTGCGAGTATATAGTGATGAACAAGTACTAAGTGTCTGTAATTAAAACAAAAAGTGCCAGCCACTATCATGACCAGCACTTAAAAAATATGAGGGGGAGATAGGATATATCCTATCTTCATATAACTATATATTTTAAATGTGTGCAAAATGTGTTCATTTGATAAAAATAAAATAAAAGTTAGAAATACATTCTAAAATCCAGATATTATCATAATATAGGGAAAAGCATTATATTAATGATAACTTATTAACAATTTCACAATTAATAGCTTTGACATAGGTATACAGCTGTGTTAGAATTATACAGTTAAGAGTAATTAGTTGATTAACAGGAGTGTCATTATTTATGGGTAATAACGACAATAAGGATAATAACGATTTAGATGATGAACTGGTTCGTTCTATAGAGAAGCTGGTGGAGGAGGAGACTAATGTCGCTAAGGCATTTGTTGATAACAGCTCTAATAATGAAACCTCTGAGAATGAACATAGAATATATAGGAACAATTCAACGGGAAACAATGTGGCGCGTACATATTCTGAAGATGGTGTAGACCTTGGTGCCACAAGAATGATTGATTCTGATACAATTAATAAGGCTAAGGCAGCGCAGATGAAGGTTTCACCTGCAAAGTCCCAGACAGCACAGGGAAAGGATAACAGTCAGAGTAAGTCTGGTGCTGCATCGAAAACGGTTTCCCAGGGGAAGAGTGGTAATAAGACTAAGTCTCCATCCCAGGGAAAGAATGGAAGCAAAGCTTCTGTCAGTAAGAGTAGTTCTAATAATAAGCGGACAGTTGGGATTGCAGTAGCTGTGGTTGTGGTGGCTATTGCCATTATAATTATTATGGCTGTTGTAATTAACTCTAATAATAAAAAAAGCTACTCATATAATTATGATAAGGGAATGAACTGTTTCGAGAGTGGTGATTATCAGGGGTGTAAGTCATATTTTGAGAATGCACTTGATACAGCTGAAGGCAAGAAGAATATTGAGATGATGAATATTCTTGCTGATATATATATATCAGAAGGTGACGGCGACAATGCTGCCCGTGTGTTAAAGACAGTTCTTGAATATGATGTACAGAATGAAGATGCGCTGGGCAAGCTGGCAGGGATATATAACGAGCAGGGTGATGGAGCAAGACTTACAGAACTTATTAAGAAGTATGATAATTCTAAGGCATCTGGCGTGTTAGACAGTTATAAGGTGGCAGAGCCTAATCCGTCAGAAGTTCCAGGCACATTAAAAAAGCCGGTTGAGCTTACTTTGATTGCCCAGGATGGATGTACGATATATTATACAACTAACGGAGATGAACCAAGCCAGAACAGTACAAGATATACAGAACCTATCAAGATTGAGAAAGACACGGTTACTATTAAGGCAATAGCTGTTAATAAGATTGGTGTTACTTCTAAGACGGCAATTATGCAGTATACAGTTTCTCTTCAGGCTCCGGAGGCACCTGTTTTTTCTGTTGAAGGAACAATTACTGAAGGAACATTGATTAAGATTAAAAATCTTGAAGAGGGATGTCAGGCATATTATACTGTTGATGGAACTACACCTACGGCTAATTCCATAATATATCAGAATGGAATTGATCTGAAAGCTGGTAATTATGTAGTTTCCGTAGTTATTATTAATAAATCAAATCTTTCAAGTCCGATAACAAGAAAGAATATTACTGTTAAAGCTGGAATGAATTATACTTATGCTGAAGCACAGAGTATTCTTGTGGCGAGAATGAAAGAATTAAACATCCTAAATTCTAATGGTAAATTTAGTGTAGGTGGTGGAACACCTGAGTTTGAGTATCTTTCAAAGAAATTAATCAATGGAATAGAGATGTATTACATAAGACTTGATGTTTCCGACGGAACATCTGTAAAAGATGAATATTACGGCGTATCAGTTAAGGAAGGCAAGTGTTATAAGATAACAGGAACCGGAATGAACCTTGTTGCCGTTGAATATTAAATATACTGAAAGGGGTACTACAATGTATAAGATTTTAAAATCTGAAAAACTGGCAGATAAGATTTATCTTATGGAAGTGGAAGCACCAAGAGTTGCCAAGCATTGCCAGCCAGGACAGTTCATCATTGTTAAGATGGACGAAAAGGGAGAAAGAATCCCATTAACAATTTGTGATTATGACAGAGAGAAGGGAACAGTTACAATTGTCTTCCAGACAGTTGGTGTGTCTACCACTAAGATGGCAGAACTTAAAGCGGGCGACTATTTCTCGGATTTTGTAGGCCCACTTGGATGTGCATCTGAGCTGATCGAGACTGACATTGAAGAACTTAAGAAGAAGAAAATCGTGTTTATAGCCGGCGGTGTCGGAACAGCTCCTGTATATCCACAGGTTAAGTGGCTTCATGAACATGGTGTTGATGCAGATGTTATCGTAGGTGCTAAGACCAAAGATATGCTTATTCTTGAGAAACAGATGGAAGCAGTTGCAGGTAACCTTTATGTTACAACTGACGATGGCAGCTATGTGCGTAAAGGTATGGGTACTGATGTACTTAAGGACCTTGTTAATAATCAGGGTAAGACATATGATCTCTGTATTGCAATCGGACCATTGATTATGATGAAGTTCGTATGTCTTTTAACTAAAGAACTTGGTATTCCAACAGTTGTAAGCATGAATCCTATTATGGTTGATGGAACCGGTATGTGTGGTGCATGCAGACTTCAGGTTGGTGATGAGATTAAGTTTGCCTGTGTAGACGGACCAGAATTTGATGGACACAAGGTTGACTTCGATCAGGCTATGAAGCGTCAGCAGATGTATAAGACTGAGGAGGGAAGAGCAATGCTTAAACTCCAAGAAGGTGATACACATCATGGTGGATGCGGTAATTGCAACTAAGTTAGGAGGTTAAAGAACAGATGGATGTATTAAAAAAAGTTCCAGTCAGAGAGCAGGCTCCTGATGTAAGAAATAAGAATTTTGACGAGGTTTGTCTTGGCTATAACATTGATGAAGCTAAAGAAGAAGCTACAAGATGTATTAATTGTAAGAATGCCAAGTGTATTACAGGCTGTCCTGTATCTATTAATATCCCTGCATTTATTGCGCAGGTAAAGGATGGCAATATTGAAGAAGCCTATAAGATTATAAGTGAATCAAGTGCTCTTCCTGCTGTATGTGGTCGTGTATGTCCACAGGAAAGCCAGTGTGAGGGTAAGTGTATCCGAGGAATCAAGGGCGAGGCTATTTCAATTGGTAAGCTTGAGAGATTTGTTGCTGATTACGCAAGAGAGAATAATCTCAAGCCAGTAGTTACCGCAGAGAAGAAGAATAAGAAGGTTGCTGTTATTGGTTCAGGTCCTTCAGGTCTTACATGTGCCGGTGATCTGGCAAAGATGGGATATGATGTTACTATTTTTGAGGCTCTTCATGAGCCAGGTGGAGTACTTGTATATGGTATTCCTGAATTCCGTCTTCCTAAGAAGACTGTTGTGGCAAGTGAGATTGAGAATGTTAAGGCATTAGGCGTAAAGATTGAGACTAATGTTATTATTGGAAAGTCACTTACAATTGATCAGCTTCTTGAGGAAGAAGATTTTGATGCTGTATTTATTGGCTCAGGAGCAGGTCTTCCTAGATTCATGGGAATTCCTGGTGAGAATGCTAATGGAGTATTCTCTGCTAATGAGTACCTTACAAGAAGTAACCTTATGAAGGCATTCAGAGATGATTATGATACTCCAATTGCAAGATTTAATAAGGTTGCAATCGTTGGTGGTGGTAATGTTGCTATGGATGCAGCAAGAACTGCTTTAAGACTCGGTGCAGAGGTTCATATCGTATACAGACGTAGTGAGTCAGAACTTCCAGCCAGAGCAGAAGAGGTTCATCATGCTAAGGAAGAGGGCATTATATTTGACCTTCTTACTAATCCAACAGAGATCATTGCAGATGAGAATGGATGGGTTAAGGGTATGAAGTGTGTTAAGATGGAACTTGGTGAGCCGGATGCTTCAGGCAGACGTAAGCCTGTGGAGATTCCAGGTTCAGAGTTTGTTATGGATCTTGATGCAGTTATTATGTCTCTTGGTACATCACCTAACCCACTTATCAGTTCAACAACTAAAGGACTTGAAGTTAATAAGAGAAAGTGTATCGTAGCAGAAGAGGAGAATGGTGCAACATCTAAGACAGGCGTATATGCCGGTGGTGACGCTGTTACAGGTGCTGCTACAGTTATCCTTGCAATGGGTGCAGGAAAAGCTGCTGCAAAGGGTATCGATGAGTATCTTAGCAATAAGTAATTTGATAATAGTTGATATTAAAAAGCTTTGGCGGATTATTCCGTCAAAGCTTTTTTAGAAGTTAATATTATTGAAAAAGTAAATGTAGCTGTAACTAATCTATACTGGTTTAGTTAAATAATTCGTCAATATACTGGTCAGTTACATCCTGGATATATTCATCGCTAAAATCAGGAAATTCATTCTTAACGCATTTTTTAAGGAAATCACTTCTCTCGAAGTATTTCATTTCCTCGCTTAAATCATCACCTGAATATGATTCTTCGATTAACTGGGCAGGTGCATTATCTTTAAGCCACTCCATAACCTTTATAGTGTTATCTTTTTCGATTTCAGCATCTTTTTTGTCTTTTCTTGATGCTTTGAATGACAGAATACCAACTATGATAAAGGCAATAAACATGCCGCCTAATACACAGCTCATTAGAATTCCTGAAGCATTTTTAAGATTGAAAAATTTAAGAATACCTATATCATTAAGAATAACAACAACTAATCCTGCAATTCCGCAAACAAGGAATGTAACAGCAGTGGAGAAATTATCTTTGTACCTGTCATTAGATTTTTCATAATTATTTCCGGAAGTAAGGTCGGAAAGAACATCAAAATCTTTCTCTGCATCATTCTTTACGTCCTGATAAGTCTCCTTTGTTTCGGTATTGTCTGTCTTTTCAAGTTCTTCCTGTGACATATTATCCTTCTTTCTGCGCACGCATAATGATGATGAATTATTCTGTGCCCGGTGCGCAGGACACTGATTAAGATTCATAACAGATTTGTAATTGTAATAAAAGTAGAATATAATAAATCTGCATTATGTTAATTATTTAGAGTATATCTAATAAATGTGAAAAAATAAAGAAAAAAATATAAAAGGGAGCATAATTTACAGTTGAGTATGGTTAGAAAAGGGAATGTTTTAGTTTTAAGTGGCGGAACTATTGATGGCGAGTGGTTAAAGGAATGGCTATGCCATAATGAAATAGGGTATTGTATTGCTGCGGACAAGGGATTGGAGACAGCTTACAGATATAATATACCAGTGGATTTTATACTTGGGGATTATGATTCTATAGACAGAAATGTTCTTGATGTATACAGGAACAATACTGATATGGTGACATATAATCCTGAAAAAGATTATACAGATACACATCTTGCACTTAAAAAGGGCATTGAAGTCATAAAATCATCAGGATATATTGACGACATATGTCTGTATGTTGCAGGGGCAACAGGGACTCGTCTCGACCATACACTTACCAATATATGTGTACTTAATGAAGCACTACAGGCAGGAGTTAAGGCATTTATGATAGATAAGTTTAACAAGATATATATAGAGGACAAGACATTTATAATAAAAAAAATATCCCAATATGGAGAGTTCGTATCATTTATTCCGATGACAGAGGAAGTGAAACTATCAATCAGTGGAATGAAATATAATCTGGACAATTATTTGCTTAATCAGGGAAGCAGCATATGCCAGTCTAATGAAATAACAGAAAATGAGGCTGTTATTTCATTAGATAAAGGCAGACTTATTGTAATAGAATCCAGGGATTAAAATTTTGGTAAATTAATTGTAAATATTGTTATTTTGCTTGCATTTATAACGCATATTGATATAAAATAGACGAAGTAAGTTTTAAATTAATTAGGAGGTTTCGATGATGAGTAACGCAACATCGGCGTCAGCTAGAAGTAGAATTGAGTCTATTCTTGATGACAATAGTTTTGTTGAAATCGGAGCTGGTGTGAAAGCCAGAGCCACAGATTTTAACTTAACAGCTAAGAATACTCTTTCTGACGGTGTAATAACCGGATACGGAGTAATTAATGGTAATCTTGTGTATGTATACAGCCAGGATGCATCTGTTATGAACGGTACAATTGGTGAAATGCATGCGAAGAAGATAGCTGGCTTGTATGATATGGCCATGAAGATGGCTGCTCCAGTAATTGGTCTTATTGACTGCGCTGGTATTAGACTCCAGGAAGCTACAGATGCTTTAGCTGGTTTTGGTTTAGTTTATAAGAAGATGACTGAGGCTTCAGGGGTAATTCCACAGATTACAGCTGTTTATGCCAATTGTGGTGGTGGACTTGCAGTTCTTACAGGTCTTTCTGATTTTACATTTATGGAAGAAAAGAGTGGCAAGCTTTATGTTAACACTCCTAATGCCCTTGAAGGTAATTATACTGAAAAGCTTGATACAGCAAGTGCTAAGTTCCAGGCTGAATCAGGCATGGTCGATTTTGTTGGGGATGAGGATACAATCGCTAACGGAATAAGACAGCTGGTATCTATTCTCCCTGCTAATAATGAGGGTGATATCTATTCTGTTGAGTCTTCTGATGATCTTAACAGGGTATGTCCTGATATGGCAGCTGAAATCGCTGACCCTGCTCTTGCATTAGCAGATATTTCTGATGATAATCTTTTTGTTGAGGTTAAGTCAGCATATGCCAAGGAGATGGTTACTGGATTTATCCAGATCGATGGTGCTACAGTTGGTGCCGTTGCTAACAGAACAGCAATTTTTGATGAGAATGGTGAGAAGGCAGAGGAATTTGAACCTGTATTAACAGTTAATGGTGCATATAAGGCTGCTGATTTTGTTAATTTCTGTAATGCATTCGAGATTCCAGTTGTTTCTTTGACAGCTGTTAAGGGATTTGAAGCCAGTGTAAGAAGCGAGAAGTCTATTGCAAAGGCTGTTGCTAAGCTTACATATGCGTTTGCTAATGCAGATGTTCCTAAGGTTAATGTAATAGTTGGAGAGGCATATGGAAGTGCCTATGTATCAATGAATTCTAAGTCTATCGGCGCTGATATGACATATGCATGGCCAACAGCAAGCATTGGAATGATGGATGCAGAGCTTGCAGCTAAGATTATGTATGCAGATGAGATAGCTTCATCTTCTGACGTAGCTGCAACAGTAAGCGAAAAGGCTGCTGAATATGCTTCATTACAGTCAAGTGTAGAATCAGCTGCAGCAAGGGGATATGTTGATACAATCATTAATCCTGAAGATACAAGAAAGTACATTGCTGCATCTTTAGAGATGCTTTATAGGAAGAGTGAAATCAGATTTGATAAAAAGCATGGTACTGTATAATATAGGAGTAGAACAATATGAAGAAGATTAATTTTAAGAAATTCTCATTGTTGTTATGCATGATTGCCTGTATGTTAACATTTACAGCCTGCACAGACCAGATTTCAACTGACGACGTTAAGCTTTCAGCTAAGGCTAATAAACTGTCCGAAGTTGAAGAAAGTATTGAAAAGTGGTCTGTAGACATTATAACATACCTTGACAAAACCTCTGATGAGGATATAAAGGAAGATGCAGCCAGTGCATCAGGTCTTGGTGATGTGAATGGCAATTATTACATTGTTAACCTTGATGATGGCATTAATGCTGCAACAGTAGAGTTTTATAACAGTTGGATTAAGTCAAGAAGCGATTTAGGTTCTCTTGTTTCTATCAATCAGGGAACTATACAGCTTAGTAAGGATACTGGAACTCTTTGTTCTGTGACAGTAGTTGCGACATATGATAAGAGACAGTGTACATTTGAATTTGTATTTGATGATGATTACAACCTGACAAGTGGTGCCATTAACCCAACATACACCACAAGTGAGAAGTTAGGCAAGGCTGCTCTTAATACAGTAATTGGTATTGGAACAGTATTCGTTGTTCTGGTTTTCATTTCATTTATAATTTCTTTGTTTAAGTACGTTAATGTAATTGCGGATAAGCTGTCTGGAAATAAGGCTTCTAAGGAAGAACCTGCAAGTAGCGTTGATAATGCTATTGCACAGATTGTTACCAAGGAAGAGAATGAAGCAGACGACCTTGAGCTTATTGCAGTTATTACAGCAGCTATTGCTGCATCTGAAGGAACATCATCTGATGGTTTGGTAGTTCGTTCAATTAGAAAGAGAAGATAGAGTTATCTCACAAGTTAAGGAGGATATTAAGATGAAGAATTATACAATTACTGTTAATGGTAATGTTTATGATGTTACAGTTGAAGAGGGACAGACAAGTGGTGCAGTAAGTGCGCCTGTTAGGGCAGCTGCTCCTAAGGCAGCTCCAGCAAAGCCAGCAGCTCCAGCCGGAGCACAGGGTGCTGTTAAGGTTGAAGCTCCAATGCAGGGCAAGATTTTAAAGGTTAATGCCACAGCAGGTGCTGCTGTTAAGAAGGGTGATGTTTTAGTTGTTCTTGAGGCTATGAAGATGGAAAATGAAATCTGTGCTCCACAGGATGGAACAGTTGCAACAGTTGAGTGTTCAGTTGGTGACTCAGTTGTGACAGGAAAAGTATTAGTTTCATTAAACTAATTCACTATGGTTGAGTCATTAAACTGGAGGTTATAGAATGAGTTACATTATAACAACATTAGGAAACCTCATACAGCAGTCAGCATTCTTTGGTCTGACCTGGGGCAATTACCTTATGATTGCCATTGCTTTGGTTTTCCTATATCTGGCTATTAAAAAGGGATATGAACCTCTGCTTTTAGTTCCAATTTCATTTGGTATGCTGCTTGTTAATATGTATCCTGATATTATGTTAACTATTGAGGATTCTGACAACGGCGTAGGAGGTTTATTACATTATTTCTATCTGCTTGATGAGTGGAGTATTCTTCCTTCACTTATTTTCCTGGGTGTTGGTGCAATGACAGACTTTGGTCCTCTTATTGCTAATCCAAAGAGTTTTTTACTTGGTGCAGCTGCCCAGATTGGTATATTTACAGCTTATATTCTGGCTATTTTTATGGGATTTCCAGATAAGGCTGCCGCAGCTATTTCTATTATAGGTGGTGCTGATGGACCTACATCTATTTTCCTTGCCGGTAAGCTGGGACAGACAAAGTACATGGGACCTATTGCGGTAGCAGCATATTCATATATGTCCCTGGTTCCAATTATCCAGCCACCTATTATGAAGGCTCTCACAACTGAGAAGGAAAGAAAGGTTAAGATGGAGCAGTTAAGACCTGTTTCAAAACTTGAGAGAATTCTTTTCCCTATCGTTGTAACAATTGTGGTAGTACTTATCCTTCCTACAACAGCTCCATTGGTTGGTATGCTTATGTTAGGAAATCTCTTTAAAGAATGTGGAGTTGTTAAGCAGCTTTCAGAGACAGCTTCTAATGCTTTGATGTACATCGTAGTTATTATCCTTGGTACATCAGTAGGTGCAACTACAAGTGCTGAAGCATTCCTTAATCTTGATACATTAAAGATTGTTGCTCTCGGACTTGTTGCATTTGCTGCAGGTACTGCGGCGGGCGTACTGTTTGGTAAGCTGATGTGTAAGGCTACACATGGTAAGGTTAATCCACTTATTGGTTCTGCTGGTGTATCTGCGGTGCCAATGGCTGCCAGAGTATCCCAGAAGGTTGGTCAGGAAGCAGACCCTTCTAACTTCCTTCTGATGCATGCTATGGGACCAAATGTTGCCGGCGTAATCGGTACAGCTGTTGCTGCCGGTACTTTCATGGCTATGTTTGGTGTTATGTAATATTAGTGAATATTGATTAGTGCTGCATTGCAGCAAAATGAGTAAAATTATTTTTTTGGAGGAATATTAAGATGGCAGAACAGGTTAAGAAACCATTGAAGATAACTGAAACTGTATTAAGAGATGCCCATCAGTCACTTATTGCTACAAGAATGACTACTGAACAGATGCTTCCAATCATTGATAAGATGGATAAAGTTGGATATCATTCAGTAGAGTGCTGGGGTGGTGCTACATTTGATGCATCTCTTCGTTTCCTTAAAGAGGATCCATGGATAAGACTCCGTAAGTTAAGAGATGGATTCAAGAATACTAAACTTCAGATGTTGTTCAGAGGACAGAATATCTTAGGCTATAATCATTATGCTGATGATGTTGTTGAATATTTTGTTCAGAAATCAATTGCTAACGGAATTGATATTATCCGTATATTTGATTGCTTTAATGATTTAAGAAACCTTGAGACAGCTGTTAAGGCTGCAAAGAAGGAAAAGGGACATGCCCAGATTGCTCTTTCATACACATTAGGAGATGCATATACTCTTGATTACTGGAAGGATACAGCAAGAAGAATTGAGGAGATGGGTGCAGATTCAATCTGTATTAAGGATATGGCCGGACTTCTTGTTCCATATAAGGCAACAGAGCTTGTTCAGGCATTAAAGGAAGGTTCTTCACTTCCTATACAGATGCATACCCACTATACATCTGGTGTTGCTTCTATGACATATCTTAAGGCTGTTGAAGCTGGTGCAGACATTATAGATACAGCAATGTCTCCATTCTCAATGGGAACATCCCAGCCAGCAACAGAGGTTATGGTTGAGACATTTAAGGGAACAGAGTATGATACAGGCTTAGATCAGAATCTTCTTGCAGAGATAGCTGAGTATTTCCAGCCAATGAGAGAAGAGGCGCTTAAGTCAGGACTTATGAATACTAAGGTTCTTGGTGTTAATATTAAGACACTTCTTTACCAGGTACCAGGTGGTATGCTTTCAAATCTTGTTTCACAGCTTAAGGAAGCTGGAGCAGAGGATAAATATCAGGAAGTTCTTGAGGAAATTCCAAGAGTACGTAAGGATTATGGTGAACCACCTCTTGTTACTCCTTCATCTCAGATTGTTGGTACTCAGGCTGTACTCAATGTATTACAGGGTGAGCGTTATAAGATGATTACAAAGGAATCAAAGAAGGTTCTTGCAGGTGAGTTTGGACAGACAATCAAGCCATTCAATCCAGAGGTTCAGAAGAAGGCAATTGGTGATGCAGAGCCAATCACATGCCGTCCAGCTGACTTAATTGAACCACAGCTTGAAAAGTATAAGAATGATCCAATTGTACAGCGCTATAAGCAGCAGGATGAGGATGTACTTTCTTATGCGTTATTCCCTGCTGTTGCAACAGAATTCTTTAAGTACAGGGAAGCTCAGCAGACAAAGGTTGACCCAGCTGCAGCTGATACAGAGAATAAGGCATATCCAGTTTAATGGATTGTTGTAATTTTCTGACATAATAGTAACGTATAGATATGTTATGAATATTTAAGCCCCGGCTTTACACTGTGAATCCAATGATTAATTCATTCGGTTCATGGTGCAGGAGCCGTGGCTTTTTATTATTACATGTATCATTATGGGTACATTTTCCTGTTGATTAATATGTTGTTTAATTCCCCAAATGCTGCTGACCGTACTGTCTGGGACAGAGTCTGTATATCAACCGGAATATCATTCTTTATCCATCTGACATAGGAAGATATTATTGCGGAAATAAAGAATTCTGCATATATTTCTAACTCCTGGTCATTAAGCTGGAAATATTTCTGATGGGTATTAACAATTGATTCAACCAGCTGGTCTTTGATTCTGCCAAAGAAAAAGTCGTACTTCTGATTAGTGGCAATAAATTTGAACAGGTCATAGTTATCCATTACAATGCTGTTTAGTGTTTCAAAAAAACTCTCTACAGTAAATGAAGCTGTTTTGATGTTGCTTTCTCCCAGATTATTTTTTAGTTCGGAAATTTTTGAATTGGTGAAGTCTTTAAGGATATCATCAATGCTTTCATAGTGAAGATAGAATGTCTTTCTGTCAATATCAGCCTCTTTTGCAATTTCTGAAATTGTAATTTTTTTTAGCTTACTATTCATAATCAGTCTGAAGTATGCTTCCTGGATTGCTTTTCTTGTTTTCTCAATACGTCTGTCCATTTTTTCCCCAATCTTATTAAATGTGTTGATTAATCTATATCAACGACATATTTGGTAATTGAATTGATTATTTTACACCAGTATAATACCCATGTGTAGAAAAATCAACGAAAAGAGGATTATTTGTTATGGAATATATTATATTTTCTGATGTTTCCATAGATATTGATATGGCATTTGCTGATAAGTATGATTTAAAGTACATACCTATGGAATATATATTAGATGATAAGTCATTTAATTGTAGCAGACCAGAAAATGATGAGATGATGCACCAGTACTATGAGAAACTGAGATTAAAGGCATCTACCCACACAAGCCAGATTGTACCTAATAACTATGTTGAAGCCTTTGAGGGATATATCAAAGAAGGAAAGGGAATTCTGTATATTTCTTTATCAAGTGGTCTTAGCAATACATATGAATCAGCACTTCTTGCTGCCAAGATGCTTAAGGAAGATTATCCTGAGTGCGAAGTTGAGGTTGTGGACAGTCTTGGTGCAACAGGAGGAATGGGCATTCTTGCTGAATCAGCCTGTCTTAACAGGGAAAAGGGTATGAGTCTTTCTGATAATGCAAAGTGGCTGAGGGAGCATGCAAATAATATAAACTTCTGGTTTAAAGTTGAAGATCTTATGTATCTTTGCAGAGGTGGAAGAGTGTCTGCCACCACTGCAGTTGTAGGAACAGCTCTTAAGATTAAACCTATACTTACAATTGATTCTACAGGTAAGCTTCAGACAATTGATAAGAAGAGGGGCGATAAACAGGCAATGTTAAGCCTTATTGAGAGATTTGAGGAGACATATGATCCTGATATGGGTAAAACAGTTTATGTATGCTGTGCGGATTGCAAGGATGTGGCAGAATCGTTAAAATCAAAGCTTTTGGAAAAGTATCCGGATCTTGATATTAAGATTACTATGTTAAGTCCTATTATCGGAGCACATACTGGCCCTGATATGTTATCACTTATTTATTATGGTTCAAAGAGAACATATTAGTACTGTATATTATTGTTTATAGTACTGAATGTGAAGTGCAATTGAAGTGATATATGAAGTGTAAATTGAGCAGGTGTTATCCTGCTCGATTTTTTTATAAAAAAGGTTTGTAAAATATTATTAATTCGTAGTATAATATTGTGCGGCTATAAAATACTTTTTTGGGGATAGTAATGATTAAATTAGAAAGAACACAAGTTATTAATTTTGAGAATGCGGTAAGAGGGGCAAGAAATCCTATGAACAGCTGGGATAGGATGGACAGCCACACTGATAATGGGATTTTTGTATTTGGCCCGAATGACCTTGATTTGGCAAAGAGATTGTGCAAGGCGGGAAGTGATCATAGAAAATTTATCAGACAGATTTTTATCTCTGTGGATATTACAGCACCATTGTACTGGTGGAAGGAATATGATACGTATAAGGTTGGAACTGTTGCTAATTCTACAAGCACTATGCATAAGATACACAGCAAGCCTTTTGAACTTAAGGACTTCAGTACTGACCATATGAATCCGGAGACACTGGAGTTTATGAATAAGAATCTTGAATTTCTTGAAGATTTACGAATTAAGTTTGTTGAAACTAAAGATAAGGATTACTGGTACAGCATTATTCAGCTTTTGCCTGAAAGCTATAACCAGATGAGAACATGTACGTTTTCATATGAGAATGCTGTGGCAATGTACAATTCCAGAAAGAATCATAAGTTGGATGAATGGCACACGTTCTGTGACTGGGTTTTGGAATTACCATATTTTAAAGAATTATTTGCTCATTTAATAAGTGAGTAGTTCAGGGATGAACATAGGGGGAACAATGGAAGTATATACACAGATATGTGGGTTGGTTATTTTATTTTTAATTATTGTATTCTGTATATTAAAGGGCAGAGATAAGTTTAGTTATGGAAAGCTTTTTATACTGAATATTTTTGTGGCTATTGTAAGTCTTATTCTTGATATGGTTTCAAGTAATCTGGTATATAATGCTGCCTTTTTGCCAGAGAAACTTGTACATGTCGTATCAAAGCTGTATCTCATGTCATTAATTGCATCTGTAGTATGCTGTATTTCTTATATCATTGCCAGCTTATCTAATGTAATTACATATTGGAAGCGAAGATGTGTAATTATGCATGTTACTGCTGTGGGATTTTGTGTGCTGGTAGGAATACTGCCGGTAGATTATAAGGTGGGAATTGAGGAGCATTCCCTTATAGCAGCAGGTTTTGCCGCAATTATGTCTTTGTTTGCATGCTTTGTATTTCTTATGTACATATTATTCCTTACAGTACAGTTCAAGAACCAGATTAGCCATATTAGGATTGAAGGAATCATTATGTGGGTTTCTGTGTGTATGATGGCTGTAGTGGTTCAGCTTATTGCGAGAGGAAAGTTCTCAATTAATGGATTTGGTTTTTCATTGGCATTTCTTTTGCTTTTCTATAAGTTTGAGAATCCTGACCTTAATCTGGATTCAGTGACAGGTATGTATAACAAGCATGCCCTTTTGTCATACGTTTCTTATCTGCTTAATGAAAGGGAAAGCTTTGCTGTTGTTTCTGTATACTGTAACCTTTTGGATAAAGGGTATGACCATAATACTGTGGACAAGGTTTTCCTTGAATCTGTTAATTTTATCAATGATTACAGAGATAATAAAGTATTTGTTTCAGGTGATTATGAGATTATAGCTGTTTATAAGAATAAGACCAGCGCATTGGAGCATTCTGAGATTATAAGGGAAAGGTTTAAAGATGGATGGTGTAATAATTCCGTCGTTATGGATCCTTACATGATTATTGTTGAGGAATCTTCTTTCTTTAACAGCGCCCTTGATGTTCCATATTGTTTAAGATATATTAAATCAAACTATATTGAGCCGGCAGATATACATTATTACAGAACACCTCATGATGTAATAAGAAAAATGTATGATCAGAGGGAAAGAATCAGATTTATTAATGACGCCCTGGATAATGACAGGGTTGAGGTATATTATCAGCCAATATTCTCAACTGGATTAAAGAAATTTGTTGCGGCAGAGGCACTTGTCCGCTTAAGAAATGCAGATAATTCTATAGTAATGCCAAGTGAATTTATTGAGATTGCAGAGCAGAATGGTCTTATAATCCGTCTGGGAGAGACGGTGTTCAGAAAAGTGTGTCAGTTCCTGAATGAACACAATCCATCTTCCCTGGGAATTAATTATATTGAGGTTAATCTTTCTGTTGTCCAGTGTGAATATGCAGGACTTGCCAACGATTATATTGCTATTATGGAAGAATATCATATTAATCCATCCTGGATTAATATGGAGATAACAGAGTCAGCAAACAACGTAGCCAGGGGCAATATGTTAAGAAATATGGAAAAGCTTCAGGAATATGGTGTTAAGTTTTCTCTTGATGATTTTGGAACAGGACATTCCAATCTTAATTACATTATGGAAATGCCTGTTGATATTGTTAAATTTGACAGAAAGATGGTTACTTCATATTTTAAAGATGGCAGGGCAAAGTATGTTATGGATGCTGCCATGTCAATGATTAAGGGAATGGATCTGGAGATTGTTTCTGAGGGAATTGAGGATGAGAACCAGCTAAAGGTAATGAATGACCTGGGAATTCATTATATTCAGGGTTTTTATTTTTCCAAACCTCTTCCTCAGAATGAATTTATTGATTATATTGTTAATAATAACGATGATGCTATTGCTTTTTAGACTGACAGGATTTGAACACCAAAACCTGCAGGCGGAATGGAGATAACATGAATTCCTCTCTTGAATTGCTTAATATTATCAGGAAAAAACGTGAAGGTTTAAGCAAGGGACAGAAGAAAATTGCTGATTATGTACTGAATAATTATGAGAAGGCAGCATTCCTGACAGCTCTGGAATTAGGTAATGAGGCTGGAGTAAGTGAATCAACCGTGGTCAGATTTGCATCTGCTTTAGGATTGTCAGGTTATCCGGAGTTTCAACGAAAACTGGCAGGGATGGTTCAGGAGAAGATTCACTCTATTGAACGGATAGAAGTTGCAGGTGGAGCAATGCCAAGGGATCAGGTACTTAATAATGTTCTTAAGGCTGATTCCAGCAAGATTTTACTTACCCTGGAGTCTATAGACAGACATGCTTTTGATCTGGCAGTTACAGATATTCTTAATGCCAGACATGTATATATTATAGGCCTTAGAAGCTGTGGACCTCTGGCTTCATTTCTAACATATTATCTTAAACTGGTAAGAGAAGGTGTTACCCAGATTATGAGCAGTAATACTAATGAGATACTGGAAGAGATAATTCATATCAGTCATGAGGATGTGGTAATTGGGATTAGTTTCCCAAGGTATTCCATGAAAACCCTTAAGGCTATGGAGTTTGCCAATGACCGTAATGCAAGAATAATAGCCATTACGGACAGCAAACATTCCCCAATGAATATGTATTCATCATGTAATCTGTTTGCGAGGAGTGATATGGCTTCTATAGTGGACTCGTTAGTTGCACCATTAAGTGTCATTAATGCCCTGATTGTGGCATTATGTCTTGCGCGTAATGAGGATGTAATAAAGAATCTTGAAACTCTGGAAAGTGTGCTTGAGAATTATCAGCAGGGAGACAATGATGATATTAACCTGCTGGATGAAAATATGTATGAAGAGTTAAAGAAGATGTCGAAAGATAGTGAGGAATAATGAAGAATGTCGTAATAACAGGAGGCGGTCCGGCAGGAATGATGGCCGCTATCACAGCTGCAAGGCGGGGCTTTAAGGTTACGTTAGTGGAAAAAAATGAAAAGCTGGGAAAGAAGCTTTTCATTACAGGCAAAGGCAGATGTAATATAACCAATGCAGGAGATACTGAAGATCTTTTTAACAGTATAGTAACTAACAGGAAGTTTATGTTTTCTTCATTCAATGGTTTCAGCAATTATGATACACTTGGATTTTTTGATAAATTAGGGCTGCAGATTAAGATTGAAAGAGGAAATAGAGTTTTTCCGGAATCAGACCATTCATCTGATGTTATTGGAGCTTTAAACAGGGAATTAAAAAGACTGTCAGTGGATGTAAGGCTTAATACAGAGGTTAAGGATATAATTGTTAATGGTGGTAAAGCAACAGGCGTTGTTGTAAAATGTTCTGGAAAAGAGAGTACCATTCAGGCAGATAATGTCATAGTTGCTACTGGTGGTAATTCTTATCAAAGCACAGGCTCCACAGGAGATGGATACAGATTTGCCAGAAAGCTTGGACATAGTGTTACTCCAATACTTCCAGCACTGGTGCCATTTAATGTGGCAGAAGACTGGGAGAGTGACCTTCAGGGATTAAGTTTAAAGAATGTTTCTATTGTGGTTTTAGATGGTGATCAGGAAGTATATTCTGATTTTGGTGAAATGCTTTTTACCCATTTTGGAGTAAGTGGTCCCCTGATTCTTTCGGCAAGCAGTTTTGCTGCCAGAAGAATTAAGGAACATCCGTTAAAGCTTATTATTGATTTAAAACCGGCATTATCACAGGAACAGTTGGATGAGAGAATACTCAGGGATTTTGATGAGGAGAAGAATAAAGCATTTAAAAACAGTCTGGACAAACTTCTGCCTAAGAAAATGATACCTGTGATTGTCAGATTATCTGACATTGATGGCAATAAGAAGGTAAATGAGATTACAAAGCAGGAAAGGCAGAGACTTGTATCCCTGATAAAGGGACTGGAACTTACACTTACAGGGTTAAGAGGCTTCAATGAGGCAATAATAACCCAGGGTGGAATTAATGTCAGGGAAATCAATCCTACAACAATGGAATCAAAGCTTGTTAAGAATCTTTATTTTGCAGGAGAGGTTCTTGATGTAGACGCACTTACAGGTGGCTTTAATCTTCAGGTTGCATGGTCAACAGGCTATGCTGCTGCAGACCATCTTGTTATGTAAGATATACAGACAAATTACACGAAAGGTACAGGTATATATTTATGTCATATTCAATTGCTATAGATGGACCTGCTGGTGCAGGCAAGAGTACTATCGCCAAGCTTCTTGCGTCAAAGCTGAATTATATTTATGTGGATACAGGCGCAATGTACAGAGCAATGGCGGTACATTTTTCAAAGAATAACGTTAATCCTCTTGATGAGAATGAAGTTAACAGGGCGGTACAGGACGTGGATATACAGATTCAGTATGATAACGGGGTACAGCAGGTAATACTTAATGGTGAGAATGTCACTGGTCTGTTAAGAACAGAGGAAACAGGGAAAATGGCTTCACAGACATCGAAATACCAGGCTGTAAGAACTAAGCTTGTAGATCTTCAAAGAAAGCTTTCAAAGACTTCTGACGTTATAATGGATGGAAGGGATATTGGTACTGTGGTTCTTCCAGACGCATTCTGCAAGATATATCTTACTGCAAGTTCTAAGGCAAGAGCAGAAAGAAGATATAATGAACTGGTTGAAAAGGGAATCGAGTGTGATTTTGAATCAATAAAGAATGATATTGAAAGCCGTGATTATCAGGATATGCACAGGGATATTTCACCTCTTAAACAGGCTGATGATGCTGTGCTGGTAGATACATCAGATATGGACATTGACCAGGTTGTTGATGTAATCAGTTCAATTATTCAGGAGAAAATGAAAGCCTGATATTAAAGGAGAATTGGCGTGAAAAAAGTAATTCTTGCCAAATCAGCTGGATTCTGCTTTGGCGTTCAAAGAGCTGTCAATACGGTTTATAATCTTACTGGAAGTGATAATGTATATACTTATGGTCCAATTATTCATAATGAAGAGGTTGTAAAGGATCTGGAGGATAAAGGCGTAAACGTCATAGAGGAAGCGGATGGACTGGATGATTTGGAAAGCCATGAGAAGGAATCAGGGCAGCCTACTGTTGTAATCCGTTCACATGGCGTTTCCAGGGATGTATACCAGAAGCTGGACAATAAAGGTGTTAATATTGTAGATGCCACATGTCCATTTGTTTTGAAAATTCATAAGATAGTAAGGGAAGCCAGTGAGGCGGGAAGCCAAGTGGTCATTATTGGTAATGAGAATCATCCTGAGGTTCAGGGGATTATGGGGTGGTGTGTGAATACTCCATATGTTGTTGATTCGATTTCCAAGGCTGAAAGTCTTGTGCTTAATCCTGATAAAAATGTTTGTATAGTTTCACAAACGACATTTAATTACAATAAATTTAAAGAATTAGTTGAAATTATAGAGAAAAAGGGTTACAATACTATCATTAGTAATACAATTTGTAATGCAACTGAGGAACGACAGACAGAGGCAAGGAAGATTGCCAGGGAAGCCGATGCAATGATAGTTATTGGCGGCAAGAGCAGTTCTAACACACGTAAACTGTATGAAATCTGTAAAAGTGAATGTGAGAATACATATTACATTCAGACGATTAGTGACTTGGACCTTTCGGTTTTGGCCATGGCAGAATGCATAGGTATTACAGCAGGGGCATCAACCCCAAAAAACATTATTGAGGAGGTTTACACTAATGTCAGAGAAGAGCTTTGAGCAGATGTTAGAGGAATCATTAAAAGTAATTCATACAGGAGAAGTTGTTGACGGAACAGTTATAAGTGTCAAAGAAGACAGCATTGTTCTTAATATCGGATACAAAGCTGATGGAATAATGACAAGAAGCGATTATTCTTCACAGCCTAATCTTGATTTGAGAGATGTTGTTAAGGTTGGCGATGTTATTCAGGCAAAAGTCCGCAAGGTTAACGATGGTGAAGGACAGGTTATTCTTTCAAGAAGAGGACTTCTGGCTGAACAGGGAAGCAAGAAGCTTGAGGAAGCATTTGAGAATGGAACAGTACTTACAGCTACTGTTAACCAGGTTCTTAATGGTGGTATCAGCGTAATGGTTGAGGAGACAAGAGTATTTATTCCAGCAAGTCTTGTTTCAGATTCATATGTAAAAGATTTATCTGTATATAATGGCAAGGAAGTTTCTTTTGTTATCACTGAGTATAATCCTAAGAAGAGAAGAATTATCGGTGACTGCAAGCAGCCAATAATGGCAGCAAAAGAGAAGGCTCAGAAGGAACTTCTTGAGAAGATTAAAGAAGGAGACACAGTAGAGGGAACAGTTAAGAATGTAACTGATTTCGGTGCATTTATTGATTTAGGCGGAGTTGATGGACTTCTTCATATATCAGAGATGTCATGGGGCAGAACTGAGAATCCTAAGAAGGTATTTAAGGTAGGAGATTCAGTTAAGTGCTTTATTAAGGAGATTAACGGCAATAAGATTGCTCTTAGTGCAAAGTATCCAGATTTAAACCCATGGAACAATGTGGCTGAGAAGTATGCTGTTGGTAATGTTGTTAAGGGCAAGGTTGCCAGAATGACAGATTTTGGTGCTTTTGTTCAGCTTGAGGATGGAATTGATGCTTTACTCCATGTTTCTCAGATTTCTAAGGAACATATCAATAAGCCAAGTGACGCTCTTTCAGTTGGACAGGAGATTGAGGCAAAGGTTGTAGATCTTAATGAGGCTGACAAGAAGATATCTTTAAGTGTTAAGGCTCTTCTTAGTGATGATGCTGATTTAGAGGCTGCTGAAGCAGATTCAGAAGTTACAGAGTAATTTTTGTATGGTTGGTTGTTTATTTTTTTCATAAAGTTTTCCTTTTGTATTTTACAGGAAAGACCACGGTTTGACCGTGGTCTTTCTTGTGTTGTCTAGTACAGCGATTTCTATATAAATACAAGATGTACTAGTATTTTTGCAGCTTAATATATACACGTCCTTTTCTTGTTTCATTACCGGAACCATTGTATATGAATTTTCCAAACCCTCTTATTACAAGAATGTCACCTTCTTTAAGCTGGCTGCTCTTATTCTCCATACATAGTCCGTTGACATAGATTTTTTTCGAAGAGAAAAGTTCTAAACACTGACTCCGTGACATTTTAGTGATACCTGCAACAACTGCATCTATGCGGGGCGAAGCAGCTATTATTTCAATATCTTTTAATTCAGGTTTAATAATATCAATATCATCATTGTATATTGTTACTTTAACATGGGTGTGTCGTACTGATTTAAGGTTATCACTTATAAAATCAGAAATATGAGAAAGGCAGTATACATATGCTTCTTTTTCCTTAATAAATATATCTCCAAGAAGTTCTCTCTGAATGCCAAGATTCATAAGAGCACCAAGATAGTCTCTGTGGCCAAGTTCCTCAGCAAATTTAGGAGTGAGGGGTTCAATCTTGATAAGACTGATAGGATATATCCCTTCATAGCCCAGGATTTCTTTATCCCCAAACTGTACTATCTGTCTTTCACAGGATTCATTACCGCCAAATGTCTCAGAATGTACAAAGGACAAATCATTTTTCATGGAGTGATATATTGATAATTCATTTATGCTTAAGAAATTGGTGTAAGTGTATATGCCTGAATTGTATGATTTATTGGCTGTATCCATCAGCTTTCTTTTTATAAGAACTACTTCATCCATGGCTGGCTCCTCTTAAAATTATGTTTGATAATTTTGTTTCTCACGAAAGATACAATTATAATATCATATAAATTCCAAGTTTAATAAATTATTTTAAAAATTCTGCAAAAATCTACAAAAAAATAAGATTTTTGACAAAATTTGTGTTAAAATACATAAAGGTACAAATCTACGGATTGGAGAATTGCTATGATAAGGGATTATGAAGATTTTAAGAAATATGTTTTTCAGACCACAAGCATTGATTTGAATGCCTATAAAGAAAGACAGATGAAAAGAAGAATTGATGCACTTATTGCCAGAAATAAATTTGATGGATATGACAGTTACAGTAAGGCGTTGACTTCAGATAAGGTATTGCTGGACGAGTTTGTTAATTATCTTACTATTAATGTATCTGAATTTTATCGTAATCCGGCACTTTGGAAAACTTTGGAGGATGTTATTCTTCCTGACCTGATAAATAAGTTTGGGGAGAATTTAAAAATCTGGAGTGCTGCATGCTCAACAGGAGATGAACCATATTCACTTGCTATGGTACTGGCAAAGAAGGTTCCTTTGAGAAAGATTAAGATTATCGCAACTGATATTGATGACCAGGTATTACAGAAGGCAAAGGATGGAGTATATGGCAATGCCAGTGTCAAGGGACTTCCGAAGGACTTGTTGGACAAGTATTTTGAAAAGATGGGAGACAGATTCTATAAAATCAGCGATGAGATTAAGAATTGTGTGGAGTTTAAGAAGAGTAATCTCCTTAAGGACCCATATCCAACAGGATGCCATCTTATTGTATGCCGTAATGTGGTGATTTACTTTACCGAGGAAGCAAAGCATGATATTTACTATAAATTTAATAAATCTCTTGTCAATGGAGGATGTCTGTTTGTTGGAAATACAGAGCAGATAATAAACCACAAAGAGTTGGGGTATGATTTTGACCAGTTGTTTTTCTACAGAAAAGTTAAGGAACTTTGATGATAATTTCAGAATAATTTATGGCGGCAGTTTACCTGCCGCCATTTGCTGTTTAATAACAGGAAATCTATAGTGATTTTATGATACCAGCACAGTATTTCCTGATAACAGATTCATCGTTAAGAAATGTATCGTTGAACAGAAAGTATTCGTCTGTGCTGTTATATTCTAATTTAAAGCGGGGTATTTCCAGTTCACATACAGCAGGAAGGAAGTCACCTTTTTTCTTGGTAAAACAGTTTTCTTTTGTCGCTTTCTCTTTGAAAGAGGTGTCTACATATGCTGCAACACTTTTATGGATTGCCTGTCCTTCTTCTGGAATATAATAATAATTCTTGTAGTCCTTATAGAAATGTTTAAGTTCTTCTTCAGTGATATTTATGGATATTTCTGCAATATTATCATATATATTTAACTGGATGGAGCTGTTGTTAATAACAAGCTTTTTAGGAAAAGGACAATCTGTCTTAAACTTATAGTTTAAAACCCCAGATTTTATAAATGAATTTACAAACTTAAGCAGAGATAAATCATCAGATAACAACTGGCGTAGTGACAATATACTGCATATTTCTGGAAGGGCGCATATATCTTCCCTGTTATGTAAAAGAAGACGGGAAAGTTCAGCAAAAGTATCCTCTTTTAGCTTGTATTTTATTATATATTCTTTGTATGTATCAATCAGTTCACCACCGGAATATATATCATCCCTGTCTATACTAAGGAAGTTTTCTATGTTTTTTTGCTTAAGGTTACCTAACTTTAACAGTGAATTAACCTGACGGGCAGTTTTATAAAGGTCAATGCGTTCCTGGGAAAAAACACTGTCTGTGGACAAACCGTTGTATTTACAGCGGGAAATAATATATGGAATATCAAAAGTATCTCCGTTATATGTCACAATAGCTTTAAATCTGCTGATATAAGACAGAAGCTCCTGTAAAATCACAGGTTCGTCATCAGGGGTGTCTGCAAAAAACTGTGTACATTCAAAAGATTTATCTTTATAATATGCCAGCCCAATGAGATAACATATTGAATTCTTAGCTGAAAGACCGGTAGTTTCAATATCTAAAAAAACATGTTCTGATAAATCAAATGTATTAATTATGTTAAGTAATGAATCAATGTTGCTGTTAGGAACACTGAATATATATGAAAATTTTTGCATATTTACTCCAGAAAAACAATATTTGAATAAAAATATGTACATATTGCTGTTAAAAATATATCAGCTTTCGTTTATTATATATGAATATATACACAAAAAAAAGTAGATTTTTGGCGATTTTTAGTCTAAAATAATTATAAATTAATTTATAAGGAGTAGTGTGTCATGGGTAAATGTACATTTAAAGGTGGCGTACATCCCTTTGATGGTAAAGAGTTGTCAAAAGACAAGCCAATCAAAGAGTTATTCCCTGAAGGCGATATGGTATATCCGCTTTCACAGCATATTGGAGCACCTGCTGTTCCAGTTGTTGCAAAGGGAGACTATGTACTCGCTGGTCAGCTGATTGCTGAGGCTGGTGGATTTGTTTCTGCCAACATACACTCGTCTGTTTCAGGTACTGTTAAGGCAATTGAGCCTAGAACTCTGGCTACTGGTGGTATGTGTAATTCCATTATTATTGAGAATGATGGAGAGTACAAGGAAGTAGAGTATGTGCCTAAGAAACTTGAAGAACTGACCAGGGATGAAATCAGAGAAAGAATTAAGGCTGCAGGTGTAGTCGGAATGGGAGGAGCTGGTTTTCCTACTAATGTTAAACTTACTCCTAAGAATCCAGAGGCAATTGATTATATTATTGTCAATGGTGCCGAGTGTGAGCCATATCTTACATCTGATTACAGAAGAATGCTGGAAGAGTCAGACAAGCTGGTAAAGGGTCTTAAAATAGCATTATCACTGTTTGACAATGCCAAGGGAATATTTGCAATCGAAGATAATAAGCCTGAGGCAATTAAGATTATGCAGGAAAAGGTTGCCGGTGAACCAGATATTCAGGTTAAAGTATTAAAGACTAAGTATCCACAGGGTGGTGAGCGTAGTTTAATATATGCCACAACAGGCAGAAGCATTAATTCATCAATGCTTCCTGCAGATGCTGGATGTATAGTACATAATATTGATACAATATTCAGTATTTATATGGCGGTTATCGAAGGAAAACCTCTTACTAAGCGAATTGTTACTGTTACAGGAGATGGTATTAAGAATCCTGGCAATTTCTACGTTTGGTTAGGTATGAATTACCGTCAGCTTGTTGAAGCTGCAGGCGGACTTGTTGGTGAGCCGGAGAAGTTTATTTCCGGTGGCCCTATGATGGGATTTGCTATGTATAGTCTTGATGTTCCTGTTGTGAAGGGCAGTTCTTCACTTCTTGTATTTAAGGAAGATATAGTTTCTAAGATTGAATCATCAGCATGTATCAGATGTGGCAAATGTGGTGAAGCGTGCCCTGAACATCTTCTCCCTGCTAAACTGGCAGGCTTTGCAGCTAAGAATAACGAAGAAGGATTCGTTAAATTTGATGGTATGGAATGTGTAATGTGTGGAAGCTGCTCATATATCTGTCCAGCCAAGAGACCATTAGCACAGCAGATTAAAGCTATGAGAAGCACAGTTCTGGCTAACAGAAGAAAGAAGTAAGGAGGATTAAAAGTGAGCGAAGTATTTAACGTATCGACCAATCCTCATGTACGAAGCAAGGTCACTACTCAGTCAATCATGAGAGATGTGCTTATTGCATTAGCCCCTGCTTGTATATTTGGTATTTATAATTTTGGTATTAATGCACTGATAAGATTAATTATTGGTGTGGTAACCTGTGTGGCCACAGAAGCAATTTATCAGTATTTTATGCATCTTAAAGTCACAGTTTCAGATTTGAGTGCTGCTGTTACAGGACTTTTAATTGCTATGAATATCCCTTCTACATTGAATGTTGGATATGAAATCGTTGGATGTATATTTGCAATAATTGTTGTAAAACAGCTTTTCGGTGGACTTGGGCAGAATTTCATGAACCCTGCCCTGGCAGCAAGATGTTTTCTTCTTATTGCATTTACAGGACCAATGACTAATTTTGTAACTGATACATATTCAGGTGCAACACCACTTGCTGTTCTGAAGCCAGGTGCTGAACCTGCACAGGCAACAAGCCTTTTAACATTGTTCATTGGTAAGCATGCAGGTGTTATTGGTGAGACATCTGTTATTTGTCTGTTAATTGGTGCGGCATATCTTCTTATCAAGAAGATTATTTCATGGAGAATTCCTGTAACTTACATTGCTACATTTGCAGTTTTAATTTTCCTGTTTGCACCAGGACACCAGTTTGAAGCAGAGTATCTTCTTAAAGAGCTTTGTGCAGGGGGTCTTGTTTTAGGAGCATTTTTCATGGCAACAGATTATGTTACGTCTCCAATTACACCGATGGGTAAGATTGTATTTGGTGTTATTCTCGGTATTCTTACATTCATATTCAGAATGTTTGGTGGTTCAGCGGAGGGAGTGTCTTATGCAATTATCTTCTCTAACCTGTTAGTTCCACTTATTGAGAGAGTAACAGTTCCAAAGTCATTTGGTAAGAAGAAGCCTGTGAAGGAAAAGGAGGCAAAGTAATATGAAAAAGATTATTAAAGATGCGTGCATATTATTTGCCATAACTTTAGTGGCGGGCATCCTTTTAGGCATTGTTTATGATGTTACTAAGGCTCCAATTGCAAACCAGAGCGAGAAAGCAAAGCAGGAAGCATACAGGGCAGTTTTGCCGGATGCAGAGAGCTTTGAAGCAATTGAAGGAATAACATGCAGTGACGATAATATTATTACAGTGTCAGGATATGGCAATGATATAATATCAGATATTGTTGCAGGTGTTAAAGGTGGCAAGATTGTTGGGTATGTTATTACTGTAACAGATGGTGCAGGCTATGGTGGAGATATTAAGTTCTCAGTTGGTGTCGCATCTGATGGTACATATATGGGAACATCAATACTTTCAATCAGCGAGACAGCAGGTCTTGGTATGAGAGCAAAGACAGATCCATCATTCCTTTCACAGTTTAATGGAGTTAAGGTGGATTCTTTCTCAGTTGTTAAAGATGGAACAGGTTCATCAGCAGATGATAAGATTGATGCAATCAGTGGTTCAACAATAACATCAAAGGCAGTTACCAATGGTATTAATGCGGCCCTGGCAGAGTTTAAAATCTTAAATTCATCTAATGTTAAAACAGTAGGAGGTGCTGGCATTGAATAAATGTGCTGAAAGATTATATAACGGTTTAATTAAAGAAAATCCTACTTTTGTGCTTACACTTGGAATGTGTCCTACACTTGCTGTAACTACATCAGCAATTAATGGTATAGGAATGGGACTTTCTTCTACAGTGGTTTTAGTAATGAGTAACCTTATCATTTCACTTTTGCGTAAGGTTATTCCAGATGGCGTGAGAATGCCTGCATTTATTGTAATTGTTGCATCATTTGTTACAATGGTTCAGTTCCTTATGCAGGGTTTCCTTCCAAGTCTTTATGATTCACTTGGTATTTATATACCGCTTATCGTTGTTAACTGTATTATTCTTGGACGTGCAGAGTCATATGCTTCAAAGAATCCAGTTATACCATCTGTATTTGATGGTCTTGGTATGGGACTTGGTTTCACTGTGGCAATAACAATTCTTGGTGCATTAAGAGAACTTATTGGCGCTGGTACAATACTTTCAACAGGAAGCAGCGCATTGGTTGATTTCAGTACTATGGGATTCACACCTGCAAGTATATTTATTCTTGCCCCAGGTGCTTTCTTTGTACTGGCAATGTGTATTGCACTTATGAACAGAATTAAGAGAAAACATGGCATGAAGCCGGCACAGCTTCCTGAAGGATGCTGTGGTACACAAGAGAAAGAAGACTAGGAGGTAGAGTATGAAATTAATTATTATTGCTATTAGTGCAACTTTGGTTAACAATGTAGTACTCAGCCAGTTCCTTGGCCTGTGTCCTTTCCTTGGTGTATCAAAGAAAATCAAAACAGCAGCCGGAATGGGTGGTGCTGTTATTGGAGTTATTACAATTTCATCTGCATTGTGCAGTCTGATATATGACTACATACTTACACCACTTGATCTTACATATCTGAATACAATTGTATTTATTCTTGTAATTGCATCATTAGTTCAGTTTGTTGAGATGGTTCTTAAGAAATGTATGCCACCTCTGTATGAGGCTCTTGGTGTATATCTGCCTCTTATCACTACTAACTGTGCTGTTCTTGGTATCGCTTTAACTAATGTGCAGAATGGATACAGCCTTATTGAGTCAGTAGTTGCCGGGTTTGGTACAGCTATTGGATTTACAATTGCAATCATCATTATGGCAGGTATTCGTGAAAGAATTGAAGATAATGATGTGCCTGAAAGTTTTAAAGGAATGCCAATTGTTCTTCTTGTTGCAGGATTAATGTCAATAGCGTTCTTTGGTTTTTCTGGTATATTATAATTTAGGAGGAGAAGAAAATGACAGGTATTATTATAGCAGCAGCTGTTGTCAGCATTGTTGGATTACTCCTGGGTCTTTTCCTTGGATTTATGGGTAAAAAGTTTGCTGTAGAGGTTAATCAAAAGGAAATAGATGTAAGAGCAGAACTTCCTGGTAATAACTGTGGTGGATGCGGATACGCAGGATGTGATGCCCTGGCAAAGGCTATTGTGGCAGGTGAGGCAGACTGTGGCGCATGTCCTGTTGGAGGAAGCACAGTTGCAGGTAAGATTGCAGCCATCCTGGGACAGTCAGCAGGTGACGTAGCAAGAATGACAGCTTTTGTAAAATGTGGCGGAGACTGCGAGAAAGCAAAGGAAAATTATGTATATTCTGGTGTCAGGGATTGTGCGATGGTTGGGATTGCTCCTAATGGTGGTCCTAAAGCATGTACATATGGCTGTCTGGGATTTGGTACATGCGTCAAGGCATGTCCATTCGATGCAATACATGTAGTTAATGGTGTTGCCGTTGTTGATAAGGAAAAGTGCAAGGCCTGTGGTAAGTGTGTTGCTGCATGTCCTAGAAGTATCATTGAACTTATTCCATATGAATCATCTTTTGCTGTTAACTGTTCTTCAAAGAATAAGGGCAAGGATGTTATGCAGGTTTGTTCTGTTGGCTGTATTGGATGTCAGATGTGCGTAAAGCAGTGCGAATTTGGTGCTATTACAGTTGAGAACAATATTGCTCATATTGACCAGAGTAAATGTACCGGATGTGGCAAGTGCGCAGAAAAGTGTCCAAAGAAGATTATTAAACCACAGAAATAGTTTAATAATATATATGGGATAATTGCCTGGCTTAAGGAATTCTTCTACAGATTGTAGAAATTCTCTTAAGCCAGGCTTTTTTTAATGACATGTTGCAGAAAATAACCTATAATACATGATATAAGGGAGTTGCACAGCAACGGAGCAATTCGTGTATCATATCATGATATTATGTGATATAGAACAGGGAAAATATAATAATGAATAGTGAATTTAAAACAGATTCCGGAACAGGAAAGAATACAAAGATTAAGAGGGATTTTATCCTTATAGCAGCCTTTTTATGTGCAGCCATAATAATATATGCCTTCTTATATTTTGCAGGCTCTGAGGGCAGTGTAGTAGTTGTGAAAGTGGATGGTACAGTAATTAAAGAACTTCCTCTGAATCAGGATGATGAGTTTACTGTTCCTGGATATCATGGAGGAATTAATTCCATTACAATTAGGAATGGGAGTGTACTGATTTCAGATGCAGATTGTCCGGACAAGCTTTGTGTTAAGACAGGTAAAATTAACAGAGCAGGAGAGACAATAGTATGTCTTCCTCACAGAGTTGTGGTAGAGATTAAGAGGAATTCTGTATCTGATAACAACAATATTGACTCTGTTGTACAGTGATGAAAGGAAAATGATGAACAATACAAGAAAGATAACAATATGTGGACTTATGACAGCATTGGCTATGATATTCAGTTATATTGAGTCTCTGGTGCCAATACCCATACCTGTTCCAGGGGTTAAGCTTGGGCTTGCGAATATGGCAATAATGATTGTAATGTTTACCATTGGCACAAGGGAAGCTGTTTTTGTTGATATTATCAGAGTTGTTCTAACTTCAATGCTTTTCGGTAATTTTAATTCTTTTTTATTCAGCATATCTGGAGCAGTGTTAAGCATTGTTGTTATGGCAGTATTAAAGCATACCGATAAATTCTCAGAAGTAGGAATAAGCGTTACAGGAGGAGTAATGCATAATATAGGCCAGATTATTGCTGCGGTAATAATAATGGATACATCAGCTATAATATTATATCTGCCTGTGCTTATGATAAGTGGTGTTGTAACAGGTATTGTAATTGGAATTGTTGCATCAATGATAGTTAAACGTGTTAACAGGATTGTGAAATAGAGGATTAATATAAAAAACAGTGTGGATTTCATGGTATAAGAAATCTACACTGTTTTTATTTTAGATATTTACATCAGCTTCTTGAGTTTTCAATTTCATCCATTGATTTTGATACACAGTGAGTAATTGGCTTCCATTCAACCTTCTTAACTAATGCAACCAATGAGATAGGTATGTACGTAATCATGAAGAATGGAAATGTAAACAACGACTTTATCTTCTTGGATGGAGAAGCAATAATCTTATTCCATTCTGTAATCAGTGTAATAGCCCCAATTGTAAACATTAAAACACAGAAGCTCACAAGGCCAAATGCGATAGATTCAAGGGCAGGTATTAGAATTCTGCTGAAAGTATAAGGATCACTGGCACCCAGGAATAAAAATATAAGATTAAGTACAATACAGCCAACTGACAGGAGTGTAGCAGGAGCAATAGTCATGAACATATCGTAGCATGATACGAACAGCTCGCGGCGTTTAAATCCCATCTTAACCAATTGTGTTCCATATTTAAACATAACCTGATAAAATCCCTTTGACCAGCGGAGACGCTGATCCCATGACTGCTTGAATGTCTCAGGCTGTTCATCATAAAACATTGCATCAGAGCAGTAACCTATACGCACTCCGTCAAGAATATTTACAACAGAGAATTCAATATCTTCAGTTAACAGATTACATTTCCATCCGTCGTACTTGTCAATTATCTCGCTGTTTACAAGATATCCTGTACCAGATACGGCACAGCTGGTTTTCAGTATCATTCTAGGATTGTTAAGATACTTTGCCTCACGGCAGAACCATAATGAATATCCAGATGTAATCCAGTTTGTATCAAAATTCTTAGAGTTTCTGTAGCTTGTGATAACCTTATATCCCTGGTCGAAGGTTTTATTCATTGCACTAACATAATCCTTACTTATGACATTATCAGCATCAAATATAAAGTAACCATCGTAAGCAGTGTAAGAACCATAGTATTCTTTAATCTTTGAAAATGCGTAATCAAGTGCGTAACCTTTTCCTACCTTAGTGTTGGAAAAACGCTCATAGACAATTGCACCGCTGTTTCGTGCGATGTCTGCGGTATTATCAGAACAATTATCAGCAACAACGAATATATCAATAAGTTCAGAAGGATAGTTCTGAGCCTTAATACTCTTTATTAGATTGGCAATAACAGCACTTTCATTTCTTGCCGCAACAATAAAAGCAAATCTATGAAGTTTTTTGACTTCATACACCTGCTTTTTTTTACGTTTTTCATTAAAAAGTGCTACAATTACATATATTAGCTGATAAAAATATAATACCGTTAAAGCTGTGTAAAGGATTGTGTTGATAGCAGAAATTGCTTTCATTGTTATTCCTCTCAAATTCGGTTAAATCAAACATGTCCAAAAAAATATAAAGACTAAATTAAAGTCTTTTATGATTATATCATTACTTTCTTAAGTGTCAATAGAAAATTAAAGTGTTTGACAAAAACAACAATTATAATATTATATATAATAACGAAGAAAAAGTAAGAAAAATTAGGAAGGGTTAAGTATGTATAAGGAAGTTTCTAATCTGATTATATATGGCGATATGGATAAAAATTCCATTTTGTCCTGTCTTGCAGATATTTTTTATAAATTTGAAAATGGAGGAAGCAGCAAGGCTGAACTCACAAAGGAAGTGTACACCCAGGTTAAACGTATACTGTCTGTTGCTACCGATTATGGATTTGATGAGAATCTGTGGCAGAATTATCTTACATTTGTTCTTATTACAACGGAAAATCCGTTTAGCATAACCTGTGAAAAAACAGGCGCAAGTGATGGAAGCGTCAATACATTTGCACTTAATGATTTTCATAATTTCAGAGTGCTGTTCCATTATGATTTCTCAGAGATTGAGAGGGAACTTGGTATTGACTGCTTTACTATTCTTACACATTACAAGGCAATATGTAAAAAGGAACTTATGTATAACCATAATGTGAGTGAAAAAGTGCAGGCCTTAAGCAAACGTCTTGCATCTGCCGGAACAGACCAGGAGTTCTTTGATTATGTAACAGGATTTTACAAAGATTATGGCGTTGGTATGTTTGGACTTAACAAAGCTTTCAGAATCAGCAGTGAAGCTGATGGACATGTAAGATTCAATGCAATAAACAATATGGACAAGGTTAAGCTTGATGATCTGGTTGGATATGAAATACAGAAAAAGAAGCTTATTGATAACACTGAGGCCTTTGTTAACGGAAGAAAAGCAAATAACTGTCTGTTGTTTGGTGACAGCGGAACGGGCAAGTCTACAAGTATTAAGGCAATTGTCAATCAGTATTATGACCAGGGCCTTAGAATGATAGAGATATATAAGCATCAGTTTAAGGATCTCTCTGAGGTTATAGCAAGAATAAAGAACAGAAACTATAAGTTTATTATTTATATGGATGATTTGTCATTTGAGGAGTTCGAAATAGAATACAAGTTCCTTAAAGCAGTTATCGAGGGTGGGGTTGAAACTAAACCGGATAATATTCTTATATATGCCACATCTAACAGAAGACATCTCATTAAGGAGACATGGAACGACAGGAATGATGTGGAGATGCAGAATGGAATGCATAAGTCTGATACAATGGAAGAAAAGCTTTCTCTTGTCAACAGATTTGGATGCCAGATATGTTATTCAAAACCAACCCAGCAGGAATATTTTGATATTGTAGTTAATCTTGCCAGAAGAAGCGGCGTAACAATGTCTGAAGATGAGCTTAAACGTGAGGCAAACAAGTGGGAGTTAAGTCATGGCGGCATATCTGGAAGAACAGCACAGCAATTTGTAAACTACTGTATGGGAATGCAGGAATAATAGCGATTAAGATAGGAATAACAGGATGATTTCATATATAAAAGGTGAATTAACGGAAATATCTGAAGGGATTATTGTTGTAGAGAATAATGGGATAGGATTTAATATTAATGTTCCAGCTACAGTGATTTCTTCGCTGTCGTCAATAGGAGAAGAGGTTAAGGTATATACATATCTTCAGATTAGAGAGGATGCCCACAGTCTTTATGGATTTTTGACAAGGGATGACCTTAACATGTTTAAAATGCTTATCAATGTTAATGGTATTGGACCTAAGGGAGCACTGGCTATTCTTTCTACCATATCACCGGATGATTTAAGGTTTGCCATATGTTCAGGTGATGTAAAACTTATATCCAGCGCACCAGGAATTGGGAATAAGATTGCCCAGAAGATTATTCTTGAATTAAAGGATAAAGTGAATCTTGCGGATGTACTGGAAAGGTCAGAAGGCAATAGCATTGAAAATGCTTCCGGCAGTGAACTTAATGCAAAAAATGAGGCTGTTGAGGCGTTAGTCAGTCTGGGGTACAGTAATTCAGAGGCTGTAAGGGCTGTCAGACAGATAGACGATGCTGATAAAAAAGATTCTGAGACAATTCTTAAAGAGGCTTTGAAAAAGCTGGCTATTTTATAATAATTATGAGGGAATCTGATGGAAAAACGAATTATATCTACCGAAGTTATAGAGGAAGATGTTAAAATTGAGAATAATTTAAGACCTCTAACACTGGATGATTATGTTGGACAGGAAAAGATAAAAAGAAACCTGAAGGTGTACATAGAAGCTGCCAAAGAAAGGCATGATGCTCTTGACCATGTACTGTTTTATGGTCCTCCGGGACTGGGCAAAACTACTCTTGCTGGCATTATTGCCAACGAGATGGGAACACATATTAAGGTGACTTCAGGACCAGCAATCGAAAAACCGGGTGAGATGGCAGCAATCCTTAATAATCTGTCTGAGGGTGATGTGCTTTTTGTTGATGAGATTCACAGGCTGAACCGTCAGGTGGAAGAAGTTCTGTATCCAGCTATGGAGGATTACCAGATTGATATAATGATTGGTAAAGGAGCAACTGCCAGGTCAATAAGGCTTGAACTTCCTAAGTTTACTCTGGTTGGAGCAACTACAAGAGCAGGACTTTTATCTGCTCCTTTAAGGGACAGGTTTGGTGTTGTTAATCACCTTGAATATTATACTATCCAGGAACTTGAAACAATTATTGCCCGTTCAGCCAGTTGTCTTGGCGTGGAGATTGATGAGCAGGGCACTCATGAAATGGCAAGAAGATCAAGAGGAACCCCAAGACTTGCCAACAGGCTGCTTAAGAGAGTCAGAGATTTTGCCCAGGTAAAATACAATGGAAAGATTACAGGAGAAGTTGCTAACTATGCATTGAATCTTCTGGATGTTGATAAAGACGGACTGGATAGAAATGACAGGCTTATCTTATCGACCATTATCAACAAATATAATGGAGGACCTGTGGGAATTGAGACACTGGCAGCCTCTATTGGTGAAGATTCAGGTACATTAGAAGATGTGTATGAACCATATCTTATACAGAACGGATTCATAAACAGGACACCAAGAGGACGGGTTGCAACAGACCTTGCTTATAAAAATCTTGGTATTGAACATATATAGTTTCTTATGGTACAATAGATTAAGTATTTTGTGATACAATTGGGAGGATGTCATGGCATCAAAGAATAATGCGGATGTAGTGATTGGCGGCAAGGTATTTAGGGTTTGTGGATACGAAAGTGAAGAATATTTACAGAAAGTTGCTAATTACATTAATGGTAAGATAGCTGAATATACAAAGGAAGACTCATTCAGGAGAATGTCTCCAGAGATGAGAGCTAACATATTATATCTTAATATTGCTGATGATTATTTTAAGGCAAAAAAACTTGGTGACAGTTTGTCAGAAGAGATAGAGAGCAAAGATAAAGAGATATATGACCTTAAGCATGAGCTGATTGCTACACAGATAAAGGCGGATACTTCTGCTAAAGAGGTAGAAGAGCTTAAGAAGGAGATTAACAAGTATCAGAAGAGTATTGTTAAACTTGAGACAGAACTTAATGCTAAATAATCATTATTATATGTGAACCTGTGATTTGTAAGCAAATTGCAGGTTTATTATAATTGGAGGACAGATTGAAAAATATAGAAGTTTTGGCACCGGCAGGTTCTCTTGAGATATGCAAGGCAGTTATAAGAGCAGGAGCTGACGCTGTATATCTGGGTGGAGATATGTTCGGGGCAAGGGCATATGCAGGAAATCTTAACAGGGAGGAAATGTTAGAGGCACTGGATTATGCTCATTTAAGAGATGCAAAGATATATCTTACTGTTAATACACTCCTTAAAGAAGATGAGATTAATGAAAAACTCATTGATTTTATAAAACCATATTATGAGGCAGGACTTGATGCTGTAATAGTACAGGATTTAGGCGTGTTTAATGTGATAAGAAGTTATTTTCCAGACCTTAACATTCATGCCAGTACACAGATGACAGTTACTGGTTCTAATGGAGCGAGAATTTTTAAAGACATGGGAGCTTCCAGAATTGTGACTGCAAGAGAACTGACTTCTTCCGAAATCAGGCAGATTCATGATAATGTAGATATTGAGATAGAAGCTTTTGTTCATGGCGCTCTTTGTTATTGTTATTCCGGACAGTGTCTTTTAAGCAGCATGAATGGCAATAGGAGTGGAAACAGGGGCAGATGTGCACAGAGCTGCCGTATGATGTATGATGTGTATAACAGGGAAAGACAGGTCAATAAAATAGGGGAATGTTATCCTATAAGTCCTAAAGATATGTGCGCCCTGTACGTTCTGCCAGATGTTATTGATGCAGGTGTGTATTCATTGAAGATTGAAGGAAGAATGAAGAATGTCACATATGCTGCTGGCGTTACCGATATTTACAGAAAGTATGTTGATATGTATCTGGAAAGGGGAAGGTCTGGATATGAGGTAGACAGGCAGGATATTGAGAATCTTATGGATATATATAACCGTGGTGGCTTTACTGATGGTTATTTTACCGGTAAAAAGGGAAGAGACATGATGTGGGTGGAAAGACCTAATCACATGGGAACAAAGGCACTTCAGGTTATAAGTAATGTTAATGGTAAAGTGACATTTAAGGCATTAAGAGATATATACCCACAGGATGTATTTGAGATTGACAGTGATAATTCATTCTCAAGTGGTGGAAGATACAGAAGTGGTGATACATTCATTGTTAATCTTCCAAGAAAATATCCTCTTTCTAAGAACAGAGTATTATTCAGGACAAGAAATAACAATATTACCAGATATGTTGCACAAGAATTCGCTGATAATAACAAAAACGGTTGTAAACCTGTTGATATGAAATTATATGTTTCACCGGGGGAACCCCTGAAGCTTAGTGTTAAAGCATTAGGAATGGAGACTGTAGTTACCGGCCCTGTGGTGGATGTGGCTGAAAATGCTGCTGCAAAAGAAAGAGATGTAATAGAAAGATTGAAAAAGCTGGGAAACACAGATTTTGTTTCTGGGAAAATTGAAGTAGTCATTAACGGAAATTGTTTTTTACCTGTAGCATGGATTAATGACATAAGAAGACAGGGAATTGACAATGTTAAATCAATGATACTTGACAGCAGCAAAAGAACCTTTAAACATACAGAAGATATATCTGTTAAGTCAGAAGAAGCTGGAATTCGTACAGATTTAGAAAAAAATCAGGAATTAAAGGAATCAGTTCTGGTGTCATGTGAAAGCCAGCTTGTGGAAATTACAGATATATATCAGGAAACAAGAAAGATTTCAGATATATATGTAGAAAGAGAAGTGCTTACAGATAAAGGACTGGACTTAATTAATAAATTGAAAGAATCGGGAGTAAATGTACTGCTGGCGCTGCCTCATATCATTACACAGAATGACATTATGAAATGCAGTTTACTTATTAATAAGGCAGTCCAGGCGGGTATTACTTCTTTTCTTGTAAGAAATCTTGAACAAATAGGTCTATTGGGAAGTATTCTGCCTGGGGCGGAAATTGTTACAGATGCCAATCTTTACTGTTGGAATTCAAAAGCTTTCCAGATGCTTAAAACTATTATTGGAAAATGTGGCTTGAAGCTTTTAAAGGTAACATATCCATATGAGCTTACGGTTAATGAAATTAACAAGATATATACAGATTGTGATATGGAACTTGTAAGGAGTACATATATTCCTGTAATGGTTTCAAAACAGTGTGTCAGGAAAACATATGGCTTGTGTGATGGCGCCGGTAGTGTTACAGTGCTTAAAGACAGGAACAGAGGCAGAAGTTATAACGTGTTAAGCAAATGTGATTACTGTTACAGTCTTATGCTAAACTCACAAAAGCTGGATGTTCCATATGATAGCAGTATTATTGGGGATATTTCACCTGATTACTTACGTACAGAATATAATTTCCCAAAAGAGTCGGTTCAAAATATTGACAGTAAGCCTGATTCAAGCGGAAAAGAATACATGGCTCATCTTGTCACAGGGGTAGAATAATGCGTATAGTTTTACTTGAATTGTCGAAATACGGATTTGCTTTTCTTATTATGTTTTACACAGCAGTTTCTTATTATGGAGCTGCATGTAAGAATGAATCAAGGAAAAGAGTTACATATGTATTACAGAATGTCTTTATGTTCTCAATACATATTCTGGGGTATTTCATATTGTATATTAATAACAATGAGGATATTAATTATCTGATATTGTATTTTGCACAGTTGATTTATCTGTTTATGGTAGTCACTGTTTTTGATATTCTGTATCCTAAGGCATCAAGGCTTTTGATTAATAATATGTGTATGCTTATGACAATAGGCTTTATTATGAATGCCCGGCTTGATTACAACAAATGCCTGAAACAGTTTATTATTGCCTGTGCATCAACAATTATATGTTTCTTTATTCCATGGCTTATTAAGAAGGTAAAAAGTTTCAGGAATATGGGCTGGGTATATTGTGCAGTTGGTCTGGCTCTGTTAATCGGAGTGCTTTTTTCAAACCGTGTATATGGTGCTAATCTTGTTCTTAGTGTTGGACCGGTTTCTGTACAGCCAGGGGAATTTGTTAAAATACTGTTCGTTATGTTTGTGGCATCAATGTTTAACAAATCAGTTAATTTCAAACAGGTGGCAATAACTACTGCCATGGCTGCGATTCATGTAATAGTACTTGTATTATCTAAGGATCTTGGAGCTGCACTTATATTCTTTGTTGTATATGTATGTATGCTGTATGTGGCTACAAGGCGCCTTGATTATATGATTGCGGGGCTTGGAGCTGGAGCTGTGGCTTCTGTTGCAGCTTACAATATTTTTGGACATATCAGGCAGAGAGTCACTATATGGAAGAATCCATGGGCTACAATTGATTCAAGTGGTTACCAGATATGTCAGTCCATGTTTTCCATAGGAATGGGATCCTGGTTTGGCTTTGGATTGTGTCAGGGTATGCCGGAAAAAATACCTGTTGTTGAAAAGGATTTTATATTCTCTGCAATAGTTGAGGAATTTGGCGTTATATTTGCGGTATGCCTTATTATGATATGTCTTAATAATCTGATATTAATGATGAACATTGCTTCAAGATGCAAAACTGTTTTTTACAGGCTTGTTGCAGTTGGTTTGGGTGTGACATATGGATTTCAGGTTTTCCTTACCATAGGAGGAGCAATGAAGATGATACCTATGACAGGTGTCACACTGCCTTTTGTAAGTTACGGCGGAAGCTCTATGTTAAGCTCACTGGTTATATTTGCTATAATCAACGGAATGTATAATATGAGACAGGACGAGGTTGGCGTTAATGAAAAAACAGGAAAAGCAAAAAAAGAAAAAGGAAAGTGATATTCTGTGGAATAAAAAGAAGGGCTTAAGAAATTACGAAACTAATGTTATTTCATTTTTATTTATGGCACTTTTTCTTGCCATGGCCTTTTATCTTGTTTATTTTACAGTTTATAAATCTAATTCTGTGGTGAATAATTCCTACAATAAAAGAATTGACACTTTATCAAGTAAAGTGGTAAGAGGATGTATTCTTGCTTCAGATGGTACTGTTCTGGCGGAAACTAAAACAGATGAATCAGGAAAGGAGTACAGATATTATCCATTAGGGAAAATGTATTGCCATGTTGTAGGACTGAAATTATCAAAAAGCGGAGTTGAAGGTCAGGAAAATTATGAATTATTATCTACTAATGGGAATATAATAGAAGAGTTGACTAATGAATTAAAGGGCAAGAAATCTGCAGGTAATGATGTAGTTCTGACAATTGATTCAAAACTTCAGAAAGCAGCATATGATGCCCTTGGAAATAACAAAGGTGCTGTTGTAGCCATGGATCCTTCAACAGGTAAGATACTGGCTATGGTTTCCAAACCAGATTATGATCCTAATTATGCAGATGAATATTATAATTCATGGCTTGAATATGAAAGTAGTGATTCTGTACTGTTGAACAGAGCAGTTAATGGACTTTATGCACCTGGTTCAACATTTAAAGTTATGACTGCACTGGAATATATAAGAGACTATGAGGATTATGAAGATTTTGTATATGATTGTTCTGGCAGCGCATATGTAAGTGGAGGAACAACAATTCCGTGTTCTGATGAAAATGCACATGGAGAGGAAGATTTATCTGATGCTTTTGCCAATTCATGCAATTCATTTTTTTCTACCATTGGCTTTGAATTGAAGCTTAATAAATTCAGACAGCTTTGTGAGACATTTTATTTCAACAGGAATCTGAATATTGGTATGGATGCATCTGTAAGCAGTTTTCAGCTTGATGAGAGCTCAGGCATCAGTGAAATTCAGGAAACATGCATAGGACAAGGAAAAACCATGATTAGTCCTATACACAATCTGATGATTATCTCATCAATTGCCAATGGTGGCGTTATGATGAACCCATATGTTGTTATGCAGGTGCAGACTGCATCAGGAAAAGTGCTCAGAGTTAATATGCCTGTACAGAAAGCCCAGGTGTGTTCAGAAGAGGAGGCGGAATATATTGGCTCTCTATGCAGAAAAGTTGTCACTGATGGTACAGGTGGGGCTTTCCGGTGGACAGCCTATGAAGCAGCAGGAAAGACAGGAACAGCCCAGTATGACAGCAGTGGACTTGCACATTCATGGTTTATCGGGTACGCTCCATACGATAACCCAGAAATTGCCATCAGTGTTGTTCTTGAAGGCGGATACTCAGGACAGTCGGCACAGTATGTTGCCAAAGCTGTGTTAGATGCCTATTTTAACTGACACTGAGGGGAATTAGTTGTTGCCAATGTTTGATTGTTTGGTGTATAATTACCTTAAAGAGGTCACACCTGATATGCAGGAGGAATTGCAATGATAGAGGCAACAAGCTGTGGTGGTGTGGTAATTTATCGGGGCAAGATTCTTGTATTGTACAAGCGATACAAGAATAAGTATGAAGGATGGGTTCTTCCCAAGGGAACAGTAGAGATGGGGGAGACTCACGAAGAGACAGCCATTAGAGAAGTTAAGGAAGAAAGTGGAGCAGATGCTGTTATCAGAAGATATGTAGGTACTACTCATTATAATTTCTCAACATCAAGGGAGATAGTTAATAAGGAAGTATTATGGTATCTGATGTCCTCCGAGAGTTATTATAGCAAACCACAGAGAGAAGAATATTTTGAAGATTCGGGTTACTATAAGTATAATGAGGCTTTTCATCTGTTAAGATTTCCTAACGAGAAACAGATACTTGAAAAGGCTTATGCTGAGTATGAACTGATGAGAAGAAACGGAGAATGGTGATAAATGGTTGATGGAATTACTTCATTAGATGGCAGTGTTTATCTTGTTGAAAGCAATACATCAGGTGATTCATCATCTGTAACTGCAGCATCCTTTGATGAGGTTTATTCTGCTGTAGCATCAGATGAGGATCTTGATTACATATTTCAGGATGTAGCCAGGGAGTATGGACTTAATGTTTCCTTTCTCAAAGCGGTAGCTCAGGCAGAGTCGGGACTTGATAAGAACGCTGTATCAAGTGGAGGTGCTCTTGGGATTATGCAGCTTATGCCTGCTACATGTGATAGCTATGGTGTTACAGATCCTTTTGATGCAAGACAGAATATAACAGGAGGGGCTAAGGTGCTTTCCTGGCTTATGGAGGAGTACAATGGGGATGCCACTCTTGCGCTTGCTGCATATAATGCTGGTTATGGCAATGTGAACAGATATGGCGGCGTACCACCATTTAATGAGACCTGGAATTTTATTAATAAGATTAATAGTTTACTGGGTGGAGTTCTTGATGGTGATTCTTCAACTATTGAAGGAGCATCTGCAACATTCTTCGGAGAAGTGGAAGCAGAGCAGAGTCTGGATGAGACGGTTAGTGGAGGACAATCTGTTGTTTATGCGGATGAAGAATCAAATCAGGTAGTTCTGCTTGATGGCAACCAGTATCAGACAGAGATTTTTGATGGTAACCAGTATCTTGTCAAGGAACAGGATAGCGTTGTTGATGAGTTAAGCCGTGAGCAGCAGAGCGGTGAGGACGAATTAATGACAGAGGAGGAGTATAATTATTTTAAGAATGCATTCATGCAGGCACTTAACAGCATGTCTTCTGACGTAATAAAGCAAGATGATAATTCATCTTCGGAATCTGTGCTGGCTAAGAATCTGTATGAGGAGTATTCTGGTAGTTATAATAGATTTATTTAAAATAAAATATTAAGAGATTGAGGTAGTGCTATGAAAGAAAGAATTAAAGTGTATCTGTATAATAAGACAATTAAAGAGATTGACATGTCAGATTTTTCTTATCTTTCTGAAGATATCTTTTCAGAGAGAGGAGATATTATCAAGGTTATTCTTCCGGAAGGTGTGGAGGTAATTGGAGATAATGCCTTTGAGAATTGTACTAACCTTGAAGAGGTTATCTGCCCTAAGAGTCTTAAGAAAATTGGTGCTGAAGCATTTGCGGATTGTATCAAGCTGCATAAGGTTGAATTTGGTCCGGATGTTATGGTTGATGCAAGTGCTTTTAAGGGATGCTATAACATATAGCTTGGTTAATAGTATTATTTCCAGTGTTTATAAGGGATGGTCGTGTGACCATCCCTTTATTTTTCTTGACAAATGTGAGCGGTTAATATACGATTTTATTCAGAAAAGTTTGAGACTTATACTTACTTACACCATGAGAAAGGAAGTAAAAATATGGCAGAGAAGAAGACATTTGTAACATTAGGACAGTTACAGGAAATTGATAAGAAGTTTCCTACACCTTATCATCTTTATGATGAGAAGGGTATAAGAGAGAATGCAAAGAGGCTGTATGAGGCATTTTCGTGGAATAAAGGGTTTAAAGAGTTTTTTGCTGTTAAGGCAACTCCTAATCCTTATATTCTTGATATTCTTCATGAAATGGGATGTGGAACAGATTGTTCATCAATGACAGAGCTTATGATGAGCAAGGCATGTGATTTTAAGGCAGGAGAGATTATGTTCTCTTCTAATGATACACCTGCAGAGGAGTTTAAGTATGCCAACGAAATTAATGCAATTATTAATCTTGATGATATTACACATATAGAGTATCTTGAGAATGCTCTTGATGGCAAATTGCCTGATACAATCTGCTGCAGATATAATCCAGGTGGAGTATTTAAACTTGGCACATCAATTATGGACAACCCTGGGGATGCTAAGTATGGAATGACTCATGAACAGATACTGGAGGCTTACAGAATTCTTAAATCAAAGGGTGTTAAGCATTTTGGAATCCATTCTTTCCTTGCGAGCAATACTGTTTCTAATGAATATTATCCTACACTTGCCAAGATTCTTTTTGAACTTGCTGTTGAAGTCAAGGAAAAGGTGGGAATTGATATTGAATTTATTAATCTTTCAGGTGGTGTAGGAATTGATTACAGACCAGATCAGCCAAAGAACGATATTGCTGTGATAGGAGAGGGTGTTCGAAAGGTTTATGATGAAGTACTAACTCCTGCAGGTCTTGGTAATATTGCAATATACACAGAGCTGGGAAGATATATGCTGGCACCATATGGGTGTCTTGTTACCAAGGCTATTCATGAAAAACATACTCACAAGGAGTATATTGGCGTGGATGCATGTGCAGCAAATCTTATGAGACCGGCTATTTATGGAGCATATCATCATATTACTGTGGCAGGAAAGGAAAATTCTCCTTGTGACCATGTATATGATGTGGTAGGTTCTCTTTGCGAGAATTGTGATAAGTTTGCAATAGACAGAGAACTTCCTGAAATAAATAAGGGTGATTTTCTTATTATTCATGACACAGGAGCTCATGGATTCTCAATGGGCTATAACTATAACGGACGTCTTCGTTCAGCAGAACTTCTGCTTAAAGAGGATGGCAGTGTCCAGATGATTAGAAGAGCAGAGACACCAAAGGATTATTTTGCTACGTTTGATTACACAGATTTTTATAAAAAGTTAGATTTATAGTTTTGATTGTGACATATTAGATTTAAAGGGTTAGTTGATATGAAGGATTTAAACAGCATTGCCTCTGATTTATCAAGAGGCAGGGATTTTAACAATAATCTTGATAAGTACATCAGAGGAATGTCTTCAATGTATAATGGTCTTGCATACATTAAACTGTCTATGAATTATTATACAGTTTATGATATGAACAAAGAACAAGGAAGTAATGAAGATCAGCTTTATAGTGCAATGTACAGTGAGTTTAATGATGTTGTAAGAAGGCTTCTTGATAAATCACTGTCAGTTTCGGACATTGAGCAGTTCAGGCAGAAAATTATCAGTACCATGGATGTAGTTATTGCCTTTATTGACAGATTAAGGATTTATGAGCATATCCTAAACAGAGTTGAATACAGGTTTAAGGATTCAGATTTTGATTCTTCATATTACAACACATATTTAACTAATGATTTGATGCATTATATTTTATCAGATAAGGATAATGTAGTAATTAACGGAAAGATTGCTAATATTATTGGACAGCTTCCTGTCAGAATTTCAAGAGAGACATTCTTTGAACACATCAGGGATGCATTTTCACTTTACCATGGTGCCCAGAAGGGAACTATTGATGATTTCGGTTATTCTCTCAGGACTACAGCAATGCTGTGTGAGCCGGATAACTTTAAGTGTCTTATTCCTGATATGACAGATATAATCGACCAGCTTTCTGCTGCGGATTATTCTTCCCTGGATAAGCACGAGTACGAAAAGCTGTATGGTCTGTTAAAGACCGGTGCTGAAAGAATGAATAACTGTGCCGATTATTATGTTCTTCTTGCATCAATGGTAAATGATATATATTCTATTGTACTGAGCAATGAATACAGTCTTGGTGATAATTCTGAGACTGAGCTGGCACAGGAGATTATATCAAAGATAAATCAGGCAGAACTTAATGAAGGTGTTGTTTCAGAAGAGATTCTTGATAAATTTGTTTTATTTGAAGGAAAACAGGAAAGAATATTAGGGATTATTTCTCAATGTGACTATTGCATTCATGAACTTCCTGACAGTTTTCCTGAACAGATACAGGAATCAGGTAATGCACAAGGCGTAGAAAGTCTCAATATAATCACTAAACTGCAATCGGGAAGTGATTTTGTACAGCTTCATGGAGATAAGGATTACAGCACTGTTCCTGATGATTCATATGCTGATGGAGTGTGCGATGAGATAATAACTGAATTGTCAGATATGTTTGGACATGTTTCAATCCAGGTTAGAAGGGCAGTTATGGCAACATTGTTGTCCCAGCTGCCGGTATTCTTTAACAATACGGAAGAGATACAGAGCTATATTAACGTGGCATTAATGCAATGCTCTGACAAAGCGGAGCAGAAGGCTACAGTGGAAATTCTTAAGTCAATTATGGAAGGCTGATATGAAGTGGTATAAAAAGCTGTATTTAGGTGAGAATGCTGAAAAATCCCGATATAAAGTGTTTGGAAGAATTAAGACGAATAAGTTTTCATTCAATACATATCTGATTGTTCTTCCATCTAACAAGGAAAATCTTTTGGATATTATTTCTGCCAATATGCTTTTGCAGCCGTATTTCAAGAAGAAAGAAAACAGGGATAATCTGTATGTTTTAGGTATTGCAGATGGGAAAGATGAAGCTTTGGAAGTGGTAAGAACTATTATTGATGAAGTATATACCAATACAGGTTCATTTAATATCAGTGGATATTTGCATTTTGGAGATAGGAGAGCATAATGCTTCATATATTGCTTTTAGTTATTAAGATTCTGCTTATTACAGTTTCTGCAATTCTGGCATTTCTTCTTCTGACAATTCTGGCAGTTTTGTTTGTACCTGTAAGATACAGGATTAATGGGGAATATGACAACAGCAGCCAGTATGTTGCTGGAAAGGTTTCATGGCTTTTGCATTTTATTTCATTTACTGGTGGATACAGTAAGGAGAATAAAGTTTTTTATACTTTGAGAATATGCGGAATAAGAATTAACCTTTCAAAGAAAAAGCAGTCGGATAAATCAGATGAAAAAAAGGAAAAGAATATATTTGATTCTGAAACTTCAGTACAAGAGAAAGACGCTGAAGGATACAATGGTAAATCTGATGTGGCTGGTGATGAGAATCACTCTGTGGTTGATGATGAGAAGACTGGTTACGTAAAGAAGGACGAAGCTAAAGAAGAGGCTGACCATAAAGAAACGTTCAAAGAAAAAGAAAAAGTTTCTTTTTCACAAAGGCTTAAGAAGGTTAAAGAGTCACTGACAGAATTAATAAATAATACAAAAGAAACGAAAGAAAAGATATCAAAGAAGTTGAATAATCCTGATTATAAGGAGCTGGCAGGTTTTTTGTGGAACCAGTTTAAAAAGCTTATTGGGATAATAAAACCGAAAAAAGGCAGTCTGTATGTCCATTTTGGATTTGATGATGTTGAAACGACGGGAAAGGCTGCTATGTATCTGGCTGTTCTGTATGGTATAATGGGACTCGATATTCAGATTTATCCGGATTTTGATAATGAAGTTCTGGAAGGTAAAGTCAAATTAATTGGAAGCATCAGATTGTGGGGAATTGTTGTTATTGCAATAAGGTGCTTTTTAAATAAAGATTTTAGGAAATATATTTTGAAAAAGTAAATGGAGGTATAACAATGGCAGAGAACAATTTTCAGGAGACAGTTTCATCTTTATTCAAGGGTATGGATTCTTTTATTTCGGCAAAGACTGTTGTGGGGGATGCCGTTACGGTGAAAGATACAATAATTCTTCCACTTGTTGATGTTTCTTTTGGAGTGGGAGCGGGAGCTTTTGCTGGCGACAAGAAGAATAATGCCGGGGGAGCCATGACTGGTAAAATTTCTCCAAGCGCTGTTCTTGTGATTCAGAATGGTTCAACAAAGCTTGTAAATATTAAGAATCAGGATACAGTTACTAAAATTCTTGATATGGTTCCAGATGTTGTGGACAAGATTACATCAAAGTTTGGTGGCTCTGATGAAGCTGATGAAGAGGTTAATGAAGCAATAGATGGTGTTGCAAGGGAATATAATAATCAGTAACAGCATATAATATATTGACCTTATATTAGGGGAGAGTAGGTGTTATGTACTGTCGCCTGATGGGCTTTATATTGTTCTGGATTGCAGTGGGGATGCTGCTGGCTTTATTTATTGCTGACAATATATTTTTATGTGTCTGTATTATTATTGGTCTTATGATTATAGGTTTTAACATGTTTTGCAGGTGATGGCATATTTTTGTAAAAAGTTGTTGCAAATTGTTGCCATATCTGATAGAATAACTTCTGTTGTGGGTAGAGACCCCCAAATGAGCTAAGGAGGTGTAAATCGATGGCAAAATGTGCAATTTGTGAAAAAGGTGCTCACTTTGGAATAGCTGTGAGCCATTCTCATAGAAGATCAAATAAGAAGTGGAATGCAAACGTTAAGTCTGTAAAGGTTAAGGTTAACGGAACACCACAGAAGATGTATGTATGTACATCATGCTTACGTTCAGGTGCTGTTGAGCGTGCTTAATATTTTTTTGCTATTAATTTTCGAAAATTTATAACATGGAAGGGCAGATTGTTAAAGCAGTCTGCTCTTTTTTTTGAGATTTTATTGAATTATACGTTATTTTTATGTATAATACCAATATTAGATTGGATATTTGTGTGTATCCGTAATTAGGAGGTATATATATGAAGGGATATATAGATGGTGATTTGGGTAGAATTTCCATTGATTCCGAAGTTATTGCCAGATATGCCGGCTCAACAGCGGTAGAGTGCTTTGGCATCGTTGGAATGGCTGCAGTCAGCATGAAAGACGGTTTATTTAAACTGTTAAAAGGTGACAGCCTTACAAGAGGTATTAATGTTAAGATAGATGAAGATAATAAAATATCAATTGAATTTCATGTAATTGTTTCTTATGGTGTAAGCATTCTTACAGTTGCAGACAATCTTATTGAGAATGTTAAATACAAAGTTCATGAGTTTACCGGACTTGAGATTAAGAAGATTGATATATTTGTTGAAGGTGTAAGAGTAATCGACTGATTTTCATAATAGTATGCCGATAAGGCAGAATGGAGGATATTTTTAATAATGAATACAATAGATGCAGCACTGGTACAGAAGATGTTCCTTGCAGGCGCAAAGAATCTTGAATCTAATAAGGAATGGATTAATGACCTTAATGTGTTCCCTGTGCCAGATGGTGATACAGGAACTAATATGACAATGACAATAATGTCTGCTGCCAAGGAAGTGAGCAGTATTGTAAATCCAACTATGGAAAATCTTGCGAAGGCCATTTCCAGCGGTTCATTAAGAGGAGCAAGAGGTAATTCAGGTGTTATTCTTTCTCAGCTTTTAAGAGGTTTTTCCAAGGAGATGTCTTCCTTAAAGGAAATATCTGTTGAGAATCTTGCTTCTGCTACCCAGAGAGCAACAGAAACTGCATATAAGGCTGTTATGAAACCAAAGGAAGGTACAATTCTTACTGTTGCCAAGGGAATATCAGACAAGACAGCAGAGATTGCGGCAGAATCTGACGATATAGAATCAGCTCTTCTTACAATTATTGAGCATGCAGAATATGTTCTTTCAAAGACACCTGATATGCTGCCGGTATTAAAAGAGGCAGGCGTTGTAGATTCAGGTGGACAGGGACTTGTTGTATTCTTAAGGGGAATGTATGATGCTTTAACAGGAAAAGTTACTAATTTTGAAATTACAGAACCTAATCCAGAGTTTAAGGCGGGCTCTTCAATGCCAGGGAAGGGTGCTGCAGTTGAGAATGCAGATATTAAGTTTGGTTACTGTACAGAATTTATCATTATGCTTGAAAAGGAGTTTAATGAGGATACAGAGGTAAAGTTTAAGGAATTCTTATCTTCAATAGGTGACTCAATTGTTTGTGTTGCACTTGATGATATTGTTAAGGTTCATGTTCATACTAACCATCCTGGTCAGGCATTTGAGAAAGCCCTGGAGTATGGCCAGCTTACAAAGATGAAAGTTGACAATATGAGAGAGGAACATAATCAGAAGGTTGTTGCCCAGTCAGAGATGCAGGCTGCAATTGCCAAGGAAGCACAGGAGAAGAACAGTAAACCTGTTAATTCTCCTAAGAAGGATTATGGTTTTATTACAATTGTTGCTGGAAGTGGTCTTTCTGAGATATTTAAAAGTCTTGGTGTTGATCAGGTTATTGAAGGCGGCCAGACAATGAATCCAAGTACGGAAGATATCCTTAATGCAGCTGATAATATTAATGCAGATACTATATTTGTACTTCCAAATAATAGTAACATTATCCTTGCTGCAAACCAGGCAGCTTCAATTGTTGATGATAAGAAGATTATAGTTATTCCAACAAAGACTGTTCCACAGGGTATTACAGCAATGATTAATTTTGAGGAATCCCGTTCTGCGCAGGAGAATGAAGTTACTATGACAGAGTCTCTTGCTAGTGTTTCTACCGGACAGGTAACATATGCTGTGCGGGATACTTCTATCGATGGTAAGACAATTTGTAATGGTGATATAATGGGAATTGGTGATAAAGGGCTGTTGGCTGTCGGAAAGGAAATTGATGATACTGTCCTTGAAATGCTGGAAGCAATGTTATCAGAGAATGATGATGCTGAGTTGGTAAGTCTTTATTATGGTGAGGAGATTTCTGAGGAACAGGCAGATTCACTTGCTGCTTTGATTGAGGGCAAATTCCCTGACATTGATGTTGAGGTTCAGATGGGCGGACAGCCAGTTTACTATTATTTAGTTTCGGTAGAATAATATCAATATGAGAATTACAGAATTAAAGGGCATTGGAGAGAAAAGTGCCCAGTGTTTTAGCAGGCTTAATGTATACACAGTTGAGGATCTCGTGGGTTTATACCCACGGGATTATGACGTGTACGAAGAGCCTGCTTTAATTAATGAATTAAAGCAGGATTATGAGAAGACAATAGTGGCTGTGGATGGCGTAGTTGCCAAAAATCTTGAGGTATACAATACTGGAAGAATTGTAATATTGTCTACAGTAATAAGGGATATAAAAGGTAATGGCTTGAAATGTGTATGGTATAATATGCCTTATCTTAAGAGCTCTTTAAGACAGGGAACACGGTATGTATTCAGAGGAAAGCTGTCAGTTAAAAGAGGAGCTTTGTGTCTTGAACAGCCAGATATGTACACGGTTTCAGATTATAATAATATTAAAGGTGTTATGCAGCCGGTATATCCATTAACTAAAGGTCTTTCAAATAAACTTGTTACAAAGGCGGTAAAACAGGCTTTAGAAAAGTACAATACCGGACTTGAAAAGGAATTTATACCGGAGGATATAAGGGCAGAATATAACCTTGCTGAACATAATTTTTCGGTGGTAAATATACATTTTCCCGGAACAATGGATGATTACGTTCAGGCAAGAAAAAGGCTGACTTTTGAAGAGTTTTTCCTGTTTATACTTGCAATCAGGTCTCTCAAAAACAGAACGGAAAGACTTCCCAACAGTTTTCATATATCTAATGACCCCCGAACTGACCAGTTTCTTGAAGCATTGCCATATTCGTTGACAAATGCCCAGAAGAAAGCATGGGAGGAAATAAAGGAAAATATGCAGAGCGACAGGCTTATGAGCAGGCTTGTTCAGGGCGATGTTGGTTCTGGAAAGACAATTATTGCAGTACTTGCGTTGATGAATACAGCATTCTCGGGATATCAGGGGGCGTTGATGGCACCAACAGAGGTTCTTGCAAAGCAGCATTATGAAACTATCACCGGATTGTTTGAGAAGTATGGGATTAATCTTACGGCAGTTCTTCTTACAGGTTCACAATCTGCAAAGGAAAGAAAAAGTGTATATGAGGAAATTGAATCAGGGGAGGCAGACATTATTATCGGTACGCATGCCCTTATTCAGGAAAAAGCTATATACAATAATCTTGCTCTTGTCATTACAGATGAGCAGCATAGATTTGGCGTTAATCAGAGAAAAGCTTTATCTGAAAAAGGCAGTAATCCACATATTCTTGTAATGAGTGCTACGCCTATTCCCAGGACTCTTGCAATTATTGTATATGGAGACCTTGATATCTCTGTTATTGACGAGATGCCTGTAGGCAGACTTCCTATAAAGAACTGTGTTGTGGACCAGTCATACAGACCGAAAGCCTACAGCTTTATTGCTAACCAGATCCAACAGGGAAGGCAGGCATATGTGATTTGTCCTATGGTTGAGGAAAGCGAAGGAGCTGACCTTGAAAATGTTATAGATTATTCAAAAATGCTTAAATCCTATCTCCCGGACGACATTAAAGTTGAGTACCTGCATGGAAAGATGAAAGCTGCAGAAAAAAACAGCATTATGGAAAAATTTCTTAGTGGTGATATTCAGGTACTTGTTTCTACCACAGTAATAGAGGTAGGAGTTAATGTGCCTAATGCATCTGTGATGATGATTGAGAATGCAGACAGGTTCGGTCTGGCGCAGCTTCACCAGCTGAGGGGAAGAGTAGGTCGAGGAAAGCACCAGTCTTATTGTATATTTGTTTCTGGCAATAAGCAGAAGAAAACCAGGGACAGACTGGAGATTCTGTTAAAGACCAATGATGGATTTAAAATTGCCGAGGAGGATCTTAAACTACGTGGGCCGGGAGATTTTCTGGGTGTGCGTCAGAGTGGTGACCTTGATTTTGGTCTTGCAGATATTTTTACAGATTCTAAAATGCTTAAAGCAGCCTCTGATTGTGCAGGAAAAGTCCTGGATGAGGATCCTCTGCTTGAAAGCGAAAAAAACAGGGGGTTGTCTGAAAAAGTATCAGAATATACATTGAAATGTTTAAGCAAACTTAATCTTTAGACCATATAATACAGGAGATTAGTGCGAAAAATAAGCTTGATAGACTATGCGGAATGGAGATAATTATGAGAGAGATGGAATTTACAATGAGCAGACCTAATCTTGTAAAAGTAGGGGATGAGGTGGAGATAACAGAAGGAAAGCTACCCAGCAGTTATTATTATACTATCGAACCGGCAGTGGCTATGTCGGGAAATTACGCTACACCAGACAGGTTAAAATCCAGAAAAGGAGTAGTTACAGAGGTTGGCGAGTCAAAGAGGGGATTCTACGTAAAAGCAGCCTTTGATGAATAGGTGAAAAGCTTCCTGCATATACATTTAGCAGTATATGCAGGAGGTTTTTTTATGGACAGCAATATTCATAAGCAATCCACATACAATATTTATAAGGATATTGGTGAAAGAACCAATGGAGAAATATACATAGGGGTTGTTGGCCCGGTAAGAACAGGCAAATCCACATTCATAAAAAGATTTATGGATCTGGCTGTAATTCCAGAGATTGAAAATGAACATGTCAGAAAACGTACTATGGATGAACTTCCCATGAGTGGAGCGGGAAGTACAATAACTACAACAGAACCTAAATTTATACCAAGTGATGCCCCTGTTGTTAAAGTTCTTGATAATATGTCAGTTAAGATTCGGCTCATTGATTGTGTAGGATTCATGGTGGATGGTGCACTGGGACTTTTTGAGAATGATAAGGAACGCATGGTCAAGACACCATGGCAACAGGATGATATTCCATTTACCCAGGCAGCGGAGATTGGGACAAATAAGGTTATAAAGGAACATTCAACTATAGGAATTATTGTAACAACAGATGGAAGCTTTGGAGAAATAGAAAGGGAGAACTATGTAAAAGCGGAAAAAAGAACGGTTAATGAGTTGAAGAATATTGGAAAACCATTTGTTATTCTTCTGAACAGCAAAAGACCTTATTCAAAGGAAACTATTGAACTGGGGGCAAAACTTTCCAGAGATTACCAGTCAAAAGTAATACCGGTAAACTGTGACCAGTTAAAGAAGGAAGATGTAGATAATATACTTAACAGCATGCTTATGGAATTTCCTGTGGAGAAAATGGAGATATACTGCCCTAGCTGGACACAGATGCTTAAGCCGGATCATTGGCTGAAAAGGCAGATTGTAGATGTGGCAAAGAATATTCTTATGAATATTACCTATATTAAAGATGTGGTTGAAAAGACTAAGGATAAAGCCGGGCTGTTAAATGATCTGGATCCGGATTCCTGCTCATTTATTGACAAATTTTCTGTTGATGACATTAATCTAAGCAATGGAATTGTTAAATTTGCCATGACACTGAAAAATTCAATATATTATAAAGTACTAAGCGAACTTACAAGAACAGACATTAATAATGAATATGAGCTTATAAGCCTTATAAGAGAATTCGCGTCAAGAAAAGCAGAATATGACTCGGTAAAAGATGCACTGTGGGATGTTAACTCTACGGGATTTGGCATTGTTACACCGTTGCGAAAGGATATTGTCCTTGATGAGCCTGTTGTCATAAAAAATGGAAGTAAATATGGTGTTAAAATAAAAGCATCTGTCCCATCTGTTAATATGCTTAAAACCAATATATCTGTTGAAATTGCACCGATTGTGGGAACTAAAAGCCAGGCAGATGATCTTATCGAATATATAAAGGAAAATACAGCAGATAATCCTGATGGAATATGGGATACAAACATATTTGGAAAAACAGTGGAGCAGATTGTAAATGATGGAATATATGAAAAGACACATAATATAACAGAGCAAAGCATGGAAAAGATTAGTTCCACCCTTGAGAAGGTTATGAATGAAAACTCAGGACTTGTGTGTCTTATTGTATAATGCCAGCATTGCGGGCAGATAAAAAATGTGATAAAATACACATTAGATTTTTACAGAAAATACTGTAGTTAATGGAGGATGTCAGATGAAAAAGTTAGAAGAATACGTGCGCAGCATTCCGGATTTTCCAGAGGAAGGAATCATATTCAGGGATATTACTTCTGTAATACAGGATCCTGATGGATTACAGCTTGCCATTGATGGTTTGGATGGTTTAGTTAAAGGTACAGATTATGATGTGGTTGTTGGTCCTGAATCAAGGGGATTTATATTTGGAGTTCCTGTTGCATACAAGAACCATAAGTCATTTGTTCCAGTAAGAAAGAAAGGGAAACTGCCATGTGAGACTATTTCTCAGGAGTATTCTCTTGAGTATGGAACAGCAACCATTGAAATGCATAAAGATGCAATTAAACCGGGACAGAAAGTAGTGATTGTCGATGACCTTATTGCCACTGGTGGAACTATAGAGGCTATTATCAAGCTTGTTGAAGCCCTTGGAGGAGAAGTTGTAAAGATAGTATTTCTCATTGAATTACAGGGACTTAACGGCAGAGAGAAGCTTAAGGGGTATGATGTTGACGCTTTGATAAAGTATGAAGGAAAGTAGAAACAGGACACTTTGAAGAAAGTTGGTGATATGTATGGGAACTCCACATAACAGTGCGTCTAAAGGAGATATTGCAAAGGTGGTTCTAATGCCTGGTGATCCATTAAGAGCGAAGTACATTGCTTCAGAGTTTTTAAGTGAGGCAGAACTTTTTAATGAGGTTAGGGGGATGTATGGATACACTGGAACATACAAAGGAAAAAAAGTTTCGGTTATGGGAAGCGGAATGGGAATACCATCAATTGGAATATACAGCCACGAACTGTACACCTGTTACGATGTTGATTCAATAATAAGGATTGGTTCTGCAGGCGGATTACAGGATGATCTGGAATTGAATGATGTAGTTATTGCACAGGGGGCATCAACCAATTCTAATTACGCAGCACAGTTTAATCTTACAGGAAGCATAGCTCCCCTGGCAGATTTTGAACTTCTGATGAAAGCTGTCCAGTCAGCACAAGAACTTGATGTTAGAATCAGAGTAGGAAATATTCTTTCATCGGATGTTTTTTATAATTCTGATTCTTCATTTAACGACAAATGGAAAAGCATGGGAGTACTGGCTGTTGAGATGGAAGCAGCGGGGCTTTATCTTAACGCTGCAAAGCTATCTAAGAAGGCATTGTGTATAACTACCATAAGTGATCATTTATACAAAAGTGAGCAGTTAAGTCCACAGGATAGGCAGACAGGCTTTAATAATATGATTAATATTGCTCTTGAGACAGCAGCTAAATCGTTATAAAACTAGGAGAATTTTATAAATGGGTCAGAATGGAGTAATACTTCTGCTTGTTTTTCTTGCAGTTGCAATATATGTTTCTGTATCTGAGAGCAAGCGTAGAAAGCAGAAAATGCTGCAAAGGATAAAAAAAAGCTGGGGAAAGACAGCTGACAGGGATTTAAGACCTGAAGAGCTGGAGAAGATAAGCCACTATGCAACTGATTGCCATATGGGGGATATTCCATGCAGTGAGAAGGATTATATTGATGATATAACATGGAATGACCTTTCCATGGATTTGGTATATAAGCGGATGAACAGCTGCTTTTCTTCTGTTGGACAAGAGTATCTGTACAAGATGTTACGGCTTCCATTCAATAATACAGATAAGCTTAAGGAGACTGACAGACTTGCCAGATATTTTGCAGAAAATGAAAGAGATAGAGATGAAATATTAAAGGTCTTTTACAGTCTCGGATATACTAAAAAGATTTCAACAAGTGACTATGTGGGCCTTCTTCTAGATTTAAAGCCGGGAAACAGCATAATTCACTATATTTTTGTGGTTTTAATTATTATTTCATTTGCAGTGACATTCGGAATTAATCCAATGGCAGGAATATTCATGATTGTTGCTTCTGTTGCACTGGCGATTATCACATATTATTCCTGCAAAGCAAAGATAGAGCCATATTTCATCTGTATTACACAGGTGGTAAAGATGGTAAATACCGCAAAAAAGATTAATAAGCTGGGTATAAAGGCTTTGGACAAGTATTGTCAGGAACTTTCAACACTGGTTAATGATATGTCCAGAGCAACAAAATATACAGAACTTCTGGCAAGCTCTAATGAAAGTGGTTCCATTGCAGAGATTCTTCTCGATTATATAAGAATGATTACACATGTTGATCTGATAATATTCAACAGGTCTGTGAGAATGCTTGGTAATAAGTCAGAAGAGATATACAGTCTTATTGAGATTCTTGGATATATTGAATGTACCATTGCTGTAGCTTCATACCGGGAAAGCCTGGACTACTGGTGCGTGCCTGAATTTACCAACAGGAAGGATTCACTGATTGTAAAAGATGTTTATCATCCTAATATTACTAATCCAGTTTCTAATTCTATCAGTGTTTACAAAAATATACTTCTCACAGGCTCCAACGCTTCAGGTAAGTCAACGTTTTTAAAGACCATTGCAATTAATGCTATTCTTTCCCAGAGCATTGATACAAGTGTTTCAAAGGAATACAGAGCACCTGTTTTCAGAATATATTCGTCAATGTCACTTAAGGACAATCTGGAGGGAAATGACAGCTATTATATTGTTGAAATAAAGGCATTAAAAAGAATTCTTGACAGCATAGATTATGATGAAAAACCAGTACTGTGCTTTGTGGATGAAGTACTCAGGGGAACCAATACGGTTGAGCGTATTGCCGCTTCTTCACAGATATTAAAGAGTATGTGTGGAAGGAGTGTTTTGTGTTTTGCTGCTACACATGACATAGAACTCACAAGAATTCTGGATAATTATTTTGATAATTATCATTTTGAGGAAGATTTTAATCAGGATGTGGTGTTTAATTATAAACTTCTTAAAGGACCTGCTACTACCAGAAATGCAATTAAGCTGTTAAAGAGTATTGGTTATGATGATAAAATAATTAAAGCTGCAGATGATACGGCTAATCTGTTCTTACAGACAGGAAACTGGTGTTAGTATACTGGTGTTGAATGTTTTTTATCATTGTGCTACAATGTGTTCGTTCATAATTTTAGCCAGTAACTTTTACTTATTTATTAAGAAAGGCGAGGATTCATATGGTTGGATTAATGAGTTTATTACTTGGAGAAGTATTGTTTGAAGGAGCAAGATTCGTTATTATGCTCCTGCTTCTCGTTGTTGCTGTGGTTGTTGGAGGAAAGCTAAAGACAAGATCTGATGCAAAGAAAGCCAGGAAGGCGAAAAAAGCTGAACTCGAAGAGAAGAATATTGAAGGCATGACAGCAACAGACAATAATTAATATATTTATTTTGGAGGAAAGAAAAGTGCAGTACAGAGGCGTTAACGAGTTAAGAAGACTTTATCTTGATTTCTTTGAAAGCAAGGGACATTTGAAGATGAAGAGTTTTTCTCTCGTTCCACACAATGACAACAGCTTGTTGATTATTAATTCGGGTATGGCTCCATTAAAGCCATATTTTACAGGGCAGGAAATTCCACCAAGAAGAAGGGTGACAACATGCCAGAAGTGTATCAGAACAGGTGATATTGAAAATGTTGGTAAAACAGCAAGGCATGGTACATTTTTTGAAATGCTCGGTAATTTTTCTTTTGGAGATTATTTTAAGCATGAAGCTATCGCCTGGTCATGGGAATTCTTAACTGAGGTTGTTGGCCTTGATCCAGACAGATTGTACCCTTCAATATATGAGGATGATGATGAGGCATTTGAAATCTGGAATAAGGAGATTGGTATTGCACCTGAAAGAATATTCAGATTTGGCAAGGAAGATAATTTCTGGGAGCATGGTGCAGGACCTTGTGGACCATGTTCAGAGATATATTATGACCGTGGAGAGAAGTATGGCTGTGGTAAGCCTGGCTGTACAGTAGGATGTGACTGTGACAGATACATGGAAGTATGGAATAATGTATTTTCACAGTTTAATAATGATGGAAAGGGAAATTATTCAGACCTTATCCAGAAGAACATCGATACTGGTATGGGACTTGAACGTCTTGCGGTTGTTGTCCAGGATGTTGATTCTATATTTGATGTTGATACACTTCAGGCACTTCGCAACAAAGTGTGTGAGATGGCCGGTGTAACTTATAAGAGTGATGAGAAGAAGGATGTCTCAATCCGTGTAATTACAGACCATATCAGATCAGTTACTTTTATGGTTAGTGACGGAATAATGCCATCTAATGAGGGAAGAGGATATGTCCTGCGAAGACTGTTAAGAAGAGCAGCAAGACATGGAAGGCTTTTAGGAATTGACGGTAAGTTCTTATTCAAATTATGTGAGACAGTTATTGAAGGCTCTAAAGATGGTTATCCTGAACTTGAAGAAAAGAAAGAATTTATTATTAAGGTTATCCAGGAAGAAGAGGATAAGTTTAATAAGACCATAGATCAGGGATTAAGCATTCTTGCTGATATGGAAGGAAAGCTTTCATCAACAGGTGAGAAGACATTGTCTGGTGAAGATGCATTTAAGCTGTATGACACATACGGATTTCCTATAGATCTTACAAAGGAAATTCTGGAAGAAAAGAATATTGCAGTTGATGAGGAAGGTTTCCTGAAGGCAATGGAGGAGCAGAGGGTTAAGGCCCGTATGGCAAGAAAGACAACTAATTACATGGGTGCTGACGCAACTGTATATGATGAGATTGATCCTGCTGTGACAAGTGCTTTTGTGGGATATGACAAGCTTTCTTTCTCATCAAAGGTCACAGTTCTTACAACAGAAGATGCTGTGGTACAGGCTCTTTCAGAAGGAGATAACGGAACAATAATTGTTGACGAGACACCATTCTATGCAACAATGGGTGGACAGGAAGGTGATACTGGTATTATTGAGACAACAGAGGGTGAATTCACTGTCAGCACAACAATTAAGCTCAAAGGTGGAAAGATAGGTCATGTTGGAAAGCTTACAAGAGGAATGATTAAGGTTGGCGATACTGTTAATCTTCAGGTAGATGCAGGAAAGAGGGCAGATACATGTAAGAACCACAGTGCAACTCATCTTTTACAGAAGGCTTTGAGAACTGTTCTTGGTAATCATGTTGAGCAGAAAGGTTCCTTTGTAAATCCAGAAAGATTAAGATTTGACTTTACTCATTTCCAGAGTATGACTAAGGAAGAATTAGAGCAGGTTGAGCAAATTGTCAATGAAAAGATTGCAGAGAGTATTCCTGTAGATACACAGGTAATGTCTATTGAGGATGCAAAGAAAACGGGAGCAATGGCTCTTTTTGGAGAGAAATATGGTGATACAGTAAGAGTTGTTTCTATGGGAGACTTCTCTAAGGAATTTTGTGGTGGTACCCATGTTTCCAATACATCTAATATCAGATTATTTAAGATTGTTTCAGAGTCAGGTGTTGCGGCCGGAGTAAGAAGAATTGAGGCTCTTACAGATGCAGGCGTTATGAAGTACTATGCTTCTTTAGAAGAGTTAGTACATGAGGCGTCTGAAGCTGCCAGAACAGAAAGTGTACAGCTTGTCAGAAGAATCCAGGCTATGAATGATGAGATTAAAGCACTTTCAAGTGAGAATGAAAAGCTTAAGGCAGAACTTGCAAATAATGCATTAGGTGATGTTAGGGATGATATTCAGGATGTCAAAGGCGTTTCATTAATTGCAACTAAGGTTGATAATGTTGACATGAATGAACTCCGTAATCTTGGTGACAAGCTTAAGAGTGAAATTGGTTCAGGAGTTGTTCTCATTGTAAGTGCACAGGGAAGTGATAAAGTTAATATGATTGCTATGGCAACAGATGATGCTATTGTCAAAGGAGCCCATGCTGGTAATCTTATTAAATCACTTGCAGGTCTTGTCGGTGGTGGCGGTGGTGGCCGTCCTAATATGGCTCAGGCAGGAGGAAAGAATCCTTCGGGAATAGACCAGTTGATTGCCAAGGCACCTGAAGCCCTTGCTGAACAGATTAAATAAAATTTTGTGTTGACGAATTATTTTTATATGTTATAATATCTTTTGTGCGATTAGTTAATGCCCTATATATGTATTGCTCAGCACAATTTGCAACAGAAGGGTGGTCAGGAAAAGTATGTCAAATGTCATCGTTAAAGAGAACGAGTCTTTAGATAGTGCCTTAAGAAGATTTAAGAGAAACTGTGCTAAGGCAGGCATTCAGCAGGAAATTCGTAAAAGAGAACATTACGAAAAGCCAAGCGTAAGACGTAAAAAGAAGTCAGAAGCTGCTAGAAAACGTAAGTTCAACTAATTTTAATTATTATTACCGGTAGGCTCTTGCCTGCCGGTTTTTCTTTATATACAGCCTGCAGGCAGAATATATTGCAGAAATTTTCATATAATTAAACAGCTAAATCTAGTTTTGGGAGTCCGTATGAATAAGTCTACCGATTGCGCAATTATTACAATAGTTGGTAATTCAATGACCTGTATAGAGAATTTCCGGGCAATAACCTATTATGATAATGATGAACTAAAGATAAATACATACAAAGGCTCTGTGGATATTAAGGGAAAGAATCTCTGCATATATTATTACGATGATGAGGAAATACTAATTAAAGGATGTATTAGCAGCATATTAATGGATGATTCTGTATGAAACGTGAATCCTTTCCTCTAATATTTAATATTCTTACTATATGCATCACTGGTGAATCAAGGGAAAGATTTTTAAATCTTTGCAGAAATAAAGAGATTTATCTTTGGGATATTAAGATTAATGATAATAATATTGTATGCAGAATAAAAAGAAATGAATTCAGGAAAATCCGCCCGGTATGCAGAACCACAGGCTGCAAAGTCTATATTACCAGAAAATATGGCTTAAAATACCTTGCATTTAAGTATAGAAAGCATTACTCATTTGCAATTGGAATTATTACAGCGTTTTTAATAGTAAAGGGAATTAATAATTATGTCTGGGATATTTCTTTCCAGGGAAACAGTATATATTCAGACCAGTATATTTATAATTATCTTTGCAGTATAGGCATTGATTCAGGGATTAAAACCAGTGAAATTGACTGTGAATGGCTGGAACATAAAATCAGGGAGGATTTTTCTGAAGTTACATGGGTAAGTGTATCTAAAAAAGGAACCAGGGTTATTATATGCTTCAAAGAAAATGATGGTGTTGTTATTCAGGATGAGGATGAACATCAGGGGGATATATATGCAACAGATGATGGTGAAATTATCTCTATAATAACAAGAAAAGGGACACCTATGGTAAAGAAAGGAGATAGTGTTTCTAAAGACCAGATACTGGTGTCAGGACATGTGGTAGTTAATGATGCATATGGCGAGGAAGTATGCAGTATGGATGTACAGCCTGATGCAGATATTCTGATTAAGATGAAGTTAGAGTATTGTGATACGGTATATAGAGACTATAGGTGCAAAGAATATACAGGAAAGACAAAATCATCAATTGTTATTGATGCATTTGGAAAAGAAATTAACATACTAAACTGGAATTTAGATGAAAATTCATGGGACAGCTTATGTGAAGAGAAAGAAATCAGACTGTTTAATAAAATCTCACTTCCTGTTAAGTATAATATTATTAAGTATAACCAGTATGATAATGTGGATTATGCTTACACTGATGAAAAAATGGAGGAGATTCTTACAGAAAGATTTGATTCTTATATAAAAAATCTTCAAAATAGTGTACAAATACTTGATAAAGATGTTAAAATTGTGAGGGGAGATGGTTTGTTTGAAATGAGGGGCAGCCTGGAAATTATTTCTCCTGCTTTCCATTACGGAGAATATGATAGAAATTGAGGATGAAAATGAGTGTAGTTGAAAAAATTATTGATATGCCTGCAGATATCAGCACAAGCGTGTTTGGACAGAGGGATGAATATGTCAAGAAAATAGAGAGAACTCTGAAGGTGACTATTATTGCCAGAAATTCTGATATTAAAGTTATTGGAGACAGCAAAGGTGTCGAGCATGCAGTAAAGGTTTTAAATAACCTGTCTCTTCTTGCCCGAAGAGGTAATGTTATTCAGGAACAGAATGTGGACTATGCCCTTTCTCTTACCATGGAGGAAAAGGAAGATGCTGTGCTTGAAATTGATGAAGATATAATATGCAAAACTATTAGTGGAAAACCTATTAAACCTAAAACACTTGGACAGAAGTATTATGTAGACCAGATTAGGGAAAAGATGATTGTTTTCGGGCTGGGACCAGCCGGAACTGGTAAGACATATCTGGCCATGGCTATGGCAATCAATGCTTTTAAGAATAATGATGTGAACAGAATTATATTAACAAGACCTGCCATTGAAGCAGGGGAAAAACTGGGATTTCTGCCGGGAGATCTTCAAAGCAAGGTAGATCCCTATCTGAGACCATTATATGATGCTCTGTATCAGATAATGGGAGCAGAAAGTTTTGCGGCAAACATGGAAAAGGGATTAATTGAGGTGGCTCCTCTGGCATACATGAGAGGACGTACACTTGATAATGCTTTTATAATTCTTGATGAGGCACAGAACACAACACCTGCCCAGATGAAGATGTTTCTAACAAGAATCGGCTTTGGATCTAAAGTTATTATAACAGGAGATGTAACACAGAAGGATCTTCCTGCTGGAACAGTTTCAGGTCTTGATGTTGCAATGAAAGTACTTTCCAGAGTTGATGAGATTGGATTTGTAAAGCTGACTAACAAAGATGTTGTAAGACATCCTTTAGTACAGAAAATAGTCAAAGCTTATGAGGAGTACGAAGCAAGTAAAAGCAGAAAATCAGATAGTAAGAGGAATAACAGAAATGACAGTAAACATTGAGTATGAAACAGAAAAAAAGCTGGATTTTGATTATGAACAGGTGATAAATAGTGTTGTTGAGACTGCCTGTGACTATGTAAAATGCCCATACGAATCAGAAGTTAGTGTTACATTAACTGATAATGATACAATTCAGGAGATAAACAAGGAATTCCGACAGATAGACAATCCTACAGATGTGCTTTCCTTTCCTTTGTTAGACTATGATATTCCAGGTGATTTTTCATTCCTTGATAATAATGACGATTCTGAGGTGATTATTTCGGAATATTTTAATCCTGATTCAGGAGAGCTTATGCTTGGCGATATTATTATCTCTCTTGATAAAGTTGTGGAACAGGCTGAAAAGTATGGTCATTCAAGCAGAAGAGAACTGGCATTTCTTGTGGCTCACAGCATGATGCATCTTTTTGGATATGACCATATGGAAAGCACAGAGGCTGAAGTTATGGAGAAAAAGCAGGAAGATGTGCTTCAGATATTGGGAATAACAAGATAGAGGTAATCAATGAGTAGAAAAAAACTAATTGCTGTTAAAATAATACTTCTTATTGTATCAATGGGAGTTCTTATAGTTGTTATTGCCTTTACTGGCAGTGCGATTAATAAGAAACAGGAAAACAGGTATCATTCGGAAGTAGTTTCTGGAAGTGTGGAGCTTGCTACAGCTGACATGAACCTGCATAAGGGAATGACAAGAAGCCGTTTAACAGGACAGTGGGTTGATGACAGTACTGGCAATCTGGTTCCCTACGCTGTGATGTATAATAACATATATGATGCCATTCCCCAGTCAGGGATAGGAGAAGCTGATATTGTGATGGAATCTCTGGTAGAGGGAGGAATTACAAGGCTGTGTTGTCTTTTTGAAAATAAGACCTCTCTTGAAAAGATAGGTCCGGTGCGAAGTTGTAGAACCTATTTTCTGCTATTTGCCAAAGAATTTGAAGCAATTTATGTTCATTTTGGGTATTCAGATTTTGCTAAACCTTATCTTGATAATCCTGAAATGCATGCTCTTGATGGTGAAACGCAGTGTAATTTTTATAGAACTGTAGACAGGGTTGCACCTCATAATGCATATACATCATGGAGCGGAATAACAGAAAGCGCTGTTAATAACGGGTATTCTTTGGTTTATCCGGATAATTATATTTCTCCATTTAAGTTTAATACAGAGGATTCTTCCGTTATTATACCGGCTAGTGATTTGAAATGCGACAGGATTGATTTATATTATCCTCATAATATGCCATGGTTTGAGTACAACAAGGATGACTGTAAGTATTACAGATATCAGTTTGATGAACCGCATATTGATGAACAAACTGGACAACAGCTTGCTTTTGATAACATTATTGTTAAATATGTTGAACCAGAATATTTCGATAATGGTACTCCGGATTATAAGGTTGATGGCACAGGTACAGGGTATTTTATCAGTAATGGTTTAGCAGCACCTATTATCTGGAAAAAAGGTAAAGAGTTAAGTGGACCTACCAGGTATTATTACACAGATGGCAAAGATATTACACTTAATACAGGTAAAACATATATTGCTTTAGTACAGACGGATACAGGAATATCAATAACAGGGGAAGAGTGATTACCTGGGAATGGAGATTAATGTGAAAAATGACTCAGAATTAATGGATATGGCAAAAGAGGCTATGAAATCAGCCTATGCCCCTTATTCACATTTTGCTGTTGGAGCTGCAGTTGAAACGGATGATGGAAAAGTATATTGTGGCTGCAATATTGAAAATTCATCTTATGGTGCAACCAATTGTGCAGAAAGAACAGCAATATTTAAGGCTGTTTCCGAAGGATACAGAAGAATAACAAGAATTGCAATATGTGACAGTAATAATTCATTTGCCTGGCCTTGTGGAATATGCCGGCAGGTAATGAGTGAATTTGCAGTTGAAGATTTTTATGTAATACTGGAGGATAATGGAAAAATATCAAACTTTTCCTTGAAGGAACTTCTTCCTAACAGTTTTTCCGGTAAAGATATGAATAAAAAATAGTACATTGGTTCAGAATATCATTAGGAGGCAGTCTGCAGACAGACTGGATATAATGATATGGAAAACAGAACTAAATGGATGGGCGTTGTAATTGGAATTATTGTTGCGGTACTTGCAGTTGTAATTATAGGATGGCTTATTGCTGCAAATAATGATCATGATATGATAATAGATGAAACAGAGACAACCTATGAGATGCTGGAAAATACTACGTCAGGTAATAACAATGTTAAAAGCTTTTATTTAAAATACAATGGCGAAAAAGTTGTGATATACACAGAACCGGACAGAAAGTTTTATGATAACGCAGATATCAATATGGAGGTTCTTCCTCCTGAAATAAGAGAACAGCTTAAACTGGGAATGTACATGGATGGTGAGGATAATCTTTATGATTTTCTCCAGACATACAGTTCCTGAATTATATATTTAACAGAATGGAGAAAGAGTTGGCTAAAAAAATGTACGACTGTATTGTTGTTGGAGGAGGAGCCGCAGGAATGATGGCGGCAATAACAGCTGCAAGAAACAATGCAAAGGTTTTAATTATTGACCAGTCAAAAAAACTTGGTAATAAAATACTTCAGACTGGAAATGGAAAATGTAATTTTACTAACATGATTCTGGATTCCAGCAAATATAATAACGATAATATAGATTTTGTAAAAACAGCTTTAGGCCATTTTGACCAAAATGATGCTGTTTGTTTTTTTAAATCAATTGGTATTTTTCCAAAAGAGAAGAATGGATATGTGTATCCACATTCTGAAACAGCAGCATCTGTACAGGAAGCAATGATTTCAGAACTGTGTTTTCTTGGCGTTGATATTGTTTTGGAAACAAAAGTTGAAAATATTGAAAAAAAAGACAATTTATTTGTTGTTAATAATAAATACATATCCTCTAATGTTATTATTTCTGCAGGCTCAAAAGCAGCTTCAAAAACAGGTTCTGATGGCTCTGGATATATGCTTGCAAAATCAATGGGACATGACGTTAAAAAACCATTGCCTGCACTTGTACAGTTAATTTCAGATAATATATTTTGCAAGACGGCAGCTGGTGTGAGAAGCACGGGTTCTATTGAATTACACTGCAAAGATAGGATATACAGTGAATATGGGGAGATTCAGTATACAGATTATGGATTGTCGGGAATACCTGTTTTTCAGATAAGCAGATTTGCAGTAAAGTCTGTTGACAGTAAGGAAAAAACCTATATAGATATTGATATGGTGCCAGATTATTCAAAGCAGGAACTTACTGAGTATGCTGAAAACTGCTGTGGCAATACTGAAAAAAACATTGTGCAGCTATTTAGCGGAATTCTTAATAAAAAATTAGTTTTACTTGCCTGCAGTATGAGAAATATCTCACCTGAACTGCCTGTGAACTACGATAATCTGAAAAAAATACAGATGGTTATATCTGCAATTAAGAGAACAACATTTAATATTACAGGATATAAATCCTTTGACAACGCCCAGGTATGCCAGGGTGGAGTTAAGCTTAATGAAATTAATCCTGATACAATGCAATCTATAATTGTACCCGGGCTTTTCTTTGCAGGGGAGATTATGGATGTTGATGGTATATGTGGAGGATATAATCTTCAGTGGGCATGGACAAGCGGATATCTGGCAGGAAATAATATTATAAACCCTCAGCCATAGTTTGAATATATTAAGGAGTTAGGAATGTCTAAAGTACTAAGAGTTAACCAGATAAAACTAAGACCTGATGAAAACTTTGATAAGCTTAAGAAAAAGGTTTGCCATATACTTGGATTAAACAATAATACAGAAGTTGAATTTGAGATAGTAAAAAAATCAATAGATTCAAGGCATAAGCCAGATATATTCTATGTTTATTCAGTTGATATAAAATCAGCCTCATTAGATGGAAAAAATGTGGATATTTTTTCATTAAATTATGGACAAAATGTCTCTGTACATGAAAATACATTATATTCATTTCCTGAAAGAAATATAACTCTTCTTAATAATCTTACTGAGGAATTAAGACCAGTTGTGGTTGGATTTGGCCCGGCTGGAATGTTTTGTGCATTAAAGCTTGCAGAATCTGGACTAAAGCCCATTATTTTTGAACGTGGACAGCGTATAGATGAAAGAAATAATTCAGTTAGCACCTTTTGGGAGAAAGGTGTGCTTGATACTGAGTCTAATGTTCAGTTTGGAGAAGGGGGAGCTGGAACCTTTTCTGATGGAAAACTAAATACTGGTGTTAAAGACCCTGGAGGAAGAATTAGAGATGTTTTAATGAATTTTGTAAAATTCGGAGCAGATTCATCAATTCTATATAATAATAAACCGCATATTGGGACTGATGTACTTTCTGATGTAGTTGTCAATATAAGAAAATACATTTGTTCTCTTGGTGGAGAAATATATTTTAATCATAAGGTTACAGGATTTACCAATGATGACAAGGGCTTGTGTTCAATTCAAATAACTGATACCCAAAATAACAAAGTATCAGAAAGAAAGTGCAGAGCATTATGCCTTGCTCTTGGACACAGTGCCAGGGATACATTTGCAATGCTAAATGATTCAGGAATATGTATGGCACCAAAGGCTTTTGCTGTTGGCTTAAGACTTGAACATCCACAAGAGCTTATTAATAACAATGCCTATGGAGACTGCACATATGAAATGCCTGCTGCCGATTACAAGGTAACACACCAGTGTCCTAACGGAAGAGGAGTATATTCTTTCTGTATGTGTCCGGGAGGATATGTGGTGAATGCTTCTTCAGAGAATAACAGAACTGCTGTCAATGGAATGAGTTACTCAAAAAGAGATGGCAGGAATGCTAACAGTGCAATTATTGTAACTGTTACTCCACAAGATTTTGGTGAAGGCGTTATGTCGGGCATTGATTTCCAGAGAGAACTGGAAGAAAGGGCATATAGGGAAGGAAAGGGTGGAATCCCAGTCCAGCTTGTGGCTGATTTTAAGGAAAACAGACTTTCAACAGGCTTTGGAAGGGTACAGCCGCAGATTAAGGGTGCATATACATTTGGAAATCTTAATAAAGTCCTTCCTCCCTTTATCTGTCAGTCTATATCTGAAGGACTTAATGGTTTTAACCGCTATATTAAGGGCTTTGATATGGAGGATGCAGTGTTTTCAGGTGTGGAAAGCAGAACCTCAAGTCCTGTGAGGATTATAAGGGATGATGATGGCTTTTCATCACTTGCAGGGCTTTTTCCGTGTGGTGAAGGTGCAGGATATGCCGGTGGAATAACATCTGCTGCTGTAGATGGAATTAAGGTGGCGGAAAAGATTAATGACTTTTTAGCACAAATGATGTAGAATACATTACAAATATTCGATAGTGTAAAGTGCACTATGAAAAAATGAGTCAAAAAAATAAGGCTCAAAATG
>CAMEWO010000005.1 GCA_945946665.1 uncultured Eubacterium sp.
GAAACTCTCCCAAACTAAACAGCTCGACAAATCGGGCTTTGATAAGGTCATCTAATAACTGTAACTCTTGCCGCCTACTGTCCAAAATATTTCTGACTTTACATAGCCTTTCTACTACTTCTTTTTGAACTGAAAGTTCTGGAAGTTCTACCTCATATTCTCTAACACTTGCAGCTGATAAATTAGGTTGCGAACTGCCATTGTTCGCCTTAACCAGCTGCTCTTTTATCGCAGGTGAATCTAATGCCAACATTAAATATTCGCCACTAACCTTCTCCATATCAGGTCTAATAATCACAAGTGACGAGGCAATTGCACCATTTACATCATTACTTACAATAGCTTTTTTCCCAAGCGAACCTCTTAAACAATACAGAATATCGCCCTTTTGGAATTTGCCTGAACTTAATCTGTCATACTTATCTTGAGAAATATAATTCATTTCTTCAAAATCTATGTTTCTTCCATTCAGATGACCAGCATTAACAAACGGAACTTCTCCATCCTCTGTAATATCTGCCTGTGATGGATAGTTCTTTCCTCTATCTCCATTTATTAACTTTGAAACATCACCTAATTTTACTTTCTCCATCTACATCATCCCCTACGGGCTACTCGCAGAGCTCATTCGATTCCGCTTCGCTTCATACTCATGTTCTGCTGTCGCACAATACATCCAATACATCCAATCCGTCCAAAGCACTTATGTAAGCAAACTTCCAACGTGCTTTTGCCGTCTTGTCTGTACTCTGCTCGTAGCCCTACAAATCCGAATTTATTAAATAAAACACTACGTTTCATCATACTATTCTACAAACAAAATATCTCTATTTATTAAGCAATTTTTCCAATTCACTCATCTCTTGATTAATTTGTCTTTCAATATTACGTATATCTGACATAATTTCAGATGTTGGTGGATATTCTATAGTTTCATATTCTGTCTCTTTATATTTATTGATTGAAAGGTCATATTCATTATCAACAATTTCCTGCTTTGGAACCATAAATGACTTTTCTGTACGTTTTCTGTTCATTTCTGAATCCAAATTATAAAATCTGCTAATAATATCAGGAATGTCATTTTCTGGTACTGCTGCGCGCTTATCGTCAAGACTGTATCCATCTGCTTGCATATCATAAAACCATATATTGTCTGTACCACCATAGTTGGTCTTAGTAAATATTATTATTGCTGTAGAAACACCTGCATATGGCTTAAATACACCTGACGGCATGGATATCACTGCTTCCAGTTTCTGATTCTCAACAATTTCTTTTCTAATATCCTTATGTGCCTTTGATGAACCAAACAATACTCCATCTGGAACAATACATGCACATCGCCCTCCCACCTTAAGCATACGGATAAATAATGTTAAAAAAAGAAGTTCAGTTTTCTTTGTTTTACATACCTTTAAAAGATCCGGCGATACGATATCCGCATCAAGACTTCCCTTAAATGGTGGATTGGCAAGGATAAGAGAATACTTGTCCCTATCAGGATTCTGGTCAGACAAACTATCTCTATATTCTATAATTGGACTTTCAACCCCATGAGTCATCATATTCATGGCTCCAATTCTTAACATTGTACGGTCCATATCAAAACCATGAAACATGTGATTCATAAAATGGTCTCTTTTTGTCCTGTCAAAGAATACCTCTTCTTTCCTATTGGCTTTTAAATATTCTCCTGATTCAACCAGAAATCCTGCCGTCCCACAACTTGGGTCACAAATAATATCATCAGGAGATGGCTTCATTAATTCAACCATCATCTTTATAATATGGCGTGGTGTTCTAAACTGACCATTCACACCAGCTGTAGATAATTTTGAAAGAAGGTACTCGTATACATCACCTCTTGAATCAGATTCCTTAAGTTTATCAATCTGAAAATACAATTCATCCATTGCATCAACAACTTTGGATAACATAAGTGGAGTAGGAAGCTTAAAAATTGCATCTCCCATATATTTTGAATATGCACTATCTTTATTAGCATGAAGATTTTTTATAAATGGAAATACCATCTCCTGCATTACAGAGTACATTCTGTCAGCAGGATAATCATGAAAAACAGACCATTTCAACTGTGTTCCTTCAACTATCCTGTCTCCTATTTTTACTTCTTTAGCAAATACGCTATCATACGGAAGTCCCAACATAGAACTTTCTTTTGCATGTATATTATCAGATTCATCCAAATCATGAATAAACATAAGGTAAGTCATCTGCTCAATTACATCCAATGGATTAGTAAGTCCACCTGTCCAGAATATTTCCCACAAACTATCAATTCGATTTTTTAGTTCTCCAGTAATCATGTCTGCTTTCTCCTAATTATTCCATCTGTGTTATATACAAACTATACTTTATATAAAAATTAATTATCTGTCATGTAACAATACTTGACAAAATTATATCATAAAATCAAATGATTTAAAGCACATTATTTTTAATTCAGTTAAATTACCTAAGAAGTGCTACATTTTTCTCAAAAAAAAATCATCTTAATACTTGTGTATTATGCATCAGTTAGACAACTCACGTCCAGCAGTTCAGTGGCACAAAGCCAACCAAAGCTACTCAGGCAGACAAAACAAATTGAAACATTTGAGAAGAAATCTTAGCGCTGCGGCATGTATGTTTTACGCCTCGCCAGCAACAGCTCAACTGTTTGAGCCCCGACCAGGGGCGAGTTTAAGAGCTGTTGCTGAAATAAGCGGGCGTAAAATATATATGTTGCAACGCTTAGATTCTCTTCGTAGTTTCAATTTGTTTTGTCTGCCTGAGTAGCTTTGGTTGGCTTTGTGCCACTGAACTGCTGGACGTGAATCGCTTTACAGCTACTCAATACACATGTATTAAGGTAGTTTTTCCGCCTACTTCTCATCACAAACCTGGAAGATATAGAACTTCAGGTACAGTGATTCGCTGGAATCCCACAGAATCGGATGGTCTGGAGCCTGTGTCCTGTACTCAATCTGGCGGAGCCTCTTATGTACATTCTTTGCAGCCTCAGCGATAGTCCTGGTAAACAGTTCAGGGTCCATGAAATGCGAGCAGGAACAGGTTGCAAGGAATCCACCATCTTTGACAAGCTTCATTCCACGTAAATTAATTTCCCTGTATCCCTTAACCGCATTCTTAATTGAACTTCTTGACTTGGTAAAAGCAGGTGGGTCAAGAATAACCACGTCGAATTTCTCGCCTTTTCTCTCCAGTTCCGGAAGAAGTTCAAACACATCTTCACATATGAATTTAACAGAATCTGACAGCCCGTTAAGAGCAGCATTCTCCGTTGCCTGTCTCACTGCCAGTTCAGAGGCATCAACTCCCAGAACACTTTTGGCTCCTGCAAATCCGGCATTCAATGCAAATGAACCTGTGTGAGTAAAGCAGTCAAGAACCTTTGAATCTTTACACAGCTTTCTTACTGCAAGCCTGTTATATTTCTGGTCAAGGAAGAACCCTGTTTTCTGACCATCCTCAACATCAACATAGTACTTTACATCATTTTCTTCAATGATTACTTTCGTATCAAAGGAAGGTCCAATAAAACCTTTATATCGTTCCATCCCCTCCAGAAGCCTTACCTTTGCATCACTTCTTTCATACACACCACGTATGTCCATACCATATTCATGAAGGCAGTTCTTTAAAGCCTCAATAATATCCATCTTAAGCCTGTCAATTCCCAATGCATTAGATTCCACAACAAGAATATCACTGAATTTATCAATAACTATTCCAGGCAGGAAATCGGCTTCTCCAAATATCATTCTGCAGGATGATGTATCCACAGTTTTCATTCTGTAATCCACCGCTGCCCTTACCCTGTTCCCAATAAAAGCCTTATTAACCTCTCTGGTTCTTCGGCTTAACATTCTTACTATAATTTTAGACTTTCTGTTAATGAATCCAATTCCCATAAAATATCCATCAAAATCATTAACCTCAACCAGACCGCCATCAATTACAGAATCCTCAATCACATCAATCTCATTATCAAATACCCATAAACCACCAGATTTAATAGTTCTTCCTTCACCCTTCTTAAGAACCACCCTGCCATGTATCTTATATAAATCTTCCATCTGTATCCTCCAATATAGTTCTATTTCTCTCCACAAAAAGAGAAAATCGCAATTCCTGCTACAGCCACAAGTATTCCTGCAATCTTAACCCATGAAAAGTTTGCTTTCTCACTTCCGAAAAGTCCGAAAAGTTCAATCAGATATGCTACTGCAATCTGAGTTACAACTATAATAATCTCCGCCTTCGCCACACCCAGTGAACTAATTGACTTAACAACAGTAAATGTAATAAATGCGCCAATAACTCCTCCAAGAAGGGCAATTTTCGGTGATGTATCAGCTATTCCTGCAATAGAAGGTCTTCCTGAAAACAACCACATTACAGCACAAGTAACCAATGCAGTAAGCTGCACATATCCTGCTGCCACCCATATACTGCTTGCTTTAGTTACACCCGTATTAAAAACTCCCTGAATGCTCATTAAAGCACCGCTTAACATTGCAATTAAAAATCCTGCCATCTGGCACCTCCGTATTAATTGATATATAAATAATTAATATATAATTAATACTATGCACCAGTGACAGGAAAAATATACTTATTTATTCTTTTTTAACTGTATATCATTAACAAAATTATCAATTGTTGTATTAAAATCCTCACCATCCCATATCTGATGAATAAGAATTTCATATTTAGTGTAATAATATGCTCCGCCCATGAACTTAGCCATAACATCAGAATTGGAATATATCTCATATATCTTACCAATCCTCTGGTTGTAAGCCTCATCCTTAGTTGTTATCACCCTGGAACTTAACATTCCAGACAGTTCAAACAATGAGGCAGCATAATCATAACTTAAAGCGTGAGCCACAGCCTTCGCCACCTGAAGCTGTCCTGCATAAGGATTAACAAAGGCACATACATTCTCAGAGGTACTTACAGATTCAAGACCATTACCAAGGTCAGGAATCTCACACACAGCATAATTAACAGACGAATCTTCAATATTTTTAAGATGGCTTACATCAGTAATTGTATACGCCACCTTCCCCTGGGCAAAGCTTTCTGCTATCTGCTCCAGCGTGTACTCACTTCTTGAAATACCGAATCCATCCTTAAGACTTAAAAAGCTTTCCATGCTTCTTGACAGCTTATCTTTATCAACAGAAATCTGACTGCTGTCGTCCTTGCTGTCACCGCCAATATTAAGACTTCCAGAAGAAAAGCCATAATTGGTGAACATATCCGAAGGGTCCCATAATACAAGCTGTGTAACATTCTGATTAATATCATTAACCTGATAATTATTACAATAATCCATCAAATCATTAAAATTATTAACAGATGATGCCACATCTGCATTATAAAGTGTAAATGCCACATTAAAGCTAATTGGATATCCATACAGCTTGTCCTTGTAAGAGGCTGCATTAAGAGCTGCTTTTCCATAATTCTTTTCATTATAGAAACTGCTGTATGTACTGTTCTCTGAAACCAGTCCCATCAGACTTGCCTTTTCCAGACTGTCCGTATTCATTAAGAATATATCAGGTGCGTTATTCTTATGTACACTTTCATCATATATGTACTCAACATAATTATCATCATTAATCAGCTGATAATCAATTGTAACCAGTTCGTTAGAGGCAGAGAAAGTCTTTGCGGCATAATCGATGTAATCCGTATATTTCTCATCCTGATACCAGATTGTTATGACAACAGGTTCCTCAATATCAAGTTCTCTGGCAGTATCCTTCTTACAGGCACTTAAGCCTGTCACCATACACACTGTCAGAAGAACTGCTGTAATTCTTTTAATTAATCTCATCATTAAATCCCCATGCATTAATTATGTTGCGACTTGCAACCAGCTATCATCTATAGCCTGCCACGCATATTATATGCAAAGCACAAGGATAGGTTACACATTTTGACTGACTTCGTCAAGAACTTTCTTCAATCTTGCCATCATCTGGTCCACATCCTCCCTGGTTATAACCAGAGGTGGAACGAATCTTATTACATTAGTTCCTGCCGAAAACAGAATCAGACCATTATCAAGACATTTGGCAATAACATCCTTAGGATTAACTGTTAATTCTATGCCCTGAATAAGTCCCATTCCTCTCTGTGCCTTAACAATGTCATATTCTTCAACAAGGTTCTTTAACTGTGTTTCAAGGTATTTTCCAACATTTTTAACATTATCTGTTACATTCAGCTTCTCAAAAAGTCTGAATACCTCCACAGCGGCTGCGCAGGCAAGAGGATTACCACCATATGTTGTACCATGGTCACCTGGAACCAGTGCCTTTGCCACCTGTTCTGTTGCCATAAATGCCCCTATTGGAACACCACAGCCCAAAGCCTTGGCACTTGTTACTATATCAGGCTTAACACCATACTGCTGGTAAGCGAACATAGAGCCGCTTCTTCCCATTCCGCACTGTATTTCATCAAGAATGAGAAGTATTCCCTTCTCATCGCAAAGTTTTCTTACGCCTTCAATGAATTCCTTCTTCGCAGGATATACTCCACCCTCACCCTGTATTGTTTCAAATATAATTGCGCAGGTCTTGCCATTTACAAGTTCCTTAACACTGTCCAGATTATTAAACTGGGCGAATCTGATTCCAGGAATCATTGGCCCAAAGGCTTCCTGATAATGCTTATTACCAGTAACTGCCAGAGCTCCCATACTTCTTCCATGAAAAGAATGTTCCATAGCTATTATCTCATGGTCAGTTGAGCCATCTTTTAAGTATGCATACTTCTTTGCAAGCTTAATTGCTCCCTCTACAGCCTCTGTACCACTGTTGGTAAAGAAAACCCTGTCCATGCCAGATGCAGCCGTCAATGCCTTTGCTGCCTTTGCTGCCGGTTCATTATAGAAATAATTTGATGTATGGACAAGTTTGTCAATCTGTGCCTTTAATGCGTCATTATACTCTTTGTTATTGTAACCTAATGCAAATACAGCAATTCCGGCGCCAAAATCAAGGTATTCCTTGCCATCTGTGTCATAGAGCCTTACGCCATCACCTTTATCAAGGACAATCTGATATCTGTTATATGTATGGATAAGATTAGATTCCGCTTCTTCAATAATCTGTTTAGTATTCATAATATTATTCCTCATTTCTTATTATTCTGCTGTTACATAGAAAGCAACATTGCAAAAATGATTATATATTAGTTGTAAAGAATCTCTCTGAATTGTCTCCCAAAATAGCAGTACCAATACCTTTATTTGTAAATATTTCAAGAAGCAGGCAGTGAGGGATTCTTCCGTCAAGGATATGCACTCTTGAAACACCATGTTCAATAGCATCAATACAGTTATTAAGTTTAGGAAGCATTCCTCCTCCGATTGTGCCACCATTAAGAAGTTCCCTGGCCTCTGAAACAGAAAGCTCTGAAATCAAAGTATTCTTATCGTTATAGTCCCTGTATACTCCCTCAATATCAGTTAAAAATGCAAGTTTTTCTGCACTTACAGCTCTTGCAATGGCACATGCTGCATCATCAGCGTTTATATTATAGGAATGAAAATCTTCATCATATCCAATTGGACATATGACAGGAAGAAAATCATCCTTCAGAAGAGATGTAACCAGCGTAGTATCTACATCTGTAATCTCTCCTACATAGCCAATATCTTCTCCACCAGAAAGCTTCTTCTCAACTTTAAGCATTCCGCCATCTTTACCACTTATTCCACATGCCTTAACACCCAGTTCCTCAATAAGTGAAACAAGACTCTTGTTTACTTTATTGAGAACCATCTCTGCAATTTCCATGGTTGGCTCATCAGTAACTCTGAGGCCGTTAACAAAACGAGGCTCCATTCCTGACTTAGTAACCCATTTGCTGATTTCTTTACCGCCTCCATGGACAATAATAGGCTTAAATCCAACAAGCTTAAGTAAAACTACATCCTGAATTACCTTTCTTTTAAGTTCCTCATCAACCATGGCACTTCCGCCGTATTTCACAACAATTATTTTTCTGTTAAACTTCTGGATGTAAGGCAACGCCTCCACCAGCACCTGTGCTTTTGCTAATTCTTCATTAATATCCATATCTTTCTCCTCTTGAATTATTATAAGTTATTCTATGGGAAGAGTGGAACCATCTGTAAGCCTTCATTCTCAGGAAGTCCAAACATAATATTCATATTCTGTACTGCCTGTCCCGCTGCACCTTTTACAAGATTATCCAGTGCTCCCATCATGATGAGTCTGTTAGTTCTTGGCTCAATCTTAAATCCTATATCAACAAAATTGCTTCCCTCTACCCATCTGGTCTCAGGACATACATCTTTATCAAGTACTCTCACAAAATATTCATCTTTATAATATTTGTCATATACTGCCTTCACTTCTTCATATGTAACATCCTTAGTAAGATTTGCATAAGCTGTCACAAGAATTCCTCTGTTCATCGGAACCAGATGTGGAGTAAATATAAGCTTTAAATCATTTCTGTTGCAGGCATATCCTAGCTGTTCCTCGATCTCAGGAGTATGTCTGTGAGTACCAACCCCATATGCTTTCATACTCTCATTTACTTCGCAGAAAAGATTAGCCACCTTTGCTCCTCTTCCTGCACCGGAAGTACCGCTTTTGGCATCAATGATAATTGAATCAGGATTAATCAGTCCCTCCTTAACACATGGATAAAGAGTTAATATTGATGTAGTTGTATAACAGCCCGGATTAGCAACAATCCTTGTAGAGCTGCTTATCTTATCTCTGTTAATCTCACACAGCCCATAAACAGCTTCCTCAATGTACTGTGGGGCCTTGTGTTCCAGCTTATACCACTGTTCATATATTGAAACATCCTTAAGTCTGAAATCTGCACTTAAGTCAATTATCTTTACCTTATTAAGAATATCCTCATTAACAAGTGATGCACACAATCCCTGTGGTGTTGCAGTAAATATAACATCAACCTTGTCTGCCAGTTCCTCCATATTGTCGTCCATACAGGTATCATCAACAAGCTGGAACATATTCCTGTATACATCTGCATATTTCTGGTCAATGTAACTTCTTGAGCCATACCAAACCACCTGGGCATCCTTATGTCCGAGAAGAATCCTTACCAGCTCATTGCCTGCATATCCTGTAGAACCGATTATTCCTACTTTTATCATACTCTTTTCTCCAATCCTGCCTCTTAACATGTTTGTTATATACATGATATGAATAATAATACATGTTATTTGCGCATAAAAAAATAAAACATCATCATATTATGTATTTTCAAAACTTATTACATTATAACAACTTTTTTATTGATGTAAATACCTTTTTGAATAAAATTTATATTTATGCATAAATTATGAATATTCTTGCATATAATACATATTTACTATTGCATTTTTACGGCTAATAGATTATCATTATCTGCGATGAGTTTATTCTTAAGGTAAATAGGTAATTTACACTAATAAAGAGTAAACATAATTGATTAATCAGGAGGAATACGAATTATGAAAGAAAAGGTTATATTAGCCTATTCAGGAGGACTTGATACAACTGCTATCATTCCATGGCTTAAAGAAACCTATGGTTATGATGTTATCTGTGTATGTGCTGACTGCGGTCAGGAGGAAGAACTTAAGGGACTTGATGAGAGAGCAATCTCATGTGGTGCTTCTAAGCTCTATATTGAAGATATCACAGATGAATTCTGTGAGAATTACATAATGCCTTGTGTTAAGGCTCATGCTGTATATGAGAACAAGTATCTTCTTGGAACTTCAATGGCAAGACCTCTTATCGCAAAAAGACTTGTTGAAATTGCCCGTAAAGAGGGAGCTGTTGCTATATGTCATGGTGCCACAGGTAAAGGAAACGACCAGATTCGTTTTGAGCTTACAATCAAGGCTCTTGCTCCAGATATTAAGATTATTGCTCCTTGGAGGGATGATAAGTGGACTCTCCAGTCACGTGAGGATGAGATTGAATACTGCAGACAGCATGGCATCCATCTTCCATTCAGTACAGATTCAAGCTACAGTCGTGACCGTAACATCTGGCATATAAGCCATGAAGGTCTTGAACTGGAAGATCCAGCTAACGAGCCAAACTACAAGCATCTTCTTGTTACAGAAGTAACTCCGGAAGAAGCTCCTGATAAACCAGAATATGTTACAATGACATTTGAAAAAGGTGTACCAACATCTGTTAATGGTAAAACAATGAAGGTTTCTGATATCATCCGTGAGCTTAACCGCCTGGGTGCAAAGCACGGTATTGGTATAATTGATATCGTTGAGAACCGTGTTGTTGGTATGAAATCCCGTGGTGTATATGAAACACCTGGCGGAACAATCCTCTACGAAGCTCACCAGCAGCTTGAGGAGTTAATCCTTGACCGTGATACAGCAGCTGTTAAACAGGATCTTGGAAACAAATTTGCACAGGTTGTCTATGAAGGAAAATGGGAGACACCTCTGCGTGAAGCAATACAGGCATTTGTTGATGTGACACAGGAATACGTAACAGGTGAAGTTAGGTTCAAGCTTTACAAAGGTAATATCATTAAAGCAGGTACAACTTCTCCGTATTCACTTTACAACGAGTCAATCGCTTCATTTAAGACTGGTGACCTGTATGACCACCACGATGCTGAAGGCTTCATCAATCTGTTCGGACTTTCACTGAAGGTAAGAGCCATGAAGAAGGAAGAGAACGAAAAGAAGATGTAATACATATGTATCACACATCTAATACTATTACTTAAGATAAATACCACCCAATAACTGTTTGTTCCCTAAAACAGTTATTGGGCATTCGTTATAATATCACTCTGTATATGTAGTTCTTAATACTTTACAGATATCAAGTATATCCTCCATGGCTACATCTGCCACCTTGGCACGAAGGCTGGTAACCAGTTCCACACAATTCTGTGGGACTCTGGTTCCAGCTATTTTTTTCATAGCCTGGTCCATGCCGTCAATATCATAAGAATTAACAGCCTCTTCAAGACTGGTAATATACTGATCGAACACTTCCTTCGTTACTTCTTCTTTATTCTCGTTGCCTGACTCGCCGTAGGTCTTTAACACATCTTTAAAGCTTTCAAAATAAGTAAGAAGTTTAGGAGTCTTCTCTTTAAGATAATCTATATCCTGCCTGTCTCCATGTTCTTCCATATCAAGGAACATATCAGACAGCTGGTATGCGCCAATCATTCTTGCAGAATTCTTAAGAGCATGAACCTCTATTGTATAATCCCTTACCATATTATCTTCAAGGCACTTCTTCAGCTTATTAATCTTCTCATCAATAATAGTATAGAAATTAGCCAGCATATCAAAATACAGCTGCTTTGAGCCAACATATCTTATACCGCCTTCCACATCTATATTATTAAGCTTTGGAAGGTTCTTTGAAGCATCTTCTGCAGTAAATGCATTAGGGAGTTCTTCTTTATCCTTCTGCTCCAGAGGAATAATGTACTGCTCAGGAAGCCATTTCTTAAGCTTTGCACACATATCCTTCACATCAATTGGCTTAGACAGGAAATCATCCATTCCAATCTCTAAGAATTCATTCTTGGCTTCAACAACAGCATTGGCTGTAAGTGCAACAATAGGAACATGCTTGCCATTAACCTTTTCAAGCTTTCTGATTTCCTGTGTTGTTTCGATACCATCCATTTCTGGCATCATGTGATCCATGAATATAATGTCATAATCAGCGCTATTATATTTATCCAGTGCTTCTCTTCCGCTCTGTGCAAGATCCAGCTTCATATTAAGAGGCTCAAGAATTCCCTGGGCAACTAAAAGATTAATCTCACTGTCATCAACAACCATAACCCTTGCATCTGGTGCTGTGAAATCAAACTCATTTGCAGTATCCGACTTTGATGCTGCCACCTCATGATTAACAGCATTACAGAAATTAAGAGTATAAACAGGTTTATTCACATATGTAACCTTCTGATAATACTTTTCATTACTAATAGGCTTTTCACTCTTTAAAGGATTACGGATAATACATAACTCACTTATCCTGTCAGTGTAGTCAGATATTTCATCCTTAAGACTATTGTATGCTTTGATATCAGCAAAGAAACGTCCAACAGTCATATCAGAACTCTTAAATGAATCAAAATCAACATACTCAAAGCCATACTCTTTTGCAAGCTTCCTGAAGGATTCCTCCAACACTTTAGAATTAAACACTCCGGTAATAAACAAATTATCTCCTGAATTATTATCTTTAATAGCTACCGCCTGCTCCGGATTCACAATCTTCTGACTAATTGTAAAGAAGAAATCTGAACCCTTTCCATACTCGCTGGTAAGTTTTATCTCTCCTCCCATCATGGCAACAAGCTGTCTTGATATAGACAATCCCAGTCCTGTTCCTTCTTTCTGATGGTTCTTCTTACTGTTAACCTGCTGGTATGACTCGAACAGCTTAGCCTTATCCTCTTCCTTAATTCCCTGTCCACTATCCTGCACAGACATATACAGCGATACTTCGTTATCTGTCTTTGCAGCTATACTTATTGTGAGCTTAACATATCCTTCATCAGTAAACTTTACAGCATTATTGAGAAGATTAATTAAAATCTGCCGTATTCTCAATGAATCTCCATACAACATCTTAGGAAGGTTAGCATCAATATCAAATACAAGGTCAACATTCTTCTCAGAAAGACGTGAAAGAAACATCATTCCCAAATCACTTAACATGGACATTGGTTCATACTCTCCGTCCACAAGTTCCATCTTTCCAGATTCAATCTTGGAGAAATCAAGAATATCGTTGATAATTCCAAGAAGAGCTTTGCCGGAATTCTTGATATTAATAAGATACTCCATATCCTGTTTTGGCAGATTTTCTCTTAGAAGTATGTCTGTCATACCCACAATTGCATTCATTGGAGTTCTGATTTCATGGGACATATTAGACAGGAAAGCACTTTTCGCCATATTAGCCCGCTCAGCCTGTTCCTTTAATCCCTTCATAATATCGTTCTGCTCTTTAATCTGCCTGTACTGGTGATAATTCTCTGTGAAATCAGTAAGAATATACATCTTGCCATACAATGTACTGTCAGAGGATATCATGCGGCTTGCTACATCATAAACTTCTCCATTCTTAAACAGCTTTTCCTTATTAATTATGTAATTATCCAGTTCATTCAATATATCTGTATACTGCTTTTTATTATCAAGTTCACCATATATATGCTTTGCCCTGTTATTGTAATACAGAACTGTTGACTCATTATCAAGAACAATCAATCCATCATCAAGGTCATCCACTGCCAAGTCTTTAGCCACAGTAATTGTATCAAACAACTTATCCCTAAACAAAGAGATTGAAAAAATAAGAGTAGCAACCAGATATCCAATCAGAGTAGTATCATATCCCCTTGATATCCCTGTTAAAAACATAATATAGCAGAAATATAAGAATATACATACAAATATAATCTTCTTAATCTGATTCTTAACAATGGCAAGTGTGGTATGCCTATACCTATATATACATGCAAGAAACATTACAATTATATAAACCGCCATAAGAACACTGTATGTCCAGTATAACACTCCATGTTCCAGAACCACATGTGGGAACAGCCCTTCATGAACAAACCTGACACTGGTGTAATACAGGGTGTTATATTTATAGGTAAGAACACTGATTGTTACTAAAAGATGAATTGCAATCAGTATGTTTGTCAACACTTTAGGAATCTTAACCTTACAGTATGAAAAACAAAATAAAAGCATGGCAATAGTAATTACCGGCTTTCCAATATAAGAAACCTGAATTGCAAACATTGCCTCATCGAGGTTAGTAGCCTTAAGTTCAAACATATATCCGACAAAATCAATAATCGTTCCGACATAAAGCATTAACATATAATTCTGCTGTTTTGATGGCTTCTGTTTAAGAATAAACAAAGTACCAAGAAACAGGGTTATTAATCCAAAATACTGTATTAATATTAAAAAAGTATGCAAAACTATTCTCCCTTTCCATATTTAAACGGCACAATATGCAATAAAAACTTAAGAATCTCTGGCAACAAGCTGGGCAAATTCTTCTGCAGGCATTGGTTTAGCATAATAATAGCCCTGAATCATATCGCAATTTTCCTTGACAAGGAAGTCAATCTGGTCCTTAACCTCAACACCTTCTGCCACAACCTTCATCTTCATTGATTTAGCCAGCTTGATAACACTGCTTACAATGAGCTTGCCCTTATCATCATATCCCTCTCCTACAAAGAAATCTCTGTCAATCTTAACCACGTCAAGAGGAAGTTCCTTTAAAGTATTAAGAGATGAATATCCTGAGCCAAAATCATCCATGGAAATAACAAAACCATGAGTCTTAAGATGATCTATAACGCTAACAAGCTGACTCTTATTTTCAATGAAAGCACTCTCTGTAACCTCAATCTCAACCATCTTATGCTCAATTCCATATGAATCAATTATTCCACATATATTATGGACAATATCATCCTGTGCAAAATGTACTCTTGAAAGATTAACCGAAACTGGTACTGTCTTCATACCCTTAAGCTTCCATTCAGCCTGCTGCTTGGCTACACTTGCAAACATATAATCATCCAGCTTTGTAATAAATCCATTCTTTTCAAAAAGCGGAATGAATCTTCCCGGAGGAATAATACCTTCAGTAGGACTATTCCATCTTACAAGGGCCTCTGCTGCCACAAGCCTGTTATCTACCGGGTCGTACTTTGGCTGGTAATATACAATAAACTCACCATTGCGAAGAGCCTGTTCCATGGAATCCTCAACTTTTCTCTCCCACATCTGCTCATCAATCAACGCCTTTGAGAAGAAAGTAACATTGTTGTCTGTTGAATTGCCAAGATTACTTGTTGCCGCCTCAAAAGCATAATTATAAGCCTGCTCGATATTAATATTCTTTCTGTCTTTTTCATTACACAGGTTACATACGCACCCGCTGTCACGCAACTCAGTGCCATGCTCACCTATATGCTCCATGTGACTGCCTTGAATTACATAAGCCCCAATAGAGAAGAATAATCTCTGATCAGATTTTAATCCCATAAGTTCAACTACAATATTATTGACCCTTGAGACAAATGAATCTTTATCAGTATATCTTAACAGAAGGGCAAAGTCAGCATCTGAATGTCTTGCATATATCTCATCCTTGTCCAGCTTAACCTTAAAATAACCTGCAATTAATCTAACAATCTCTTCTCCGGCTTCCATTCCATAGCATGAACAATAATTCCTGTATTTGTTAAGATGAATTGCTACAACTACATAATCTTTTCTCCTGTTAGCCCTGCTCTGAAAGATTCTTGCCCCCTGTACCAGAAAATATGTCCAGCTGTTACCACCTGATTCAACATCGGTAAATAACTGACTTGCAACACGCTTCTGACTTCTAATATTACTAATAAAATTAAGGAATACAACAAACAGAACAATCAGTACAAGTATAACAGAAATCACTGCAACTGCGGAAATATATATGGTCTCCTGCATTCTGATAAAGAAAAGCTCCCTCACATATATCTTTCCATTACCAGACGTCAAAGGATACTCAAACCAGCATGCTGTCCTCAATGCATCCTTATCTCTGAAATCATATTTTTCACCAGGTCTTGTTTTGTTCATTTCACTCATCAAATCAGACATAATCTTTATGAAGTCAAGGTTAAAATCAGCCTGTGATACAACTGTCTCTCCGCGCCTGTCCTGGTAAAAATCATATTCTGTACCATAATCAAGGTGAATTCTTGACTCAAAATCAGGAAAATCAATTCCTGTTCTATATAATACATTGTAATTATTGTCTGTCACACAGATTTCCTCATCATCATTCAGGTATCCCTTCAATGATTCAATAATCTGTGATGGTTCTTCTGATTCAGCCAATCTGGAATTATATGCTCTCTCAATTCTGTCACAGTTTTCCTTTAGCTGCCCCATCCTCATACTGGTAACACAGTCTGTAAATAGGGATACTATACCAAACATAAGACTGACCAGTATTACAGTAGATATTACAAACATACATACAACAGGCCATACACTTCTTTTATATAATTTACCAAATGCTTTAGTACTGCTGCTACAATTAGAAACATTCTCCATAAGATTCGCCTCTGTTATTTAATCCTTGTTTATCAGTTATCAAAGTAAAAACTAGGACAAAAGTATCAATCCTACTTATATCATATTATAACAAAATCTGACAAAATACAACAAAAAAGCTTTGGCATGTATAATATCATGCCAAAGCTCGATAAAAAAACATTAATTTAGCGCTATGTACAACCCAAATGTACTTAATAAAGATTATAAATCACACTGTCTCACCAGCAAAATTTACTCATATAAAGGATACTTGTCAGTAAGTCCCTTAACAAGTTCAACTGCCTTTGCCTTATTAGCATCAACGTCATCAACAAGAAGAGCAATAGCCTCTGCCACAACATCCATATCTGCTGTATTGAATCCTCTTGTAGTTACAGCAGCTGTACCAAGTCTGATACCACTTGTAACAAATGGTGATGCAGGATCATTAGGAATAGTGTTCTTATTACATGTAATGTTAGCAGCATCAAGAAGCTTCTCCACTTCCTTACCTGTAACACCTTTACTGATAAGATTAACAAGCATAAGGTGATTATCTGTTCCACCTGATACAATATCAAAGCCTCTGCTCATGAGGCCCTTACATAATGCCTGGGCATTATCTACAATATTCTTGGCATATACTTTGAATTCTGGCTGTAATGCTTCCTTAAGACATACTGCCTTACCAGCAATAACATGCATAAGAGGACCACCCTGGATTCCTGGGAAAACTGCCTTGTTAAACTTAAACTTCTCAGCATTCTCAGCAGATGAAAGAATCATTCCACCTCTTGGTCCGCGAAGAGTCTTGTGAGTTGTTGTTGTTGTAACATCTGCATATGGAATTGGGCTTGGATGCTGTCCACCAGCAACAAGACCAGCAATATGTGCCATATCAACCATCAGGTAAGCGCCTACTTCATCACAGATTTCCCTGAACTTCTTAAAATCAATTACTCTGGCATATGCAGAAGCACCTGCAATAATCATCTTAGGTCTGCATTCCTTAGCAATTCTTAAAACCTCATCATAATCTATAAATCCTTCAGATGTAACTCCATAAGGAACAATGTTAAAATACTTTCCTGAGATATTAACTGGTGAACCGTGTGAAAGATGTCCTCCACAGTCAAGGCTCATACCCATTACTGTATCTCCCGGCTCAACCATTGCAAAGAATGCTGCAAGGTTAGCCTGTGCTCCTGAATGAGGCTGTACATTGGCATACTCACAGCCAAAAAGCTCTTTAGCTCTCTCAATAGCAAGAGTCTCAACAACGTCAACATACTCACAGCCACCGTAATATCTCTTTCCTGGATATCCTTCAGCGTATTTGTTAGTAAGAGGGCTTCCCATGGCAGCCATAACAGCCTTGCTTACAAGGTTCTCTGAAGCAATAAGCTCAATGTGACTCCTCTGTCTTCCCAGCTCATCATCCATTGCCTTGGCAACTTCTGGATCGTAATTCAACACTTCATCAAATGAATACATTATGTACCTCCCAAGTATTAATTATATTTTAAATATGTTAATAGCTTCTGACAGTTCAGCCGAATTATCATTAAGATCACTGGCTGCTGTATTAAGCTTTTCAACCTGTTCAAGCTGTCTGTTAGCAGTCTCTGTAACTTCCTCAGAAGCGGCTGCAGTCTGCTGTGATACAGCTGATATACTCTGAATTGAATCAATAGTCTGGCTCTTGGCATCTGCTATAATACTAATTCCACTTGTAATCTCATCAAGGTCATTGATAAGAAGATCAAACTTAGACTGAATCTGGTTAAATACCTGTTCTGCATTAGACAGTGATCTGCTCTGAACCTCAACCACATCTTCTGCCTTCTTTGCAATATTAACTGTATCATTGGTTTTGATATTGATATCATCAACAATTGCCCTGATTTCGTTAACACTTGCCACAGACTGGTCAGCCAGTTTCCTGATCTCATCAGCAACGACTGAGAATCCCCGGCCTGCCTCGCCTGCTCTTGCAGCCTCAATAGAAGCATTCAGAGACAGCAGGTTTGTCTGGTCTGCAATTTCATTAATAGCATCAATTATTCTTCCGATAGCCATTGAAGATTCTTTAAGTGCATTAATCTCACGGATAACCTGTGTTGTAATCTGTGTGGTACTCTCAACATTAGCACGAAGCTCTGTAATAGAATCCATACCACTTTCAACAATAGAATTAGTTTCATCAGCAATTTTTGCAATATGTTCAGAATTCTCTGACACAATATTAATCTTTTCTGATAAGTTGTCCATCTGTCTTAAGCACTCTTCTGAGTCCTCAGCCTGCTGTACAACACCATGCTCAATCTCCTCAATGGCCATTGTAATCTCTTTGGTTCCTGATAGCAGTTCCTTGGCATTGATTGTAACAGTCTCTATTGAATCATCAACCTTTCTGGAAAGCATCTGGGTCTTATCAATAAGTCTCTTAACATTGCCTATCATTCCATTAGTACTCTTTGCTAAAGATGCAAACTCATCCTTACCGTTAACGTCAACAGCCATTGTAAGATCTCCACTGGCTGCTGTCTCAAGATGTTTTACAATCTTCCTTGTTGCGCTTCCGATATTACCTGCAAGGAATATTGCAATAAGAATAGCAGCAACAAAAGATACTAAAATCAGGCCAAGAGATATGTACTTAATTGTATTAGCCTGAGCCACAATAGTACTCTGTGGAATAAGTGCAACTACTGCAAAATTGTCATCAGTAAGAGCATATATGAAAAGATTCTTCTTTCCATTAAACCTGACCATGGTACTTCCAGATTTTTCACCTGATTCTAAAGCCTTAGTGAAAAAGTCTGAAGATGATATAAGGGGTTCACCTGTTTTGTCAACCTTGGAACTTGTGCCATATATCTCTCCTCCATCTGGAGCAACAAGAGCAACAACGCTGTTCTTACCCATATCCATATTGTCAAGGGTTGTAGTTAAGTACTCTTCATCAAGGTCAACAAACATATATCCGATTCCTCTTGCAGAGTTGTTAACAACCTGCCTTGCAAACGAAACTGCATATGGTGTCGTAACCTTACTATCTACGTACTCCCTGCTTGTAACCCAGGTTGTTCTCTTGGAATCAATAAGCTGTCCTTCTGAGGCTTTCTTAATGTTTTCATACTCTCCTGTTGTCTGAAGATTTCCTGCAGAACCAGTTGTAATAATCTTACCGTAATTACCTATTACCAGAGTATTTTTAACTGCCGCATCGTTAGCAGCACTTGATATCAGTGAACTTGAAATACTGCTGTAAACTGAGTTCTCTCCAACAGGGTCATTCTTGTATGAACCAGCATAATATGACTTAACATCCTCCTGATTAATAAAATCATTAGAAAGACTCTTAACATTAGAGAACAATAAATCATAATACTCTGCTACCTGGTTGACTGTTGCACCTGAAGCTTCTGTAAAGCTGTTTTGGATAGCACTTGATGCTGTCTTAAAAGAAACTGTTCCAAGAATAACAATAAATATAACCGGAATAGAGAAGGCACTTATAAGCTTAATCTTAATAGGAATTCCGTTCTTAAGGTAATCAAGGAATCCGACTTTCTTTCCTTCTTTCTTAGTAGATTTCTTTCCCTGTTTCTTTGCAGATTTTTTCCCTGGCTTCTTTCCTGATTCCACTCCAGATTCCATACCAGGTTCTACTACAGATTCTATTACAGCTTCTATTCCGGATTCCATTCCAGGTTCTTCCGTTACAGTCTCAGTACCTGCTTCAACATCAACAGGTGCCTCTTCTTTAACTTTCTTATACTTCTTAAAGAGAGATACTGAAGATTTCTTCTGATTACCTTTCTCTTCTTTAGCTTTTTTCTCTTTAACTTTCTTTTCTTTTACTTTCTTTTCTTTTACTTTCTTATCTTTTACTTTTTTCTCTTTAGTTTTCTTTATTTTGGCAGTTTTCTTTTCCACTGACATATCGTCAGCACTATTCTCCTGCTCTGGCTGAAGTTCCGTTTGCTGTTGTTGTGTCGCAAGTTCTTCGCCTGAAAGTACTTTCATATCATCGTTAATCATCAGCATACCCCTTTCCATACGTTATGTGTGAAAACTTTAGCGAAACTCATTGTCAAAACAAAGTTTCTAAATACCCCATAATTAATTAAAAATCTGATTACTCTTCTTCATCTACCTTGATTGAAAGCTCATGAAGCTGCTTCTCGTCAACAATATCAGGTGCATTAGTAAGAAGACATGAAGCATCCTTAACCTTAGGGAAAGCAATTACATCCCTTATACTGTCTCTCTTTGCCATAAGCATTACAAGCCTGTCAAGACCATAGGCAAGTCCGGCATGTGGTGGAACACCATATTTGAAAGCATCCAGAAGGAAACCAAACTTTTCATTAGCAACTTCGTCTGTCAGACCCAGTGCCTTAAACATTCTCTTCTGAACATCAGCCTGATGAATTCTTACACTTCCGCCACCAATCTCTGTACCATTAAGCACTATATCATATGCCTTGGCTCTTACAGAACCTGGATCACTCTCAAGCTTATCAAGATCCTCATCCATAGGCATTGTAAATGGATGATGCATTGCAACAAATCTGTTCTCCTCATCCGACCACTCAAACTGAGGAAACTCTGTAACCCATAAGAAACGGTACTCATTCTTGTCAAGGAGTCCCATCTGATCTGCCAGCTCAACTCTTAAAGCGCCAAGTACATTCCATACAATCTTGTTCTTGTCAGCAGCAAAAAGAAGTAAATCTCCATTCTCACCATCAAGAGCCTTGATTATTGCCTGCATCTCTTCTTCAGTCATGAACTTAGAGAAAGACGATTTAACTGTTCCATCAGACTGGATTGCAATATAAGCAAGACCCTTTGCGCCATAGCCCTTAGCAAAGTCAACCAGTGCATCAATCTTCTTACGAGGCATCTCTCCCTGTCCCTTGGCATTAATCCCCCTTACAGAACCACCATTCTCAATGGCACCGGTAAACACGCCAAATCCACAGTTTCTAACTAAATCTGTAATATTCTTCAACTCCATGCCAAATCTTAAGTCAGGCTTGTCTGAACCGAAACGGTCCATCGCCTCCTGCCATGTCATTCTCTGAATTGGAAGCTTAACCTCAATGCCAAGAACTTCCTTGAAAAGATAAGCAAGAAGTCTCTCATTCACATCTATAACATCATCAACATCAACGAAGGAAAGCTCCATATCAATCTGTGTAAATTCCGGCTGTCTATCTGCACGTAAGTCCTCATCACGGAAACATCTTGCAATCTGCATATATCTGTCATATCCAGAACACATAAGCATCTGTTTGAAAAGCTGTGGTGACTGTGGAAGTGCATAGAACTTACCAGGGTGAATACGGCTAGGTACAAGATAATCCCTTGCTCCTTCTGGTGTTGACTTAGTAAGCATTGGTGTCTCTATCTCAAGGAATCCCTCATTGGCAAGAAATGCTCTTGTAAGGGTTGTCACCTTGCTTCTCATCATAATATTAGACTGGATATCAGGTCTTCTAAGATCCAGACATCTGTACTTTAATCTCAACTCTTCCTTAGTGCTGATATTATCCTCAATTGGAAACGGAGGCGTCTCTGACTCTGAAAGGATCCTCAACTGCTCTGCAACTACCTCAATATCTCCTGTCTTAAGATTAGTGTTAACTGAACCTGAACGTTTCTGAACCTTTCCTACAACCGCAATAACATATTCATTACGAAGTGTGTAAGCTTTATCAAAACCATCCTTTCCAATTACATTCTCATCAAATACAACCTGTAAAAGTCCTGTCCTGTCTCTTAAATCCACAAAAATAAGTGCTCCAAGATTACGCCTGGTCTGAACCCAGCCCATAACAGTAACTGTCTGTCCCACATTGTCAGCTGATACCTCTGTACATCTGTGTGATCTCTTTAAGCCTACCATTGCTTCAGCCATTTTATTATTTCCTCCTCAAAATAAGAACTCTTATCCATTAACCTCCAGTATACCACGTATATCCAAATCATCAAGGTCAATCTTACTGTTATTTATTAAATCCAGTGCTTCCGGTTCATGAATAAAACGTTGAAACTGAAGAAAAATCCCCAAATCGTAATTTTTCACCTCATCAATCATTATCTGAATGGCGGTCTCCCAGTCAAATGCCTTCCGGTATGGTCTGTCTGATATAAGTGCCGCAAACTCATCAACAACACTTAATATCCTGGCTTCATAAGGTATTTCCTCCCCTTTAAGATTATCAGGATATCCGCTTCCATCCATGCACTCATGATGTCTTAATACTATCTGGCAGACATCCTCTGAAAAGCCCATCTTTACTAGACAGTCATATCCTATCTTAGAATGAGTTCTCATATACTTTATCTCCATGATTGACATAGAGCGGGAATTTCTTCCATATAGATATTCTGTGAGCTTAAGTTTACCTATATCATGAACCATACCTGCACACTTGACTTTATATGCCCTCTCCTCGGAAAGCCCCATTCTTATTGCCAGCTCATAGGACAGATTGGCAACAAGAATTCCATGTGCAATGCCATTCCTAAAATCATTATTAATATTTTCCAAATACTTTTCAGCACTATCTTCCATAACTAATCCCAATACAAAAATATTCCCAATGTAGTAATTATACCACATTGGGAACAAAGTTGAAAACATAAAATTTATATCATTTACAAGATAACAATCTGAGGTATTTCATCAAAAACTATCTGCAAAAAACTCCTTCTTTCTCTCAATCATCTCATCAATTCTGTCGCAGTAGGTGATCACATCCTTAACATTTTCCACACGCTCAATGCGGGTGGTTCCGTCATCATTGTTAAACACAACCTTAGTTGAAGCTCCGGCTCCACAGGCGATGATAGTCTGTTTCTCCTCCATAATGAGGATATTATATATACATTCCATATCCTTAGCAGCGTATCCTACATTCTCAAAGTTTCCTGCCATGTTCTTCTGTCTGTACATGTAATATGGAAAAAGATTCATATCCTTTGCATACTTTTCTGTTAGCGACATAACCTCGGTACTATTCTCAAGGGACATATCCTTATATTTATCACGCCATATATTAAGGGCTGCTGCCCTTTTAATAGCAAGGGAATGAACAGTAAGGCTATCCGGTGAGAGTTCCTTAATCTGTGCAAGGGTATTCTCCACTTCCCTGATTCCTTCTCCTGGAAGTCCCATAATAATATCCATGTTTATATTATTGAATCCCATACTTCTTGCCAGACTATAAGCTTCCTTAACCTGAGCCACGCTGTGCCGTCTGCCAATAATCTTTAATGTCTCATCATTCATGGTCTGTGGATTAATTGATATTCTCTCCACACCATATTTTCTCAGTACAGAAAGCTTATCTGCCGTTATACTGTCAGGTCTTCCGGCTTCAACTGTCAGTTCCCTTACATTTTCCATAGGAAAAAGCCTGTAAAGAGCATTTAACAGCCTGTCAAGCTGGTAAGGCTCCAGAGTAGTAGGTGTTCCACCACCAAAATACACTGTATCCAGTCTTTTATCTTTATACAGCTCTGACACATATTCCATCTCTTTAATCAATGCGTCCAGGTATCTATCCACCTTATCCTTGTATGAAGCCAGAGAATAAGATGTAAATGAACAATACAAGCATGTTGTAGGGCAGAATGGAATTCCAATATACAGGCTGTAACCATTCTTATAGTCCAGACTCTCAAGTATATCCTTCTCTGTTGATGCCACATTAAGCGCCAACAGAGCTTTTTCTTCAGATGCCAGATGCTTTACAGTAAACTCATCAAGTATATCTTTCCTGGTACATCCCTCCTCCAGCATGGTATAAGCTATCTTACTCGGTCTTACTCCCGTAAGGAACCCCCATGGCAGAGTTTTACCAGTCTCATTTGAAAGCTGAATATACAAATTCTTTTTAAATTCATTGTGGGATTCTTTCTTAGACAGGTCTTTTTCCGGAACAGTAACTTTAATAATCATATCATCTTCTGTTACCGCTGAATCAGCCCTAAGGACAGCTACCTCTGTCCTGGGATAAAATGACTTCACCAGGACATTAGCATCATCGTAAAATGTCATGTCTTCAATATCTATATATATCATGGTATTTCCTTAATCTGTTATTATTAATGGACCTGGGTATATACGCCATCACTGGCAGAATGGATTGTAAGCCTTCTCGTGTCCTATGCTTGTTCCATCCCCATGTCCTGGATAGACAACTGTTTTTTCAGGCAGGACAAAAAGTTTAGTCTTAATACTGTTTACAATCTGGCTCATACTCCCTGTTGGAAAATCAGTTCTTCCCACTGACTCTGCAAAAAGAGTATCACCAGAAAACAGACTGTCAATGGCAGGTACATAGAAAGACATTCCTCCACATGTATGCCCTGGAGTGTGAAAAGCCTTTATCTTAATTCCTGCTAATATAAGCTCCTCATTATCCTTAACCCAGTAATCAGCTTTAAATGATACCTGTTTTCTTCCCATAGCTGCTGACAGATTTATCTCAGGATTATCAAGTACTTCTCTCTCATTCTCGCCAGCATATATCTTAACGCCAAACTTGTCAGCAATCTGCCTTGCCACAGTCATGTGGTCGTAATGTCCATGGGTGAGAAGCACTGCTGCTAGTCTGCAGCCACTTTTCTCAACGAAACTTTCTGCAGCATCATAATCATCTGCCGTATCTATAAGCACACCTTCACCATTACTGCTGTTTTTAAGAATGTAACAGTTAGTACCAATACTTCCCATTACAGAATATAATACTTCAATCTCCATACCAGTTCTCACTTAAAATATATAATCAAATACATCTGTGTCATCAGCCTGTAGCTCTGACAATATCAGTTACTCCCTCAACCTTGTGAAGCTTATCAGATATCTTTGAAAGTTCTTCTTTTCCATGAATATCAAAGCCCAGGGTGATTGTAGCCACGCCCTTCTTGTTGACACGGCTGTTCATCATCTTAATCTCAATATTAGCCTCTGTAAGAATTCTGGAAATATCTACGATAAGACCAGTTCTGTTATTAGCAAATATATTAATCTCTGCGCTGTAGGTATCTCCTGCCCTTGTCTCTTCCCACTCGGCATCAATAAGACGTTCTCTCTCGCTCTGAGGAAAATTAAGGACATTGACACAGTCTGTCCTGTGGATTGTAACGCCTCTTCCTCTGGTAACAAATCCAACAATTTCATCCCCTGGAACAGGATTACAGCACTTAGAAAATCTTACTGCCACGTCATGGATTCCCTTAACGACAATTCCACCCTTATTCTTAGGTGCAGTCTTATTCTTGGAATCTTCCCTGGCTACATTATCAATTACATTCTCAATAACCTGTTTATCAGTAATCTCAGACTTTTTCTTCTTCTCGAACTCTTCATAAAGCTTATTTACAATCTGACCCTCTTTCAAGCCTCCATGTCCAACAGAAGCCATCATTGAATCCCAGTCCCTGAAGCCATATTTTCTTAATGCCTTCTCAACGAATTCCGGCTTGTTAATATCAGAAAAAGTAATCCCCTTACTCTTACAGTAATTTAAAATAAGCTCCTTGCCCTTGATAATATTGTCTTCCTTAAGTTCCTGCTTAAACCACTGGTTAATCTTATTCCTTGCCTGGGTACTTTTAACAATATTCAGCCAGTCCCTGCTTGGTCCCTTGGAATTCTGGGAAGTAATAATATCAACTCTGTCACCGCTCTTTAACTGGTAATCAATTGGAACCAGCTTGCCATTAACCCGGGCACCAACCATCTTGTTACCAACAGCACTGTGAATACTGTAGGCAAAGTCAACAGGACATGAGCCTGCCGGAAGATTTTTAACGTCTCCTGTTGGAGTAAAGCAGTATATATTATCTGAAAAAAGATTAAGGTCACTCTTAACAGATGACAGGAATTCCTTGTTATCAGACATCTCTGTCTGCCATTCCAGCATCTGGCGGAGCCAGCTTAACTTAGCTTCTTCACTTGCTGTGGTGTTAGCTCCCTTGCCCTCTTTATATTTCCAGTGGGCAGCAATACCATATTCAGCAGTTCTGTGCATCTCATAGGTTCTTATCTGAACCTCAAAAGGCTGACCATTAGAAGCAATCAGCGTGGTGTGAAGAGACTGGTACATATTAGGCTTAGGCATGGCAATATAATCCTTGAAACGTCCAGGAATAGGCTTGTACATCTCATGGATAACACCTAATGCGGCATAACAGTCCTTTACAGTATCCACCTTGATTCTTACTGCAAATATGTCATATATCTGGTCCAGGGTTTTATTCTGGTTAACCATCTTTCGGTATATAGAGAAGAAATGCTTAACACGTCCATCAATCTCAGCTTCGATTCCGGCATTGCTTATATGCATTCCCACCTCTTTAATTATGCTTTTAATAAATGCTTCCCTGCCAGGTCTGTTAATATTAACCTGCTCCACCAGATCATTATATACATCAGGCATAAGGTATTTCATGGAAAGGTCATCCAGTTCCACCTTAATCTTGGAAATACCAAGCCTGTTAGCTATTGGGGCATATATCTCCATAGTTTCTCTTGATTTCTCAATCTGCTTGTTTGGTGACTGGTACTGCATTGTACGCATGTTATGGAGACGGTCAGCCAGCTTAATCATAATAACTCTTATATCTTTAGCCATGGCAAGGAACATCTTACGGAGATTCTCAGCCTGGACTTCAATCTTATCATGCTGGTAATTGAGCTGTGTCAGTTTAGTAACGCCATCTACAAGAAGGGCTACCTCACTTCCAAATTCTCTTGCAACATCCTCGCTGGTCATAACTGTGTCTTCCACAACATCATGTAGAAGTCCTGCAATAATTGTCTCCTTATCAAGCTCTAACTCTGCCAGAATAATTGCAACACACAAAGGATGGATAATGTATGGCTCACCAGACTTTCTCTTCTGTCCCTCATGGGCTTTATATGCAATTTTGTATGCTTTCTCAATATCTGATAAATCTGATGATGGATGATAACTCTTAATTATGTTAACCAGATCATTATATAATTCCTCCGGACTTGTAAAGTCAGCAGGTGTGTCAACAGCCTTGTCAACTTCACTTGTCTTAACATTAGAATCCTGCTCCAGTACTATTTTTTCAGCCATACGCTACCCTCCTTATCATTGTAAATAATAAAATATTATATATTTTTTCCATTAAAAATACAAGGCAAAGTGTATTTCCTATGCATCAAGCGTTATTTACACCTCAAGCTTCTGCAGGAAGGCTTTGGTTCTTTCATTTGAAGGATTATCAAGAACCTGCTTAGGGTCGCCCTCTTCAATAATCACTCCCTCATCCATGAAAATAACTCTGTCTGCTACTTTTCTGGCAAAATCAATTTCATGGGTTACTATAACCATGGTCATATTCTCATCTGCCAGCTGTCTTAAAACCTTTAATATACCAGCTGTTATCTCAGGGTCAAGGGCAGATGTAGGCTCATCAAAGAATAGGATTTCAGGATTCATGGCAAGGGCTCTTGCTATAGCAACTCTCTGCTGCTGTCCACCTGAAAGCTGGCATGGATAACTGTCTTCCTTCCCCTTAAGACCAACCTTCTCAATAAGTTCTCTTGCTTCTTTCTCCACCTCAGCCTTATTTCTCTTTTCCACTACAACAGGGGCGTCACACACATTCTTTAAAACGCTGAAATGTGGAAAAAGATTAAACTGCTGGAACACAAGCCCGAATGAATTCTTTATCTTTGTAAGTTCCAATTTAGATACATATTCTGACCTGCCGTTAGCCTCACAGGCAGCCACCTGTCCGTTAATCTTAAGACTTCCCTTATCCATAGTTTCAAGAAGGGTGGCACATCTTAAAAGAGTTGATTTACCAGAACCGGAAGGTCCGATAATTGCAACAACCTCCCCCTTCTCAACAGACATAGATATATTCTTTAATACTTCCACATTGCCAAAGCTTTTTCCAAGATTTTCTATTTCAAGTAACTTCATTGAACTGCCCTCCTATCTGTAATACTGCATTTTCTTCTCAATCCACTCCATAAACATAGCAACTGCAAAATTGAATATGTAGTAGAACAGACCTGCAACAAATAAAGGTATCATGCTTGCCTCTGCTGCAACAAGCTGCTTCGCCATAGTGAACATTTCTGTATAGGCAAGGGCAAATGCAAGGGATGTATCTTTAACAAGAGTGATTACCTCATTAGTAACAGGAGGAAGCACTCTCTTAACCATCTGAGGGAATATGATTCTTACAAATGTCTGGGCTTTAGTGTATCCCAGCACATCTGCCGCCTCATACTGTCCCACTGGGATACTCTCTATTCCAGCACGGTAAATCTCGGCGAAATACGCTGCATAATTAAGGGAGAATCCAATAATTACAGCAATAAACCTGTACTGTGATGACACCTGGATTCTGAACAGGAAGTAAGGTCCAAAGAATACCACAAGAAGCTGTAACATCAGTGGTGTTCCTCTCATAATTGATATGTATATCTTAGCAATCCACTGTAAAACCTTAACCTTTGACATTCTTACAAAGCAAAGAAGCAGTCCCAATGGAAGCGAGAATATCAGTGTAAGAAAGAATATCGACAGAGTTGACAACATACCCATTCCAAGCTGTTTTACTATATAGAGTAATTTGCTTCCAAAGGATTCTTTGTCCTTTCCAGTGGCATCCTGAAGATATGCACTGTCTGTTCCTTCATTTCCAAGACATACACAGTCTGTAAGTTCCCATTTTGAGGCAATCTGGGCAAATGTACCATCTGAGAGCATCTCATTAAGGGATGTCTGAACCATGTCTCTTAATTCTGTATTACCCAGCTTGAATCCAATTCCATACTGCTCACTGGATACATGTTCTGAAAGCATTGTAAACTTACTGCCCCGCTGCTTAATCTGGTAATTAGCCACACCAATATCCATACAGATGGCATCTACCGAACCAGCCTCCAGATTCATGAATGCACTGTTATAATCTCCAACCTGTGTAAGGCTCTTAAATGAAGCACACAAATCAATGTTCTTTTGTTCTGCATCCTCTCCGGTAAATGCTGCAAGTGCCGATGAATCAGCCTGAACAACTACATTTTTGCCGGCAAGGTCTGAAAGATTCTTTATGTTTGAATCGCTCTTTACAATCACAACCTGTGAATTGTCAACATAGGCTGTAGACCATGTATAATCCTTCTCTCTGCCATTGATTGTAAATCCATTCCAGATACAGTCAATAGAGCCCGAGTTAAGCTCCATATCCTTGGAATCCCAGTCAATTGGCTGTTTAACCAGTGTCCATCCATTTCTTTTAGCCACTTCCTCTGCCAGATCAAGGTCGAATCCAACATAATTGCCGTCACTGTCCTTGTATCCGTATGGTGGAAATTCTGCATCAAATCCCACAGTAAATGTGGTACGTTCTGTTTTACTGTCCTGCCTGCTGCCACAGCCTGACACAACTGTTACAATCACTGACAGTAAAACAAATGTAATTAATAATTTTGACAATCTGTTTTTCTTCATGTAATCTTCTCCACTCCTTTTATTTTTCAACCGGCAGTCCCAAAGCCCTTTTATCATATCTATCAGTTTAACATTAAGCCCTTTCTCAAAGCAACCATGAATATAACAGGTACTACTGCCTGTATCATAAGAATAACAGGTATTCCCACTGTGAATTTCTTATGCTTTGTCTTATGCCTGAAAAAGCGCATCCCCAGAAGCGCCCCTACAGATCCTCCAATCACTGCAAGACCTATAAGTGTCGCTTCTGAAATGCGCCATTCATGATTCTTTGCCCTTTGTTTGTCAATTCCAAAAACAATAAATGTTATAATATTAACTGCCAGAAGGTACAAGAAAATCATTCTGCCCATGCATTACACCTCTGCATATGTCTTTTCCATGAATTCCCTTGTAGCAATGGCATTCTCAGGCACAGTATTCTCCAGTGTCACATGGACGTATGGCTTATACTGCTTAATCTTACTTAATAACAGCGGATAATTAAGTCCACCTGTTCCTGCCGCTATTGATTTGAGTTCACTGCCTTCGACCACGTAATCCTTACAGTGGACTACTGCTATTTCATTCCTTAACAGGTCAAATGCCTTCTCAATTATCTCGTCCTGCTGTGGAAGATTATCTACACACAGAAGGTTAACTGGGTCAAATATAATCTGAAGATTAGGAGAATTAATTGCATCCAGCACCTTTCTTGCCCTCTCAACAGTGTACACAATATGCTTCCACACTGGTTCAATGGCTACTATCACCCCAAACTGCTCCGCATATTTTACAATAGGCTTCAGATTCTCAATAAAAAGCTGTAATGCCTCCTCTGAGTGGTTAGCAGGCTCGTACTTGTACTCTTCATTCACTGCACCTGTCTCTGTTCCCACAACGCCACATCCAAGAATACTTGCAAATCTAATATGTGCCTTGTATTTTTCAACTATTTCAGCGTGCTTTTCTGGATTAGGATTGCACAGATTAAGGTAACATCCTAAAACTGCCACATCTACCTTGTTCTCCTGACACAGTTCTTTCATGTACATAGCAAGCCCCGGAGTCATTGTACATAAATCCGGCTTAAACTCCTTAATTGACTTGCTTAATGCAATATGCATACACTTAAATCCCTGATTGTGAATATTGGGAATAAGCTGTTCTAATGGCGCATATGCCACATCATGTGCTCTTATACCTAATCTCATGCTCTTTTTCCTCTCCTTAAACATCATTATAAGTTAACAAACTATCTTCATTAATTCTACTACGTATGAATTACACCGTCAAACACAATTAAGCTTTATACTTCCCATATACCTGCATCAGATACTGCCTTGTAATATGTAATCAGAGGTATGAATGATGAGCCAAATGTTTTTGTTGATTCTCCTGAAACAACAACAGCATCCTCAATAATAGTCTTAGAGCCAAGGCTTGTTTTAGACTGTGTCAATGCATTCTTAAATGTTTTAAGTCCAGGAAGCAGATATTTCTTGTCACCTGTAAGCTCATATCCGATTGCCAGTGATTCCAGCAGCAGGTTGTTATTTCCTAACCTCTGGAGGCTTGGAAGTTCCTTGTAATAGAAAAGGCCTACATCAAGCATGCAGTTATCAATCAGGTCATCAACTGCTGACAGAATCATATTCTTAATATCTTCTCTTGGAAATACCCTGTAATAACGCATAAGCGAACCTACTGCAACAGAAATCATAAAGCCCACTCTCACCGTTGTATTATCAGTATAAGGAGCCAGCCACTCACCGTATTCTTCTGTCCATACCTTAAAGCTGTTTACAATCCACTCACATTTTTCAAGCCATTTCTTATCAGCAGTTTCCACATACAATGCAGTAAGTGTTCTTAATGCCCATCCCGTCTCTCTGGCATTAGCTTCACCTGGTTTTGCATACATAGGAGTATCAAGAAGCCTTAAAACATTCTCTCCGATTCCTATAGCTGTCTCATAGCCTCTCTCATCACCTGTGAAATGATAATAATCAAAAAGTCCTTCAACCCATTCATGGGAGCATACCATAAGACCGTTGTTGCAATGTCCTGCTGTGTGTTCCCACTGTCCTCCAACTCTTAATGGGTCTTCGCTGTAATGGCATACATCAACATCCATCCAGTGGGTCGCAGATGTAATAAGATAATCCTGGAAACGTCTTATTCCAGTTCTTGCATATTCAAGGGCACATGAATGAGGATAATCATATTCATTATTACTCCACACAGGTCTTCCGTTGCCTCTGCCCTGCCTTGTATAATTCTCATCAATGGTATCGCCCCAGTTAATCATTCCATAACTTCTGCCATGTGCATCACACTTTGATATAAGAGAAATCTCTACGTCATCATCCAGCGTCTCAGGAAATACATCAAGCATAACACCTGATTCCTTAAATACATCCGGACTGATATATGGTTTATCAGGCATCTGGTATATCAGGCTTCTGTTGTCAATCTCTAAAATAGGCAGTGATGGGCTGTGGAAATGCATAAGGAATTTCTGTTCTCTTGCCATACCTGACTGCATTACCACCCTGTTAATACCCTCTGGAACCAGCATAACTGCTATTCCATCCTTATCAGATTTCACTGCTTTAGGGTAATTCTGCTGTGCCTGATATACAGTTATACATAATCCTGCCCTGTCATCAGTCCTGTCTGCCAGAAATGTTCCATAGAATACTTCTGCAAAATGCTCATTAGCCTCATTTACAAGATATTTATCATCTATAACTTTATTGACCTCTTCACCATCCTGTCCAATATAAAAATCAGTCTTATAATTAGATGATGCTGCAATTGTCCTCACATTAGCAAGGGATATTTTCTCATCAAATATAGCCAGTTCATTAATTCCCCTGGTATGATAAACCGGTCCTTCTGCATTAGTGTTATCTGTAAGCTTGTCACCACAGCCTGTAGAGTCCGGCTCTTCAATAATGTTAATTGGCTTAAGACATCCATTGACACATAAATCGCCCCTGTCTTTGGCATAGAACACTAAAGAAGCTACATGAAGTGGACTGCTGCTTGTATTAATTAATCTGTAGGAAACCTCCACCCATGGCTTTCCAGCATAAGCTGTAATACGCAGTGAGAAATCGTAATGTTTGTCAGCTGCATCTGAAATGTTGCTTCCATCTGCTGACAAGATAACGCAGACATCCCCTTCTTCCACTACCTTCCACTGTCCGATTTTAACGCCATACTGGATTCCTTCTCCATCCTTAAGTAATGGTCCAACAAAATTGCTGCGGTCATATTCCCTGTTACCATCATTAACATACTCAAATATTCCATCAGAATCATTCTTAACTGTAAACTTTAAGGCTCCAGTATCAACTGCATATCCCACATCAGTTTTATCAAGATTAATTCCCTGTCCCTTAGCTGCAGGTAAATCTGTTCCATCCATCTTGAGCTGAAGAACAGTTCCCTTATTACCAGGGAGGTCAGCTAAGAATCTCACATACATATATCTTACTGAACCGTCATCATATCTTGAAGTTACCTTTGTCTGGGACATAACCTTTTTGTTGTTCTGAATAACTTCCACATTATCGGTACTTTTAAGTTCCCCTTTCTTTACAGGAATACATACTCCACAAGGTTCCTGTATTCTGTCATATCTGTAAAGCTTATCAAACATAATATCAATTGTACTAGCCATATCAAACCTCCATCAATAAAAAATCTGTAGTATCAGCTTTAGTTGGTATTTCACGCATATCCAGCCACCATATTTAATTCCGGTTGCTTTTACTGATATTATATTAACATACATCATCTTATTACTCTACTAATTTTAATTACTATTAAGGATTATTTTACTGAAAAAATATTCTTATATTGCTTTTCTTGAAATGAGTACTTTAAATTGTTATACTAATAAAAAATGTTCTGAAATGGAGATAAATATGAACTATGCAGAAATAAAATACTGTGATATCGCCAATGGCCCCGGAGTAAGAACCTCCATTTTTGTCAGTGGATGTACCCACCGGTGCAAAGGATGTTTCAATGAAATCGCATGGGATTTTAATTATGGAAAACCATTTACAGAGGAAACCATAAATGAGATAACAGACTCCCTTAGACCTGACTATATTACAGGACTTACGGTTCTTGGAGGAGAACCCTTTGAACATGCAAACCAGATTGGTCTTCTGCCTCTTCTTGAAAGGGTGCGGAAAGAATTACCCCACAAGTCAATCTGGTGCTTCACAGGTTATCTGTTTGACAAGGATATCCTTGATAAAATGTGTCCCCAGTGGCCTGAAACCAGCAGGATGCTCTCCTGCATTGATGTGCTTGTAGACGGCCCATTCGTTGAAGAAAAGAAGGACTTAATGCTTAAATTCAAAGGTTCCAGCAACCAGAGAACTATTATGGTTCAGGAATCACTGAAAGCAGGAGAAATTATACTGTACAACTTTGATTAAGTGCTCCAGAAAATGCCTGCAATCAATATACAGAAGGAATTTTAAAAGTTAAATATAAATTTAAGAAAAGAGGATATTATGGAAACAACTGTTAAAATCAAAAAACTCTCGCCTAATGCCATTATTCCATCATATGGAACTGAATTTGCTGCAGGAGCAGACCTCTATGCATGTACTGACGAAAGCATAACCATCAATCCAGGCGAAACCCAGTTTATACACACAGGATTGGCAATGGAGATTCCCACAGGGCTTGTTGGACTTATATATGCAAGAAGCGGCATGGCATGCAAAAAAGGAGTTGCACCAGCAAATAAGGTAGGTGTAATTGATTCTGACTATAGAGGTGAAATCATTGTTGCACTTTACAACCATGCCAGTGAGCCATTAACAATTAATCATGGTGAGCGTATTGCACAGATGGTTTATGCACCATATTACACAGCCACATTCGTTGAAGCAGAGGAACTGGAAGACTCTGTAAGAGGTGAAGGAGGCTTTGGTTCTACAGGGACAAGATAGATATGCTAAAAGCCCTGCAGAAGACTGCAGGGCTTTTATATTGCATTAAATAGATTCTATTCAGTTTTGCTTTATTTTCTTACTGCACTTTCAATGACGAAATCCTGGGCTTTCTGCATAAGCATGCCAACCACAATCTTGTCCTTTCCAAACTTCTTCTGGAATGTTTCTTTATCACCGTAGCCATTATCTGATGCAAACTGCTCTAAATCGCCTTTGTACTCATATTCAGTAACTGCTAGCCCTTCCTTCTCAGCAATGGCACACATAATCATTTCCTGGGAAACGTTTCTCTTAACATATTCCTCAAAGCTCATGTTCATGTTTTCCTGACAATACTCATCCACTGACTGGTTCTTCATTAAAGAATACATCTTAACAGCTGACTCATACTCGTCCTTCTTGCTGTTGTAGAATTCCTCAGGGAAACTGGTAACCTTACATGTATCCTGAAGCTTCTTAAGGACTTCAGCCTTCTTCTGTTCTTCTATCTCTTCATCAATATCAGACTGTAATTCTTCCTTTAACTTCTGCTTGTACTGTTCCACAGTATCCACACCAAAATTCTCCTTAACATAGGCATCTGTAATCATTGGTGTAGTTGCCTGTTCCAGCTTAGTCATTGTAATCTCAAATACGATTTTCTTGCCGGCGTATTCTGCTGCCTGTGTAAAATCTTCAGGAACAACCAGCTGTACAATCTTATGCTCTCCAGTCTTCATTCCATACAGGGCATCAACAAATCCATCTACAACGAAGGTGTCTGTTCCCAGAACAATTTCATAATCATTATTGGAAAATCCACTTACCTGGAGACCATTGATAGTTGCAGAGAAATCAACTGTTACTTTATCTCCCTCCTTAGCCCCTCTTGATGTTATCTCCTGATAAGTTACACTATCCTTCTGGTCGCTTAATATTCTCTTATTGATGATATCCTTCTCAATCCCCTCTTCATCAACAGAATACTCAATCTCCTTATACTGTCCAAGTTCCACATGATCAGTTGGATTATAACCATAATTAGGCTTAATCTTGGTGTTACAGCCAGATGTACCCATAATCACAAGTGCTGTAGCAAAACAAAGACACGCTTTTTTGATTCCTTTATTGTTAAACATATTAATCCTCTTTCTGAAAATTTTTTCTAAACAATCTTGTACATGATAACATATATGTCCTGTTTTTCATAGTGTTTTTACAGAATTTCACAATATTTTCACGAAAGAAAAGCTGTTGCAGCAAGCACTTAACATGCCTGGTACAACAGCCTTTCATTATGAATGATATTCCAAATATATCAAATGTATGAGATTAAGCCAGCTTTGACTTAGCTAACTCAGCAAGCTTTGCAAAACCTTCTGCGTCATTGATTGCCATCTCTGACAATACCTTTCTGTTAAGGTCTACGTTAGCAAGCTTTAAACCATGCATAAGCTTGCTGTATGATAAACCATTCATTCTTGCAGCAGCATTAATTCTTGCAATCCATAACTGTCTGAACTGTCTCTTCTTCTGCTTTCTGCCCTTGTATGACTCTGTAAGAGCTCTCATTACAGACTGCTTAGCAACTCTGTACTGCTTAGATCTTGCTCCTCTGTAGCCCTTAGCCAGCTTTAATACTCTATTGTGCTTCTTCTTTGCGTTCATACCGCCTTTAATTCTTGCCATTTTATATTCCTCCTTCTATACCTACCTGCAAATTAAAGGTAAGGCATGATCTTCTTCATTGTCTTAACATTAGTTGCATCTGTCATAGCTGCGTGTCTAAGATTTCTCTTTCTCTTAGTTGTCTTCTTAGTAAGGATATGGCTCTTGTAAGCTTTGCTTCTCTTTAACTTACCTGTACCAGTTACTTTAAAACGCTTTGCAGCTGCTCTCTTTGTCTTTACCTTTGGCATAATAAACCTCCTAGAAAATAATCAAATAGTAATTTATATATTTTAACGTTTTTCAGTTAAAAACATCATCATGCTCCTGCCTTCCATCTTAGGAGCTTTCTCAACTACTGCAATATCGCTGAGTTTCTCAGCAAAATCTGTAAAGATATGTTTGCTGCTCTCGATATGAGCCATCTCACGTCCTCTGAAACGAAGTGTTACCTTAACCTTATTGCCCTTCTCAAGGAACTTTCTTGCAGCGTTGCACTTGGTGTTCAGATCATTAACATCAATGTTAGGTGATAACCTTACTTCCTTGGTTTCTACTGTCTTCTGTTTCTTCTTTGCTTCTTTCTCTTTCCTGATTAACTCGTACTTATACTTACCATAGTCAATCAGCTTACAAACAGGTGGTGTAGCAGATGGGGCAATCTTAACCAAATCTACATCTGCATCCTTGGCAAGCTTAAGAGCATCCTTAGATGACATAACTCCAAGCTGTTCGCCGTCCTCTCCAATAACACGGACTTCCTTATCCCTGATTTGCTCGTTAATCATTAATTCGCTAATGGCTGTGCACCTCCATAAAAAAATAAAATAAAAAGTGGATAGTCAGACTATCCACTTGAACAACCAATCACAAAAGCTTCACCAGCTTCTGAAAAAAAGTATTAACCCGAGTCGCCCTTGCGCTAAGGTGAGAGTGGATACTCTTCTTTAATTTCACAACATGTGATATTGTATCATCATGTAATAATCGTGTCAACTAGATTTTTAATATTTTTATATTAAAATCTGGAACTCCATTATATTCACAATAACAATCTACTGTAATTCTGCTATTCCTGAAAGAGCTACATACTTTTCAGATATCCTGTACCACGTAGGAAAGTCTACTATACCTGATACCGGCATGTCAAATATTTTCTGAAACCTGCTGACAGCTTCAGTAGTTCTCTCTCCGTATATTCCATCCGTAACCAGATGTGGAATGTTATTATAGAACTCACCAATAAGATTAAGATATTCCTGAATCTGGCGCACCTTCTGTCCTGAAGAACCTATATCAAGGTCAGCTCCCGGCCATGAGGACGGAATTCCCTCCACCTCTTCTGCCACATTAATATACATGTTATCGCCATAATAATGCCTGATTATTTCAATGGCTGTGTAGTTCTGGTCTCCCAGATACTTACTTCCCCACTGGCTCATCCAGTTAGGGCAGCTCACCTTCTTGCCGTCACAATACTGGGTAAGAATAGGCTGTTTAACATTAGGCCGTGACAGATACAGATTGAACAGTTCATCCACCAGTTCTGATACATTGTCAAATATATTTCTTCCATGTATCCATTTGTGGTCATATGCAGTTGATGAAGTTATGGTAAATCCATATCCTTTATTTCTATAAAATTCTGTATAGACCCTGTTCAGCGTAAATGACATAATGGCAAGTATATTAGCCTTGATTGTCTCCACTGGCCAGGTTGAATAGATTTCGCTGCTGGCAACATTTTTAATGTAATCTGCGTATCCCACATGATAGTTTTTCGCAGTGGAATCCCGTGGAGAACCATCATGGACAACAATAATTTCAGGAATCACCACCTGACTCAGCACAATCTGTCCCTGTCTGTTAACCGGCTGGATTTCTCTCTCAGGAATTTTTTCAGGATAGTCCCCATAAAGTGTATTGGCAGGAATCACAACCACATCTGGTGGCTGGTTTAAGCTTTTTGGTCTTAATGGTGTGTTGCAGAAGCTGTTTACTCCCGGAAATATTTCAGCACCACCAACCACGTAATCCTCGTAACCATCAGCTTTTATTCTGGCTGTATACATGGAATATGGCTGGTTATCTCCCGGTTCCATGCTGTATTCCAGAGGAGGTGCATTAAGCTGTATCATTGGTGTAGTTCCATCACTGTTAGTCCTCACTTCTTCAATAACATTTCCAGGGTCTCCTGTATAGGATATATCGACTAAAGCCCCCGGTATGGGTCTTAATGTATTCTCATCTGTCACATTTATCTTAAGACCACCTGAATCATTAAGTGAGTTGTTATTTTCCTGAATCTTTACATAATTAACGTTCACAAAACCACCCTATATGCAATTTACATGAATGAATATATGCATACTCCGGGTGGTTTATTCTTTTTGAAAATTCTTATTGTAAAAATAATTGGTGAAACTGGTCACACTACAGAACATTTGATGAATCAGGTTTTCATTCTCCTGTAAGTTTTACAACTGTCATATCATGATGAACCGCCTCAAGAAATGGTCCGAATATGTCGGCTTGCTTAAGGCGCATGCTGGATGTACTGACACATGGATGACATCCAATATATTCTCCTTGTAATATATCCTCATCCACAAGAAGCTTAACATGATTGTCTGTATCATTCATAAGCCCCATCACGCTTACAGCTCCTGGCTGTATATCAAGATATTTTTCCATATCCTCCGGTGAAGCAAAGGATAATCTGGCGCTATTTATCTGGGATGACAGTTCCTTTGTCTTAAAAGGCTTATCCCCCGGCATCATAAGAAGATAAAACTGGGTCTTCTGTCTGTTGCACAGGAATAAATTCTTACATATTGTAGCATTAAGTATTGCATCTATCTCATAACAGTCTGACATATGATCTGCATGGCCATGGTCAGTACGGTCATACTCCAAGCCCAGCTTATCCAGGAAATCATAGACTCTCACTTCCCGTGGAAGCCTTCCCTCACAGTTTTCTGGTCTTCCCTTATGTAATTCCATATTGTTTGCTGCTCCTTTCCATGATATTCTTTCTTCCAATCTGCCAAACTCCACAAATTTATATTTCGTAATCAATACATGTCCTTGACACAGTGTATGGTCTTACGTATGCGTCGGCAACTGCTACATGTGCTGGATGAGTGGCATAAGCCTTAAGTGCTTCCTCTGATTCCAGTGTTGAATCCAGTGAAACGTCCACATTAGATGAAGGTAAAGGATTAATATTAATCTGCATATTAATAAGTCCCGGCACCTTGCCCACAAGCCCTTCAAATTCACGCTTCATGTTCTTCTTAATCTCTGCCTTTTCAGCCTCTGTTTTGTTCTCATCTAACTTCCATAATATAACATGTTTAACCATAATAATTACATTTCCTTTCTGTGCGCATTAAATATCATAAAAATTTCTCATATATTCTAACATCTGGCTGTAGGTATGTAAATTTAATTTGTAAAACTTTTACCATCATTTAATTTGTGAAACTTTTGCCACCATTTGCATAAAATAAAATGATATTTGTACTAACAGGAGAACATATGTCAGATATAACAATCGCACTTGATGCAGGACATGGCGGAAGCGACCCGGGAGCAGTATACGGAAACAGAAATGAAAAGGATGACGCTCTGCGCCTTACCAAAGCCGTAGGAAAAATTCTTGAAGACAGTGGAGTAAATGTTTTCTATGTAAGAAAAAGCGATGAATATGAAACACCATTTAAGAAAGCAACTGATGCCAATAACGCAGGTGCAGACTACTTCATATCAATCCACAGAAATTCTTCTGAGGAACCTAACCAGTATAGTGGCGTAGAATCCCTTGTGTACCGTGATTCAGGGATCAGAAGCGTAATTGCCAAAAACATTAACTCTGAACTTGAGAAAGTGGGATTTAATAACTTAGGAATCACCCAGCGTCCTAATCTTGTGGTACTTAAACGGACACGGATGCCTGCAGTGTTAGTTGAGGCAGGATTTATTAATTCTGATGAGGATAATGCCATATTTGATAAAAACTTTGACAAGATAGCCAACGCCATAGCCCAGGGTATACTTAAAAGCATATATTCTGAAACTACAAGCACCGAAGCCAGTGAAGAAGCTTCTGAATACACAGATTCTATAGCCACAGGCAGTCCAGTATATGAGAAAGAACCTATAGAAAAATCACTGGATGATTCTCTGGAAAAATCCACTGATAAATCTCTGGATAATTCCCAGAATGTTAATTCAACAGCCAACCCTGATTTCTATTCTGATATGGACAGAGCCATGGAAGAAGACATGAATAATAATATGAATATCGGCATGGATAACAGCATGAACAACAATATAAACAACAATATGAATAACAACATGGATAACAGAAATGATAATGCCGGTTCAAACATATCTTCAGACCTGGCGGGAAATATGATGAGAGATAATATGCAGAATATAAGACCTATGAATATGAACGGAACATTTTATCCTGATACCGGCACGAACAGCAATATGAATAACCAGGAGATGAATATGTCTGATAATTACACAAACGACACAGACAGGAATATCTGTCCATGTGAAAAAAATGGATTATACAGAGTACAGACAGGTGCTTTCAACAACAAGGAAAATGCTGACCGGATGCTTAATTCCCTTGTTATTGAAGGATTCCCTGCCTATATCATATATGAAGATAACCTGTATAAAGTACAGGTAGGTGCTTTCCGTTTTCTTGCCAATGCCATCAAGATGGAACATCGTTTAAGAAGATACAGATACAACACCTTTATTGTATACAAATAAACTTATTCCAGCTGCTGTAAAAGAGAAGGAGCAAGAAGCTTACTGAACAGGTCAGCATGACTGAATACATCTATCATAACTGACTGAGCCTGGCTGTTAGTAAGTTCAGCCACATTTATTGCACTTGAAAATTCAGAAGCCTTTACCTGTGCCCCATCCTTATATGACTGCTTTGCTTCTCCACGGTAGCTGGATTCTATTCCCTTGCCACTTATTCCAATAGAAACCTTTGCATTTCCGCCATTATCAGAAATGCTTTCAGCACTTAATTTCACTCCATCCGATTCAACATTCCATGCGAACCTGTTAAACTTTCCATTAAGCAGATTCTCAATTACAGCAGAATACTTACTGTTCTGGCTTACAGCAGAATCCTCACTATTCTGGCAGTTCCAGGCCACTATTTTTTCATCATTGTTAACGTATATCACAATACTGAAATCCTTAAAATCAGCAAGTTTTTCTTCTATGGCAGCCTTAAGCTTCTCTCTGGAATTCTTGTAATATGATGTAATAAGGGTGCGGTATCCAGATATGGATTCATCATCAAATACAGCATCCACAGCAGCATTAGCCCCATTAAGCAAGGCCTGTTTTGTAATTGTAACAGTGTACTGTCTTACATCTTCACTATATTCTCCAGCATTATATGTAGTCTTGTCTCCTGCAGAATATGTAAATTCATCAACAGCCATGTTATAACCTGTCAGAATATCTGTCATCAGGCTCTCCACAGCCTTTGTGTAAGATTCCATATCCTCACTGTCTATATTCCTAAACAAATCGGCAAGGGCACTAATTTCTTCCCTATCAAAACCTGACATTCCTGATGTCTGGGAATTGTCAGCCACATCTGTGTAATTCATCTTAAAATTATATGATGTCAGTTCCGGCACTTTGAAATAAAATGTCTTGTCGTCACTGTAAAATCTCACAGTAGCCACAGTATCTCCATTGTCCTTAGAAAGCTCCAGTGTTCCGCTAATTACTCCATTAGAAAAATCCGAATCATAAATGAATTTAACTGTGTTAACATTAAGATATGAAAGATAATCCTGTGAATTAATACTTAAATTGTCAAATGTTACATATCCTTCAGAATTAATAACCTTGCCAGATGAGGCTGCATCCACCATCTCATTAAGCCTCTTACTGAAATCACTGGTATAATCAGCTCCCGCATTCTTCATGGCAGTAACTGCCTTTTTATTCGGGTCAGACAAATCTTTAACATATGGAACTGCAAAGAATATTATCAGTGCAAGTACTAAAACTGCCGCAATAACACCTGCCACTACAGGCCATTTTTTCTTAGAATTATTCATAATTATTTCCTTTCATACTTTACAAACTTATATATAATGTCAAAATACGTCTTTTCATCACTTTCAGCTGTTATTTCCCAGTTATTATCTTTATCAAGATCAGGAAAATGTACATCTGCATCATATTCATAATCAACCCTTGTTAAATGGGCTTCATTACAATATGGCAGAAACTGTGTGTATATTGACTCCCCACCAATTACATATACATCCTTTTCGGTGTAATCCTCCACCTTTTCAAGAACCTCTTCAACGCTGTGGCATACTATGGCATCCCGTAAAGTGAAAGCGTTATTTTCAGAAAGAACGATATTTACCCTGCCGTCAAGGGACACACTGTATGGAAGACTTTCATAGGTTTTTCTACCCATAACCACCACGTTTCCATAGGTTTCCTGCCTGAAAAGCTGCATATCCTCCGGAATATTAACAAGAAGCCTGCCATTCTTTCCAATACCCCATTTATTATCAACTGAAGCTATTAATTTCATGGGTTTACCCATCGGCTTTCCCCTCCTTTTTTCTTCTCAATTCTTCTCTGGCAGCAATATAATCGCAAAGATATCCTGACACTTCCTTCTCTGACTCCATTGCCATCACGGTGCCTGTGACTTTGTCAGCCTCTTCCTTTGTCCAGCTGGCAATGTTCTTCCTGGTCTCAAGAATCTTTGAAGGAGAAACAGAAAACTCATCCAGTCCAAAGGATAACAACAGAGGTATCATTCCAGGACTGGCAGCAGCTTCACCACACATTCCCACCTCAATGCCCGCTTCCTTTCCGCAGGCAATAATATTTTTTATGGAACGAAGAACAGATGGATTATACACTGAATATAAGTATGACACATTCTCATTACCTCTGTCTACAGCCAGAGTATACTGTGTCAGGTCATTAGTTCCAATAGAGAAGAAATCTGCCCTTTTTGCCAGTAAATCCGCAATAAGGGAAGCGGAAGGTGTCTCTACCATTACACCAACCTGTATGTTCTTATCGTAGGGAATTTCCTTTCTGTCCAGATCTTTGCAGATATCAGATATAATTTTCCTTGCTGTCTCCACCTCTTCCACTGTTGTAATAAGTGGAAGCATAATCCTTATCTTTCCATATGCACTGGCACGAAGAATGGCTCTTAACTGTGTAATGAATACATCTACCCTTCCCAGACAGTACCTTATGGCACGATATCCCAGGAAAGGATTATTCTCTTTAACCAGTCCCATATAAGGAATATCCTTGTCTCCTCCAATATCCAGAGTCCTGATTGTTATGAATTTGTCCTTAGAGAGAACTGCTGCTTTCTTATACACCTCAAACTGCTGCTCCTCTGTAGGCATGGAAACACCTTCCAGAAAGAAGAATTCTGTCCTGAAAAGTCCCACTCCATCAGCTCCTAAAGACATGGCTTTTGAGCAGTCCTTATCTCCTCCGATGTTGGCAGCAAGGCAGACCTTGGAGCCGTCACCGGTAAGTGTTGCCTTATCTATGTACCTTTTTAATTCTTCATTCTTTTCAACATATATACGTCTCTTTTTTTCATATATTTTCAGGGTTTTCTCTGAAGGATTTAAAAATACCTCCCCATATTCTCCATCAATTATAACAGGGTCATTATCCTTCACTCTGGAACATATTCCCTTTAAGCTAAGCACAGCTGGAATCTCAAGAGCTCTGGCAAGAATTGCTGCATGAGAAGTCTCTCCTCCCTTTTCAGCAATTATTCCTGCAACATGTTCTGTATCCATGGTAGCTGTAATTGATGGATGAAGCTCTGAAGCCACAATTACTGTGTCAGGAGGCAGGCTGGACAGGTCAGTGCACTGACCACCGCCTAATATGTTTATAATCCTGTTTCTTAAATCCTCAATGTCAGCTACTCTCTGATTCATAACTTCGCTGTCCATGCTTCTGAATATGTCAGCATACATACGGCAGGTGGTATCCACTGCTTTTTCAGCACTTAAGCCATTATTTATCCCCTCTGTTATGCCAGATTCAAGTTCCTGGTCATTAATTAAGTAAACCTGGTTCTGAAGGACAAGAGCTGTCTTATCATCCTCCCCCAGCTTTTTCTTAAGATTAGCTACTATCTCCTTCGTGCTGTTTACAAATGTATCCTTTGCTTCAAGGAATCGTTTTCTCTCAATATCTGGAGCTTCCGGCTGTCTATCAATATCCATAGCATTGAAATCTTCTATTAACAGGACATGCCCTATGCCAATTCCCCCTGACGTTCCTATACCTTTAAGCATAACTCCTCCATCAATTATCTGTTAAAAACATACTTTGCCATATTAACAATAGTTTCGCTTGTATTTCTTGAATACACCGTCTCTCTTGCAAGAACCGGGTCATCTGTTATGATATTATCCACTCCCTTATTGGATAGATTCTTTATTGAAGACTGGTTATTCACTGTCCATGCATGAATCTGCTTTCCTGAATTATGAATTGCATCCACCACTCTCTTTGTTAAGAAAGCTGCATTCACGCTGAAAAAGTCAACATCCTCCATGTTGTAGAAATCCCCATATGCCACCACAAGGATGTACCCAACCTGAATCTGTGGTTCAAGCTGTTTTACCCTTCTAAGAGGCTCTATCTCAAAGGATGTAACTACACATTCTGATACCATGGATTTTTCCCTGACTGCCTCCACCACCTTTTCGGCAGTCTCCATGCTGTTATCTCCCGACTTAATCTCTATATTAACCTGAATCTTTCCCTTTGCCAGGTCAAGCACCTCATACAGTGTAGGAATTCTTTCCCCTGCATATTCAGCACTATGGTATATTCCTGCATCTAACTGCTTAACCTCATAGAAGGTCATATCTGAAATTTCCCTGTTAACTCCTGTGGTACGAAGGGCGTTGCTGTCATGTATCACAACAGGAATCCCATCTTTGGTAAGCATAACATCTATTTCGATGAAATCAGCCATATTGTTAATGGCCTCCTGGAATGCCGCCAGTGTATTCTCCGGTGCTGTTATACTTGAACCCCTGTGGGCAGTAATTTTCGTTTCATGAAATATAGCTATTTTCTCAAATGGGTTTTTATTGAAACTTACCACCATATATATGCAGTTAAGAATAATGGAAAGAGCAAGAACACCTGCATATATCTTTCTTCCAGGTATCCTTTTACTCAATCCTGTATGGAATATTGTCAGTTCAATGTCATTCTCCTGATAAAGTCTGATAAATAAATTATAAATCAGTGTAAATGACATAGGAACTGCTGTATACACCAGCACCAGCTTGGTTCCAACCCTCACATACTTAAGCACCGAAAGATATATGGCACTTCCCATGTATGCCATATCCAGCAGCTTCACACCTGCCACCAGTATAATAGAAATAAACACATAAAAAACAAAAATAACAATAAGTACTGACACATTATAGACAAGCAGAGAACCAAGAACCTTAAACAAATTCTTCCTTACAAGGCTTCTGCTCTTGTTACATGCCTGTTTAACATTTACTCCCGTAAGCAGAGATATACAGAATACAAATATTCTTGGAATTACATAGATGAACATGGCAGCCAAAAGAACCATGATTATCCATCTGAATACGCTAATCCCATTGAAAATGTACATTCTAAGCACGTTACGTGTTGTCTCGGAAAGTATAAGATTACAGATAACCACAATATTAACTGCCACAAGAGATATGAAATAGTAAAGAATCAGTGGTAATCTGTGAAAATCCACAATTCCCCTCATATTCTTTAACGCTGTCCATGCAATATCCATCATGCTGACACTGCATGCCTGTCTCTGGGATTCAAAGCAGACCAGCAGATAAGACATTTCGTATACGCAGTAAGCAACAAATAATATAAGAGCAACCAGAGCGACACACCATGTAAATGGATTTGCAAGAATCTTCACTATATATTCATTAGTGAGATAGTTCACTCCCGAAGCTGCAAGCAATCCTTCAAGCATCAGGATAAGAAGCGGGTAGACTATGGCTGTGGCACCCAGCTTATACACAAGTTCGAATAATATTATCTTTCTTCCACTGCCCTTCAGTCTTCTGAAGGTCTCCCCGATACCACAAAGCATTCTTTAAATCTTATCTTCTCCTGATTCTAGCCAATAATGACTGGGTATTACTCTCATCTGTTTCCGGCAGATTAATGCGGTTTATAAAATTAGTTCCGAAATCAAGTAAATACGCACATACCAGACTAAATCCCAGATAAAGTGCAATTCTCTCATCTATTAACAAAACTGCTCCCTGTACGAAGTAATTAACTACTCCGAATATGGTAATACACAAAACTCCCCAGCCAATAGTACTCTCAAGACAGAGAATTCCCTTATAATTGAATGGACGGTGGTCATAATTCCACCACACCTTTCCGAAAAGCTTAAGCATTACCTGTGCAGTTGCATATTCAAAAGCTGTAGCACATATGCTTCCCAAAATAAAAAGGGCAATATAATTATGCTCAATTGGTTTAAAAATATTAAATGCAATAAATGTTCCGAATCCATAGATCACACAGAATGGCAGTCTTGCAAATCCTCTGTTCTCCCATCTGCCAAGCTGGATTCTTATGACAACACACTCCATTGCCCAGCCAAGAAAACTATATATAAAAAACCATATTAAAAACTGTCCGATAGACATTCCTCTAAAAGTAAAATCTAACATTCTTTCCCCCTGTTTACTATTTATGTGAGTGGCAAAAATCCTTTTGCCACTCACTTGATATACAAATCACTTATTTTATTACAACAAAGAGTCAAGAGTCTTTCTGACCTCTTTGATGAAATCCTGTGTATTACATGTTACTGGATCTTTAAGTGTTGTGATAAGTGCAAGGTCCTTAGTCATCCTGCCATCTTCAATTGTCTTAATACATGCCTGCTCCAGCTTATCAGCAAAATCCATAAGTTCAGGAATATTGTCAAGTTCTCCTCTCTTGCGCAGAGCTCCTGTCCAAGCAAAAATTGTTGCGATTGGGTTAGTTGATGTCTCCTCACCCTTAAGGTGCTTGTAATAATGTCTCTGTACTGTTCCATGAGCAGCCTCATACTCATAATAGCCATGAGGTGATACAAGAACTGAAGTCATCATTGAAAGAGAACCGAATGCTGTTGCAAGCATATCGCTCATTACGTCTCCATCGTAATTCTTACATGCCCAGATAAATCCACCCTCTGAACGTACAACTCTGGCAACTGCATCATCAATAAGTGTATAGAAATACTCTATTCCTGCAGCCTTAAACTTATCAGCATATTCCTTGTCATATATTTCCTGGAAAATATCCTTAAATGTGTGGTCATACTTCTTAGAGATAGTATCCTTGGTACTGAACCAGAGATCCTGCTTGGTTTCAAGTGCAAATGCAAAACAGCTTCTTGCAAAACTTTCAATAGAATCACATTTGTTATGCATACCCTGGATAATTCCAGGACCCTTAAAGTCAAATATTGTCTCTCTTGACTCATTGCCATTCTCATCTGTGAATACAAGCTCTGCCTTGCCCTTGCCAGGAATCTTCATCTCCACGCCCTTGTACACATCGCCATAGGCATGTCTGGCAATTGTAATAGGCTTCTTCCATGTCTTAATGTATGGCTCAATGCCATTTACAATAATTGGAGCACGGAAAACGGTACCATCAAGAATTGCCCTGATTGTTCCGTTAGGACTCTTGTACATCTCCTTTAAGTTGTACTCTGTCATTCTTGCTGCATTAGGTGTGATTGTGGCACATTTAACAGCAACACCGTACTTCTTAGTGGCCTCAGCAGAATCAACTGTGACCTGGTCATTAGTTTCATTTCTGTGCTCAAGTCCAAGATCATAATATTCTGTATTAAGATCAATATATGGGATAAGAAGTTCATCCTTAATCAATCCCCACAGCACTCTTGTCATCTCGTCTCCATCCATCTCAACCAATGGAGTTGTCATTTTAATTCTGCTCATAATACCACCTTTTTCCTTTCCAGCTTAGATTAATATTAAAAATTAATGACATAATATCACATATTATTTATCTGGTCAAAGGATATCTTCTTGTAAACTGGGTTTCTGTCTGATATAATTCGAGTTTAGAGTTATAATAAATTTAAACGGAGTAATTCGTAATCAGCAGAGTGTCAAGAGTCTCTTGACACTACATTATTAACATAAGCATATATGGAGGAAATAAGAATGTGTGGATTTGCAGGTTTTACAGGCTATCTTGAGAATGGTAAAGAAGTGCTTACCAGAATGATGGACAGAATCGCCCACAGAGGGCCTGACAGTGCAGGGCAGTATATTGATGACAAGGCTTATCTCGGATTCAGAAGACTGAGTATTATTGACCTTGATAATGGAAGCCAGCCCATGTTCAATGAGGATAAGAAAATAGTTATTACATTCAATGGTGAAATATATAATCACATGGAGTTAAGACAGGAGCTTATAGCCAAGGGGCATGTCTTTGCCAACAACTCCGATACAGAGGTTTTAATCCACGCATATGAAGAATATGGTGAAGATATGTTAAACCGTCTCCGTGGCATGTTTGCATTTGTTATCTGGGACAGCCAGAAGGAAACAATATTTGCAGCAAGAGATTATTTCGGAATCAAGCCTCTGTACTATGCAGTATGCGACGGACAGCTTATATATGCCTCAGAGATTAAAAGTATCCTTGAGCACCCTGCCTACAAGAAACAGGTTAATACTGTGGCTCTGGAGAACTACCTTACATTCCAGTACTCTGTTCTTGATGAGACATTTTTTAAAGGAATATATAAGCTCATGCCATCCCACTACCTTACTTTCCACAATGGCGACCTTAACATCAAGCGTTACTGGGAGCCTGTATTTGAACCAGATGACAGCAAAACTCTTGATGAGTGGGTTGACGACATTGACAATGTTATGAAAGATTCTATTGAACATCACAAAATCAGTGATGTGGAGGTTGGTTCATTCCTTTCAAGCGGTGTTGATTCAAGCTATGTTGCTGCTACATTTAATGGAGACAAGACATTTACAGTAGGATTTGATTACGAGAAATATAACGAAATCAGCTATGCCAAGGCATTGTCTGACAAAATCCAGATTGACAACTACAGCAAGCTTGTTTCCAGCGAGGAATACTGGGATGCAATTCCTAAAATCCAGTATCATATGGACGAGCCGTTAGCTGACCCTGCTGCTATTGCTCTGTACTTTGTAAGCCAGACAGCGGCAAAGCATGTTAAGGTTTCTCTGTCAGGTGAAGGTGCTGACGAATTCTTTGGCGGATATAATATTTACCATGAGCCTCTTGACCTTGAAAATTTCCAGAAGCTTCCACAGGGCTTAAGAACAGGTCTTGCAAATGCTGCATCTGCCATACCATTTAAGTTCAAGGGAAAGAACTATCTTGTAAGGGCAAGCAAGAGTGTTGAGGAGCGTTTCATCGGCAATGCATTCATGTTCAACGAAAAGGAGCGTGAGAAGCTTCTTAAGAATCCTACAGGAAAATATCCTCACACAGAACTCACAAAGCCTTTCTATGACAAGGTTAAGAATCTGGATGATGTTACTAAGATGCAGTACATTGATATTAATTTCTGGCTTATCGGGGATATTCTTCTTAAGGCTGACAAGATGAGCATGGCCCACTCTCTGGAGGTACGTGTTCCATTCCTTGACAAGGATGTATTCGAAGTAGCAAGGCATATTCCTACAAAATACAAGGTTAACCAGCACAACACCAAGTATGCAATGAGGCTTGCTGCCAACAGATATCTGCCGGATATGGTTGCTGAGAAGAAGAAGCTGGGATTCCCTGTTCCTATAAGAATCTGGATTAAGGATGAGAAGTACTACAACAGAATTAAGGCGGCATTTACGAGTGATGCGGCTAAGGAATTCTTTAACACTGATATTCTTGTGCAATATCTTGATGAGCACAAGGAAGGTAAGGCGGATAATTCAAGGAAGATATGGACTGTGTATATGTTCCTTGTGTGGTATAACGATTTCTTTGGGGATGGCTATAACGGAAGTGCAGCCTGAGGTTTCACCGCACAATTATATGGATTACACTTAGCCAGTAACTGCCCGGATTATGGCAGCTTAGGCTGTACCCTTAAATAGAAAAAGGTCACGACGAAGAGAATCTAACCGTTGCGACATATATGAATTACACTCGCTTATTTCAACAACTGCCCGACAACTCGCCCCTGACCGGGCCTCAGACATTCGTGCAGTTGTTGGCGAAGTGTAATTCATACATGCCGCAGCGCTAAGATTTCTTCTAATGTGACCTTTTTCTATTTAAGGGTTCAGCCAATCTGCCATAATCCGTTCAGCTACTGGCCAAGTGTAATCCATATAAATTGTGCAGTGAAACAGGCTTGGTAAAAAGATTTCATGAAAATACTATAGCATCATCGTCATATATGGAGGGATGCATATAATCCCATCTTTGATAATCAAATTAGCCGGATGGATAATATAGCTCTCGCCAATACGCTCCTTATATTTTTGTCTAAAACTGTTCAATGAAGTTGTTTTATATCTCTTACCCGATTTGACTTCAATTGGAAACATCTTATATTTCAACTTGCTGTTATTTGAAATCAGAAAATCTATTTCCATATCATTCCTGTGTTTTTCTTCATTATAATGACTATAAAAATAAAGCTTATGTCCATTAGCTACCAACATTTGAGCTATCACATTTTCATACAGCATTCCCTCATTGATTTGCAGTTTGCCTGATAATATCTGCTTATACACTTCATCCTCAAGCAGTTCATTCTCATCAAAAGCGTGGCTAAGCAATAGGCCTGTATCTCCCATATAGCACTTAACGTAACTTCTGGTTTCATTAAGTGATAGCCCAACATTGGGATCATTACACAAAAAACATTCATTTGATATCATTGAATCAGACAGCCAGAAAAATGTTTCTTCATATTGTTCTGCACAACTACCATCCTGAACCTGTTTAAAGACAACTCTCTTCTCATGCTTGGAAAGGAATCCCGGTATCTGATCATATATAGAAAGCACTTTGCTTCTATATTGTGCCTTTATTTTCATAATATCTTCACGATACAGCTTTAAAATATCTCTTTTTTCCTTATCTGCCTCCGTAAAATCTTTTTTATTCTCTACAAAGGACACTACCGGCATTGGCATTCCCCCCACAAGCATGTACTGATGAAATACCAGCATTGCCTGGTTATGCATACTTCTTTCTAAAGGCTCTTTCTTCTCAAAACATTCCTTGATATATTTCACCAGTAATTCTTCACCCAAAGCAATGGCAAACTCTTCAAAGTCAAGTGGATACATATTGATATGTCTCTCTTCTGACGGAATCACAATATCCTTCACATTTTCTTTAATTGATATCAGTGAACCTGTTTCGATATAATCATATCTTCCATCTGCCACCAAATACTTTATTGCGGCTCTTGCTTGTGGAAACATCTGAACTTCATCAAAAATAATCAGAGATTTTCTCTCTGTCAGTTTTATTCCAAAATGTGCCTGCAGCAACATAAACAAGGTATCTAAGTCATTTAAATACCTATCAAAATACATTTCAACTTCCCTGTCTTTTTTTGCAAAGTCAATCATGATATAGCTTTCATACTCATTTTTCCCAAATTCCTCACAAATTGTCGATTTTCCTATACGACGTGCGCCTTCCACCATCAATGCTTTTCTTCCATGACTTTCATTTTTCCATTCTAAAAGTTTCTTATATATCTTTCTTTTCAATATCATAACTGCCTCCATAACCATATATAAATCTATTTACAATAATACTCGTATAAAAAATATTTTTTCTTTGATTATACGCACATTTTACAATTATGCGCAAGTATAAAAGTATATATTTTTAAGATTATGCGCATATATATCATTAGAACATTTTCGATTATGCGCATGTATAAGAGTATTAATTTGTAGCAGTCATGTAGCAGTCAAGAAAAGCTCTTTTCAATAATCATTACCAGACTCTGCAACTTTTATGCCACTTTTGTTTTATGTGTGAAAGCTGACATACAGCAAATCCCATACAGCCAGCTTTAATACATAAAACAAAAAATGGCAGGGTAATCACTTATGGGATTGTCCTGCCACTTTGATAAGGAGAGGTTTTTCAACTATAAATACTTCTTTAATGTTTCACGAATTGCTCCAACTCCAGCGTTCATTTCAATAAAATACTTTTCTGTCTTCTCTCCAAGTGATGATGCATATAAATCAACACCAAATACCGACTTATTAGAAAGAATCTCTTTAATTGCAGATACATCGCTGCTTCCGAATTCAACCTTTTCCATAACCGGGCAGAGAACTGAAAGAAGTGGATCTGGACTTAATTCGAACTTCTCACCCTGGTCATTAATTCCCATGAGATAACGAAGCCATCCTGCAAATACAAGTGGAATATATGTTAAAGAATCAACATCTAATTCCTCTGACTTCATATATGCCTTAATTGTTTCACCATAACGGATAGCCAGTTTCTGGGAAGTATCTGTTGCAATTCTTTGTGGTGTATCTGGCATAAATGGATTAGGAATACGCTTATTAACCACCTGATCTATGAAATCTTTTGGGGAAATAATCTTAGGATCAACAACAACTGGTAATCCTTCAAGATATCCGATCTTATTAACAAGAGCACTCAATTCTGGATCCTGCATCTCCTTAGAGATTAGAGTATATCCAAGTAAGCATCCAAATACCGCAAGAGCTGTATGCAGTGGATTTAAGCATGTACATACCTTCATCTTTTCAACCTGGTCTACAGTTTCTCTCTTCGTAAATATGAATCCGCCTTTCTCCAATGCCTCTCTGCCATTAGGGAAAGAATCTTCTATAACAAGATATTCACACTCTTCGGCATTAACAAATGGAGCAACATAAGTATTCTTAGAAGTAACAACTGGCTCTAACTCTGTTCCCCAATCAGGAATTAACATCTCTTCAACCTTCTTGTCAGGTCTTGGAGTAATCTTATCAATCATGGTCCATGGGAAGCTGACTTTACTTTCATCTTCAACATAAGCCAGAAATCCCTTCTCAATTAAACCGGCACTCTCCCATTCCTTTGCAAATGCAACCATGGCAGCTTTTAACTTATCACCATTATGTGAACAGTTATCCATACTGACCATAGCGATTGGAAGCTTTCCAGCAACAAATCTTGCATATAAAAGGGATGCAACCTTTCCAATATAACTTTCAGGTTTTTCTGGACCATTTTTTAAATCTACCTGGACACCAGGAAGAGTTTCGCCCTTGCCATCTACAAGGCTGTAACCTTTTTCTGTAATTGTAAATGTTGCCATCTGAAGAGATTTCTTAGCGAATATCTCTTTTAATCTTCCATATTCCTCAGTATTATCACTATCCAGTCTTAATGATTCAACAACACTTCCTACTACATTCTTCTCAATCGTTCCATCTGCCTTTAATGTAACAACAATACCTAAATCATCATGTGGACGATTCATTTTCTCTATAATCTCATAATCATAGCCTTCTGCTACAATAATACCACGGTCAAGTTCTCCGCTATTAAGCAGATTCTGAACAACATTAGCCTGGAAAGCACGGAATATATTGCCCGCTCCAAAATGAATCCAGAAAGGATTCTCCTTAGTATTCTTAGTTACCTGTTCACGATTATACTCTGGAACACCATACCCAAGTGTCTTTAATTCATCTAAATTCTCAATCCCCGCATTTGTTAACTTCATAGTAACCTCCACAATAAAAACTACAGTCCTCTTGTCTGTGACTTCTCAATTGCCTCCCAGAGTCCATTAAGGTAAGTTGCACCAAGAGCTCTGTCATATAAGCCATATCCTGGCATAGCAACCTCATCCCAGATCATACGACCATGATCAGGACGGATTGGACCATCAAATCCAATGTCATATAATGCTTTCATAATCTCATACATGTCAAATGTACCATCAGATGAAAGATGTGCCGCCTCCTCGAAATCTGTTGGTGAATTAAACTTAAGGTTACGAACATGAGCAAAATGAATTCTTCCCTTTAATGAACGAATCATGTCTGGAAGATCATTTTCAAGGTTAGTTCCATATGAACCTGAACAGAATGTAACACCATTATGTGGGTTATCTACCATCTTCATCATTCTTAAGATATTTTCCTTATTGATGATAATTCTTGGTAATCCAAATACACTCCACGCCGGATCATCTGGATGAATTGCCATATTGATATCATACTTATCACATACTGGCATTATTCTTTCAAGGAAATACTTGAGATTCTCAAATAACTTCTCATCATCAACATCTTTGTACATCTCGAATAATTCTTTAACTCTTGCCATACGCTCTGGCTCCCAGCCCGGCATAACAAAACCATTCATATCACTTCCAATTGAGTTAAACATCTCTTCTGGCTTGATTTTATCAACTGCTTCCTGGGTATATGCAAGTACTGTAGAACCATCTGGTCTCATACGGGCAAGCTCTGTTCTTGTCCAGTCAAATACAGGCATGAAGTTGTAACATACCATGTGAATACCAGCTTTACCTAATCTTTCAAGTGTTGTTATATAATTATCTATGTACTGTTCACGATCTGGAGAGCCAATCTTTATTGCATCATGAATATTAACACTTTCAATACCTGCAACTTTAAGTCCGGCAGCCTCAACCTCATCAATCATTGCTTTGATGTCTGCTTCTTCCCATACTTCACCAGGCATAGTATCGTATAATGTTGTAATTACACCTTTTACGCCTGGAATCTGTCTAATCTGTTTTAAAGTAACAGAATCATGCTTACTTCCATACCATCTTAATGTCATTTCCATAATAAAACGTCCTCCTAAGAATTATTTATTTTGACCAACCTGTATAATTTGATCAATAATATCTCTATATTTAACACAATACTTTGGATACAATTCACTTAATGCAACTTTAAATGTCTCTTTTTCCTCCAATGTTAATTCATTAATCACACAGCCATATTCTTTAGCTGTCTGTTTTGCTTTCTTCTCTGTCTCCTGCCACAAATCATACTCATACGCTGCAGAAAGTCTGGCACATTCCATAATTATTTTCTGGTCCTGAGCCGTAAGCTTATTCCATGTATGCTCTGAACATATCTGCATCTCTGGAATACGGACATGTTCATCCTCACTGTAATATCCCGCAACTTTATAATGTCCTGTAGATATATAAGATGGCCAGTTATTCTCCGCTCCATCAATCATTCCACGCTCAATTGCTGAATATATATCAGCAAAGCTGGCATTATAGTATTGTGCCCCCAACTCAGTCACAATATCGTTCATATATGTTGATTCCTGTACACGAATCGTCATATCCTTTAAATCATCTGGTTCAGTAATTGATTTTCTGGTATTATAGAAACTTCTTGCACCTGCATCGTACCATGACAAGCCTTTTAGATGTTGTTCCTCCACTAAAGATAAAAACTTATCTCCTATAGGACTGTATAACACATTCCACATATGCTGTGAATCATTATACAGATATGGCATCTGTAACACATTCATCTCAGGAATACTGTCAGATATCTGTGCAATAGATATTCTTGCAAAATCTATGCCTCCATATTGCATCTGGCTGATAACTTCTTTTTCGCTTCCCAGCTCAGCGCTATGTTTTATAAGAATCTTAATTCTTCCATTAGTTTTTTCCCACACTAATTCACTAAATTTCAAAGCAGCTTTTGTTGTCGGATAGTCTTCAGATTGATTCTCAGCATATGTAAAAACATACACCGGTGCCTTAGCACTTTTTAACTGTACATACCGTATTACAGCTAAAATAGCAATCGCGGCAATCACAAAAAAAACATATACACTTTTCTTTTTCATACAAATCACCATTCGTACCAGTTATTTTATTGGTTAATCTTCTGTGCCAGAACACGCTGCCTGAACTCAGTTGGAGTCATTCCTTCTGCCTTCTTAAATATTTTCGAAAAATAATTAGAATCCCTATACCCCACTTCTGTACCAATATCTTTAATATTATACCGCAAATCCATCATTAGCTCTTTTGCCTTATTAATACGATACTCCATAAGATATGTTGTAAAGCTCTTATCAAAACACTGCCTGAATATCTTACAGAAATATGCCTCTGAATAATTAAACAGCTCTGCTACATCCTGAATACCTAATTCTTCTTTATAATGTTTTTCTATATATTTCTTTATCTCGTCCGCAATTAATACAAGCTTTCCATTAGCATTATCATTATATGAATGTTCAGGTTCTTCTGGTATCACTTTCTGTTCACCATCAAGGATTCGTACTGCTTCATATAATGCATTGGCAAGCTCTTCGTCATTGCAAGGTTTAAGCAGATAATCCAATGCCTTAACCCGGATAGCTCCTTTAGCATACAGGAATTCATCAAATGCTGTGATAAATACTATGCAACACCGGTTATTTTTCTCCCGAATCTGTTCAGCCGCTTCAATTCCGTTAATTCCAGGCATCTCTATATCAAGCAGTGCTATATCACACCTTTTTTCTTCATATACCGATACAGCCTCTCTTCCATTCTCAGCCTGGAATATTTCAAATTGCCCCGGAAACACATTGTTTATCTTTTTTGAAATAACCATTCTTTCAATTGGTTCATCATCCGCAATCAAAATTCTATACATCTTCATCACCTGTTATTAGGAATAATAATTCCTATAATCGTTCCCATATTTTCCTTACTGTAAATAGTCATACTACCTCTCCACATAGTTGACTTGATTCGCTTGTATATATTCCCTACACCAATACCGTTGAAATCGTCTGTCTCCAAAGCTTTTCGCATTGTTTCCAATTGTTTTCCTGGCATACCTATACCATTATCTCCAACTATAATATGAAGATTATTATTTACCCACTTAACACATACTTTAACCCATCCACCTTCTTCTTTTTTTGCCAGTCCATGAATAATTGAATTCTCAATTAATGGCTGCAAAAGATATGATGGTACAATAACCTCAGCAGCATTCACACGGATATCTTCCTGATATTCTATTCTGCTTCCAAAACGCATCTGCTGCAGGTACATATAATCCTGTGCTATCTTCAACTCCTGTGTCAGGGCAACCTTGTGCTCAACAGTTTTTAAATTATAACGGAATAACGCACTTAGTGAGCATATCATCTTCTCCGTTGTTGGTGCATCCTCCAGATTTGCCATACCAGATATTACATTTAGTGTATTAAATAAAAAGTGGGGATTAATCTGATTTCTAAGCAAATCTGTCTGAGCTTGTAAAAGCTGTCTTTCCATCTCACTGTTCTTCATTGCTTCTGCATACAATAATTCTTCCGTATGCCTTCTGTCTTCCAGTGCCATGATTCTTTCTTTAGTTGCATATTTCATTGAGTTAAATACAGATGTAAGTTCACCAACTTCATCCTGATTTGCAACAACCACATCTTCACTGGAAAAATCATTCATTGCAATTTTTTTCGAAGCATCAGCCAATCTTATAATTGGATTGACAATTGTATTAACCATCATCTTTGACAACGTAATAATCGAAAGAATCAGCAAAATGTTAATAAGTATGATTACAATTGATAATACAACATGCCTTGGCAGATTACTCTGAAACGTCTCATCTCCACTATCAATTGTAAGTAATACTAATTTATCTGCATAGTCCTGAATATAAGAAAATTCATCATATATCTTATATTGGGTTCTAATATATTCACTGTCATATACATCCGTTTCCATTAATCTGCTTATATTATTCTCATATACACTATAAGCATTCTTTATAGACCAGGTCAGAGCATATCTTTCCTCTCCAATCTGATTATAATCAAATGGAATCTCATCTAAACATTCCTTCGTGTCTGACATAGCTTCAGTCAGACTTAAAAGATTACTACTATTCTTAGTTCTCGCATAATTACGAAACGCTGTCTTCTCATTCTCTAAACAATCTACAAGATGCATTGTTATTGAGTCGTCATTTAGAATCTTGCTGAAATCGTACAGATATTCCTTGGCTATAGTCACATCCAATGTTAAAGACAAAAGAATACTGACAAATATTAAAATGAAATATACTTTTATCTTGTCTTTAATTTTATTACTGAGCCAAAAATCCTTGAATTTACGTTTCATAACACCCCAAAAAATAAGGAGCTGTCATAATGCGTATTGCAAAAAGACAGCCCCGACTTTATTTACCAGCAATCTTCTGCTCTATGAAATTAACAAATGTCTCCTCTTGCTCTCCGAGGCTTCGTTTTGTTAACATATAGCATCGTTTTTGCCCAACCACAAGCATAATTATATTAGATTTCCTGATTATTCTTGAAACCTTATCATATGAAACATCCTCAAACTTATCATCTGTCTGAACATGTATATATTTTTCAAAGAAAGACAACTCCAGGTTCTTTGGAAGTCCTTCTAGCTGTCTGCAAGCATAACCATATGTACCAAGTGGCTGGAAAACAGGAAATATCATGCATAACCCTATTAGTATTATACGGACAATCCATGTAGCATGGTCAAAAAATCGAAATGCCAGCAAAAACATCGCAACTGCAAATACAATATTACACACACCTAAAAATGAATGATAAGTTGTATACATTGATAATTTCCACAAATCTGATGCTTTTACATCACATTTAAATTTAAAAACCATTATTATAACTCCTAAATATTATCATTTTGCAAAAAGATTAGGTAAGAACATACTAATCTGAGGTACGAATGTAATCAGTAATAATACAGCAATCATGCAAAGATAGAATGGCAACGTTGCCTTAACTACTCTTTCCATCTTACACTTACCAACCGCAGAACCGATAAATAATACGGATCCAACAGGAGGTGTAAGAAGGCCAATACCACAGTTAAGAATCATCATGACACCAAACTGGATTGGGTCAATACCAATACTCTTAGCAATAGGAAGAAGGATAGGTGTAGCAATAAGAATAATTGGAGCCATATCCATAATACATCCTAAAACAAGTAAAATTAAGTTTAATAAAAGTGCAATTAATATTGGATTGCTTGTTAATCCAATAATGAGATTAGCTGCCTTATCTGGTACATGAAGATATGTTAAGCAATATCCGAATACACTTGATGTAGCAATAAGGATAAGTACGATTGATAATGTATCGATACACTGATCAATAACTTTCCAGACACCCTTCCATGTTAATCCCTTGTAAATAAATACACTGACAATCAAGCTGTAGATAACTGCAATGGCTGCTGACTCAGTTGCTGTAAACCAACCACCTACTACACCGACTACTACAATAATAATAGCTGCCAATGCCCAGAAAGAAACTGCAAACTGCTTCAACAGATTCATAAAACTGAACTTCTCTCCCTTAGGATAATGTCTTCTCTTAGAGATGATATATGAACCAATCATTAATGAAAGAGCAAGCAATGCACCTGGAATATATCCTGCAAGGAACAGACTTCCAACAGATATACCACCTGCTGACATAGCATATATAACCATGTTATGGCTAGGTGGAACTAAAAGTCCCTCACATGAAGATGTGATTGTAACAGCTGTTGAGAAATCATCATCATATCCCTGATCAACCATCATAGGAATTAAGATTGTACCAAGTGATGCTGTATCAGCAGCAGCTGATCCAGAGATTCCACCAAAGAAGTATGAAGCAACAATGTTAACCATTGCCATACCACCAGTCATCCATCCAACACATGCGTTAGCAAGATCAATCAGTTTAGATGATATACCACCGGAGCCCATCAGACATCCCATGGTAATAAAGAATGGAACCGCCATCAAACTGAATGAACTAATACCTTTTACCATATACTGACAAAGAATATTAAAGTTAATCCCCTGATATGCTAAACATAAAAGTGAAGATATAGCAACTGCATACGCAATTGGAAATCTTAAAAAAATCATTATAAGGAAAGAAACAAGTAAAATAATAATGGCTGTTGTTTGTGTTGTCATGCGCTTACTCCTCCTTTCTCCTCTTTAGACCAGAATGCTTTAATATGATTGTATATAGCCTCAAGCTCGAATACAACCATGGCAACACCTGCAAGTGGAATAGGAAGATACATCCAGAACTTTGATACGCTAGGCATACTTACATATCTTGCCTTAACACCAATCAGAGATGCATATTTCCAACCATACTTAATCATAACAAATGCTAATGCTAATACCGCAATATCAGATACGATATCTAATACTTTTAAAACTACTGTTGGTAAGTATCTGTCAAAAGCTGTCATACGGATATGTGCATTTCTACGAATTGCTAAAGCCGCTGATAATACGGCCATATATGACATACATGAAAGAACTACCTCCTCACTCCATGCAGGATCCGGAATAAATGGTACATATCTTCCTAATACACAGAATGAGGTAATAAGAATATCGACTATCAAAAGTATTTTACAAATAAATAAAACAATCTTGTATGTAACATCATAAACCGGTTTTATTCTATCTATTTTTGAAAATATTGATGGCATACTCTACCTCCCATCTTACTATTGAAAAATAGCGCGGGGAAGACGCTCTTCCCCACGCCTTGACAAAGTACCTATGTAACTCTGTAAGATCTTACTTCATGTTTACAATCTTATTGTATAAGTCTTCCTGACCCTTGATATTCTTTTCAACAACGCTCTTTACTGCGTTCTGCCATGGAGTCTTATCCTTAACTTCGATAATATTGCATCCAGCAGCCTTTAACTCTGCAAGAACCTTATCTTCCTTATCCTGTGAAATACTTCTGTTGTACTTAGAAGCTTCCTCACCAGCCTTAGTGATTGCATCCTGCTGCTCCTTAGATAACTTGTTCCAAGCCTCATCTGTGATGATAACCTGTACAGCACCTAATGTGTGACCATCAAGAATCATAGTGTTAGCTACTTCTGGGAATGCATTAGACTTGTAGTTAGCGATTGGCTGCTCAGCGGCATCAACTACACCTGTCTGTAATGCTGAATAAAGCTCACCGAATGAAACAACTGTTGGAGAAGCGCCAAGGCCTTCAACAAGTCCGTTCATAACTGGGTCATTAGAAACACGAATCTTCATACCCTTAAGGTCTTCAATTCCCTTAATGTTCTTGCTTGTGAAGAAATGACGGAAACCTTCCTCAGCGTAGAAAAGACCTCTTACACCTGTACCATTCTGAGATGGCTCAAGAAGGAATTCTTTAGCAAGATCAGATGTAGCGAATTTCCAGAAATGATCTCTTGATACGAATGTGTATGGAAGAGAAAGTAACATTGACTTCTGTCCACCGTAGCTTGTAAGAGCGAAAGCTGAGATACGTGACATATCAATTGTTGAACCAGGAGCAAGCATTGTATCAAGTACGTCGTTCTCTGATCCAAGTACACCAGCTGCCTGTAAATCAATAACCACTGAACCATTAGAATATTCTTTTACCTTATCAGCAAAATACTTATCTGTCATACCTACAATAGTATCAAGTGGATTAACCTCTGCCATAACAAGTGTTACTGTTCCGCCTGAAGGATTATTAGATGCTCCTCCGTTACCAGCACCTGCATTGTCTGCTTTAGCTCCGCCACAGCCCACGCACGAAACAACCATGGCTACACAGCATAAAAGTGATAAAAGTTTTTTTCTCATTTGAATGTCCCTCCTATAATTTAGTACCTGCCTGGTACCTTTTTAATGATTATACTATACAAATTTAATAATTAATACAGGATTATTTTATCATTTATAGTAAATATTTCATAATTTTATGTATATTATAACATTTCATTCATATTATTAAATTTATCTGCATATATGATTATAGGGGATGCACACTTGCCTATACTTTACTTCCACTCAGAGATTACAAACTGGATAGAACGGGTTCCGTTGAATTCGTTGATGTCAGGATAATACACTATTCCAATCTTCTGTCCCGTTACCGGTATCTCATCTATAGATGAATTAAACTTAATTCCTTTGAATATGTTACCCTGCCCGTCTTCTAACGTCAACTGCAGTACATTGTTATTCTTTCCCACAATCCTTGCATTCTTAACAAGCAGGTCTCTGTCAGCAAATACAGGTTTCTCGTTGCCTTTGCCAAATGGTTCAAGACTGTTAATCTGCTGGATAAGATTGAAATTCACATATCCTAAAGGCATAGGTACATCAATCCATCTAACAGGAATGAAAGTCTCATCTGGAAGGTTCATGTTGTCATTAATAGTTTTTCTGAATTCATCTATCCTGTCTTTTTCCAGGGAAAGACCGGCTGCCATAGGATGTCCACCGAATTTAGTCAGAAGATGCCTTACCCTGTTAAGCTCCTCTGCCATATTGTACCCTTCAATTGAACGTCCTGAACCTTTTGCCCCATCTGATGAATCTGTTATTACAAATGTTGGTCTGTAATATCGTTCCTTAACTCTCGAAGCAATTAACCCTGCTATACTCTCATGGCAATCTGGAAGATACACAACCAGAACCTTATCATTAAGAAGACTGGAATTCTCTATAAGATTAACAGCTTCATCAAATCCTTTTTCTGTAATGTCCTTTCTCTCATCATTAAGTGCTTTAAGTTCCTGAGACAGTCTTACTGCTTCATCCCCTGACTGGGTATTAAGAAGGTCAACTGCTTTTCTTGCGGTGTCCAGCCTTCCTGAAGCATTAAGACAGGGACCGATAATAAACCCTATATGATAAGAAGAAAGCTTGCTAAGGTCCACCTGACACACTTCTGCCAGGGCTCTAATCCCCAGATTGTCAGTATCAGCCATGGTGGACAAACCATATTTTACAATCTGCCTGTTTTCATCAAGCAAATCTACAATATCCCCTACAGTAGCTATAGCCGCCAGCTGACGCAACTCATCAAGAAGCCTTTTCTTCCCATCTGACAGGCGGTTGTGGAAATTGCAGTCTGTATCGTCTTTACTGAATTCGAAATCTGGGTATTCAATACGCATAAACAGCATTCTTATCAGCTGGTAAGCAACACCTGCACCACACATATATTTAAATGGATACTGGCAGTCTTCCTGGTTCGCATCCACCACTGCATCTGCTGGTGGAATCAGAAAATGCTTTGTAACGCCATCATCCATCAGTTCAAATGGAATTGAATGATGGTCTGTGACAATTATAGTAAGCCCTTTATCTTTTCCGTAAGCCACCTGTTCCATGGCTGAGATTCCGTTATCACAGGTCAGAATGGTATCTATTCCAGCATCTATTGCTTCATCAATTATATTAATGTTAATTCCATATCCGTCTGCCACTCTCTCCGGCACACGGTAATCTGCCTGGGCTCCGGCTGCTTTAAGTCCTTTAAGGAGAATAGTTGTGGAGCAGACACCATCAATATCATAATCACCTACGATACGTATTTTTCTGCCATCTTTGATTTTCTTTGCAAGAATATCCACAGCCTTGACAGAATCCTTAAGCAGTGCAGGATTGTGTATTGAGTCCGTTGTCTTATTAAAATACATGTCAAAATCCTGCTCTGTCTCATTGCCACGGTTTCTTGCAATTCTTGCAACTACCTGGTCTACACCGAATCTGTCTCCTATGGCTTTAAAGTCCGCTTTCTTGCCATATACCATCCATTTGCTCATATTATCTCCATTTCTTATGATGTCTGTTTATAATTCCAATTAAATTTCCGCACCCGAATCCAGATTACCCGATTCCGCACGGAAGTAGCCCGAAAAAAAAGGCGCACATTTTCAGTGCGCCTTTAATCCATAATACCCTTCTATTAAACCTGTGCTCCGTCTTCACCGATAACAGGCTTCTCCTGCTTCTTCTCCTCAGTTACTATACCTCTCTTCTTACCACCAAGAACATACCAAACTGCACTTGTGATAAATACTGATGAGTATGCACCAACTACTACACCAACCATAAGTGGAAGGGCAAACAGTCTTACTGAAGATACTCCTAATATGAATAAGCAGAGGAGCATGATAAATGTTGTAAATGATGTATTAACAGTTCTTGTAAATGTACTTCCGATAGCTTCATTAACAAGGTCTGTAATATTAGTCTTCTTATTAGCTGTCTTAAGAAGCTCACGAATTCTATCAAAGATAACGATAGTAGCATTAATTGAGTAACCTACAATAGTAAGCATACATGCAATGAATGTTGTATCAACGTTAACTCTGGCAATAGCATAGAATGCAAGAACAACTAAAACATCATGGATTAACGCAATAACAGCTGCAAGAGCAAACTTAATATCACGGAATCTTACGAAGATATAAATAAGCATACAGATTGTAGCAATTATAACTGAGATAAATGCACTTTGCTTAGTTGTGGCACTTACTGAACCACCAATTGTATTAGTCTCAACAATTGAGCCATCCTTAATTGGATACTTGGCAACAACAGCGTTCTCAGCTGCTTCTCTCTGCTCAAGAGTTAAAACATTAGTCTTAAATGTAACCTGTGTGCTTTCCTTTACCTTCTGCTGCTGAACCTGGCTGACACCGGTTGCTTCTTTGATAAGAGGAATAATTCCATTTTCAATCTCACTCTGTGAGTAATCTTCCTGGAATGTAAATGTAGATGTTGTTCCACCTACGAAATCAAGTCCGAAATTAAGAGCATAGTTACCCATTGACTTGTTTACAAACATTGTCACAAATCCGGCAAGAATTACAACTGCTGAACCAATAAAGCACCATCTGCGGATCTTAAGGAAGTTGAACTTCTTCTTGTGGATTGTCTTTCCATACCACTTTGGAGCCTGAATACCAAAGTTGTAGAAAAGCTTCATAATAACCTTAGTAATAACAAGGGCTGTAAACATTGATACAACAATACCAAGACCAAGAGTCATGGCAAATCCCTTGATAGGGCCAGAACCAAATATGTAAAGAACTACTGCAGCAATAAGTGTTGTAACGTTACCATCAACGATTGCTGATGTAGCCTTACTATATCCTGAAAGAATTGCGCCCTCTGTTGACTTACCAGCACCAATCTCCTCACGTATACGTGAATATATAATTACGTTGGCATCTACTGCCATACCTACGCCAAGGATAAGACCTGCAAGACCTGGAAGAGTAAGAGTAATGTCATATACGCTTACCAGGAACAGAACCATAGTTGAGTAAATCCATAATGCAACAGCTGCAACAACACCAGGAATTCTATATACAGCAATCATGAAGATGCAAAGAATTGCAAGACCAATGATAGCTGCAATAAGGCTTGTCTGGATTGCATTATAACCAAGCTGTGCGCCTACAATATTAGAGCTTACTTCATTAAGAGTAAGAGGAATTGAACCAACTCTGATAAATACAGCAAGATTATCTGCTGATTCAAATGTCTCAATACCTGTTATTGATGCTGTACCACCTGATATAACAGTCTGAACTGTTGGTGCACTTACAACCTCACCATCATATACGATATAAATAGGACTTCCCAAGTTGTCACTGGTTGCCTGCTCGAATTTAGCAGAGCCCTCATCTGTAAATGTAAGTTCTACACCATATGGTGTCTTTTCTGTAGAACTTGTATTAGTATAAGCCTGCGCAGACTTAACATCAGAACCTGTAAGAAGTGGTGTGTAATCTGAACCACTTGTAAATGCTGAATAAGCTGTACTGTCAAGGAATTCAAGAGAACCAGGAGTTCCTAATTCCTCAAGAATGGCATTAGCATCTGTAACACCAGGAATCTCTACAGTGATTCTGTTATCACCTGCCACATATACCTGTGATTCTGTACTCTTGCCCTCCACACGCTTCTCAAGCTTAGATATTGTATCATTAATATCCTGAACGCTTGGATTGCTTTCCTGAATCTCATATGTAATACTTACACCACCGGCAAGGTCAAGACCAAGATCAATAGCTCTTGCTCCGCCATAACCATCTTTCAAACCAAATATAACCGCAACTGTAAGAAATACAGCTAATGCGATTACTAACAGCGAATAGGTAATCTTCTTACCTTTTCCGTACTTCATAAAAATAACTCCTCCTATTCATCGGCCAAAGCAGCCTTAATCATGATTGCGCACTCAATTCTCTTCCTCTGCAGTTCACAGCCCACATCGTAGGCATCATTAATATTGCCATGGAAATTATATGAGTTGGCGGCACATCCACCACTACAGTAAAACTTTGCAAAGCACTTTTTGCACTTTTCTTTAGAGTATACATTACTGTTTTTGAACATGTCCCTTATATCTGTACGGGTAATTCCCTCATCTACATTGCCCATAAGAAAATCTTCATTACCAACAAACTGATGGCATGGATACAGGTCTCCCCATGGTGTGACTGCCAGATATTCACATCCTGAGCCACATCCAGACAGACGCTTGGCAACGCAAGGGCCCCCGTTAAGATCAATCATAAAGTGGAAGAAATTAAATCCTCTTCCCTCTTTCTTTCTCTTTACAAGCTCTTTTGCAAGCTGGTCATACTGTTCAAGAAGAAATGGTATATCCTCCTCACGGATAGCATAATCATCTGTAGGCTGGGCAACAACCGGCTCAACAGATATCTGTTCAAACCCTTCATCAGCAAGATGGAGAACATCTTTACTGAAATCAAGGTTATTGTGAGTAAATGTTCCTCTTACATAATAATTAGTCTGGTTTCTGCTCTCTGCTACCTTCTTAAACTTAGGCATTATTATGTCATATGAGCTTCCATGTCCGTTTCTCGTAGGTCTCATAAGGTCATTGACTTCCTTACGTCCATCAATACTTAATACTATGTTGCTCATCTCTTTGTTGGCAAATTCAAGAATATCATCATCAAGGAGAATTCCATTAGTTGTAAGAGTAAACCTGAAATTCTTATTATGTTCCTTCTCAAGGCTTCTTCCGTAGGCCACAAGCTGCTTAACCACATCAAAATTCATAGTAGGCTCGCCGCCAAAGAAATCCACTTCAAGATTCCTTCTGTTTCCTGAATTGGCAACAAGGAAATCCAGCGCCTTCTTACCAATCTCAAAGCTCATAAGAGCCCGTCTTCCATGATACTCTCCTTCTTCAGCAAAGCAGTATCTGCATGCCAGATTACAATCATGTGCAATGTGAAGACATAAAGCCTTAACAACTGTCGGTCTGTCCTTAAATGAATCTATGTATGGCTCATATACATCCTCTGTAAAGAGCTGTCCTGCTTCCTTCAGCTCACAGATTTCTCTGTATGCCTCCTTAATATCGGATTCAGGATATCTGTCCTCAAACATGTCCAGACATTCCTCAAGAGAATGTTTCTCAAACTCAGATATAATGTCATACACACAATCATCTACCACATGAACCGAACCACTGTTAACATCCAGAACAATATTATAACCGTTGTTTTTATACTGGTGTATCATTACAATCCTCCATGTTGTGTATGGATTATTACACTTTAATTAATATATGGCAGATAACCCCGCCTGCGTGAAATAAGAGCGTGTTGAAAAAAACTTAACACGCTCTCTTTCACGAAATTGTCTTTTCAATTAAACTACTTATTCTTATTCTCACAGCTCTGGTTACCAACTGTGCATGATGTCTTACATGCAGACTGGCAAGATGTCTGGCACTCACCGCAACCGCCGTGCTTCATTGTATCCTTTAAAACTCTTTCACTAATTGTCTTAATATGTTTCACGACAATTCCTCCTTTTCGTTCATAAACTTCGATGATTATACCATAAACATATGATTATATCAAGCCAAAACTTCTAAGGAGGAATATCCATCCTGTCAGGGTTATACTTGATAAAAATGTTGTCAGAACAACAATGCTTGATGAAAGCACATAATCATTATTCATACTCTTTGCCATAACAAAACAAGTAACTGTAGATGGAGATGCAAGCATAATAAGTATTGCCATCAGCTCCTGGTTTCTAAAGCCCATCATCACTGCCACAGGCAGGAATACTGCTGTAAGTCCCACAAGCTTAATAAACGTTCCCACAACTGTTGGTTTAATCTTCTTAATTGCTTTTCTTCCTTCAAATCCTGCACCAATGCATATCAGTGCTATCGGTGTAGCTGTCTGTGCTATATTTGACATAGTTTTATCTATTATTGCAGGAAAATCCATTCTTAGAAGTGACGCCACAAGTCCTGCAAGAATACCAATAATAATCGGATTTGTTATTATATTGTATAAAGCCTTTTTAATGTTATCGCCCTTAACCATATCAGCAGATTCCAGCCCATTTTCCGGTGCCGCCTTAAATGTAAGAGCAACAACTGATATAATATTAAAAAGTGGTACTGCCGCCGCAATCATAAGAGGCGCCATACCAGTATCTGAATACACATTCTGGATAAATGCCATTCCAAGAATTGCTGCACTGCTCCTGCAGGAGCCCTGGATAAAAGCCCCTCTCATGGTCTTATCCTTCATAAAAATATCTGTGAGAATCCATACAACAGAAAACATTAACATCGTAACTATCACACAGTACAGGACAAACTTAATATCAAACTTTGAATAAAAATCAGATGATGACAAATCCTTAAACAACATGACAGGCAAAGCTACCTTGAATACATATTTGTTAGCTACATCTGCAAAATGGTCATCTATTATCCCCAGCTTCTTTATGCACCATCCCACAATCATTACAAGAAAAATTGGAACTGTTGCATTCAGACTATATATAAAACTATCCATAAATTCTCCATTCCGCAGACGCTTTTGAGTCGAAGTTATCTTCAAACAAGTAAACATGATTAAGAGGACCACTGCCCTTACCAAGATTCAATCCTGATTTCAAAGCACCTGATATATAACGTTTACTGTTACCAACAGAATCCTCCATGCTGTATCCCAATGCAAGATTACATGCAATGGCAGAGGACAATGTACATCCTGTTCCATGGGTATTGGGATTATCAATTCTTTCCCCGTTAAACCATATCTCATTATCACCAGAATATAGAAGGTCATTAGCTGTATTTCTTTCATGACCGCCTTTAATCAGAATTGCCGGACTTCCAGACACCCGTTGGCTTATAATCCTGGCAGCCCGTATCATATCCTGTCCTGTCTCAATGTTAATATCTGAAAGAACTTCCGCCTCTGGTATATTAGGTGTAATAATGTCAGCCAGAGGGATAAGCCTGTCAATAAGAGTTTTCACAGCATCCTCTTTTAACAGTCTGCTTCCGCTGGTAGAAACCATAACTGTATCTACCACAATATTACGTGGTTTGTACTGTTCAAGCTTGTCAGCTATCATATTAATCAGTCCCGAGTCAGAAACCATTCCAATCTTGACTGCATCAGGAAAAATATCTGTAAATACACAATCAAGCTGTTTTCCAAGAAAATCCGGTGTTACATCTGATATTCCATATACTCCTGTAGTATTCTGGGCAGTCAGTGAAGTAACTGCACTCATTCCATATACCTTATGGGCAGCCATCGTCTTTAAGTCTGCCTGTATTCCTGCCCCACCACTTGAATCACTACCTGCAATTGTAAGAACTGTCTTCATATCTTCACACTTTCCTCTAAATCAGAACCTTTTTCTGCAATCAGAAATGTTTCCGGTCCTGACCCTTATATAAAATAATAAATACATATAAAAAAATCCTCAAAGCCTTATAGGCCTGAGGGAAAATAAAAAGTGCAGTCGGCGGGACTTGAACCCGCACCCAAGCAATATGGACTAGATCCTTAGTCTAGCGCGTATGCCAATTCCGCCACGACTGCTTATGTATTGTCTTGTGTGACCTCTCACGCAAGCACTTGATTATAATATCATCAGTTAAGGTATATGTCAACATATATTTTAAAAAAATTTTCAAAGTTATTATTTTAAAAATATTATAGTGTATTAGTAACTTATAATAAGAACCCTAAAAGTGCGCATGGCGCGCAAACGTAAAAAATGGGAAGACTAAGCTTCCCATTCATTAACATTGATATTAAACAGCCATCTGTACTACAATTAAATCCAATATGGTTACTTCAAAAGTGCTTCCATAGTTGCAATAACTTCTTCTTTTTCATAAGGCTTTGTTATGAACTTCTCTGCACCAATCTTCAATGCCTCAATCACCTTATTCTGCTGTCCAGCCGCTGTAATCATTACTACCTTAGCGCTCTCATCATAATCAATGATTTCTTTTAATGCTTCTGTACCATCCATATTAGGCATTGTGATATCAAGTGTTATGATATCAGGATTATACTGCTTGTAAGCCATAACTCCCTCAAGACCATCGCATGCTTCAGCAACAACTGTAAATCCAGCCTCTGTAAGAAGATTATTAAGCATTGTTCTTGACATGCCGGAATCATCAACGATAACAACTGTTCCCTTGCCAACATTGCTGCTATTAACAGCCGATAAATCCTTCGCCTTCATCTTTCTGATAAGAGGCATGCTGCCCACATTAACATTACTGTCAACTGCAATATATAATTCAACAACCTGGTCATGAATGTGGATTGGAAGAATATATGCACCACCCTTGGCAGACTGGTTCTCGTACGCCATCTGTGGCTTAATCTCAACATCCACACCATTATTAGAAAGGCTTGTGGCAAAAAGACCGCTTATACAGTTAACAAACTCTCCAACGCCATCATATGCCTCAACACTATGTCCCTTACATTCAACACCTGTATATCCTGAAGCGATAATTGCAAGAGCCTCATTATCACAATCTGTAGCAAATCCAATGCAGATATCTGTGTCTCCCTCACTCTTCTGGGCTACCATACATCTGTAATCAAGATGGTCCACACTCTTAATCCTGTCAAAATAGAAATCTGTTGTTACAAATCTGTTAATACTCCTTAATACAAGACCAGCAATATCTGTTACATAAGGCTTTGATGCAAATGCATACACCGAGAGGAGGGCCTCAAAATCATCCTTCTTTAAAGCTTCCATCTCATTGTCATCAAGCCCCAGCTGCTTCTGGAAATTCTCAAGATAACCGTCAATCTTAGAAACCTTTACCTTGCTCTTCTCAACAAATACCTGAAGGAACTGCATATATGGGTTACCCTGCTTTGCCAGAAGAGAACCTACCTGTTCCTCTGTAAGATAACCCTTCTCAACAGCAATGTCACCAAATCTCTTATCTTCCTCTGCCTGAATACGATTAATCTCGTCAGCCTGCTCCTGAGTAATAAGCTTATCCGCTACAGCAATAACTCCAAGTTTAACTCTTATCTTAGACTGTTCCTTCAATACAGTGTCTAATGTCTCTTTGTCAAGAACTCCCTGCTCATTCAAGTATTTTCCAAATAGCTGTCCAAACATGCAAAAACCCCTTTCACTTATCAATTGTTACATTATATACTGCAGAATTCACTGCATTCATGTCAATGTACCGACAAAATATGACAAATTTCGTCGTATCACGAACTATTTGGTTCAGTATAACATATATTCAGAAAAAAATAAAGGGTTTAACTAAACATCCTCATTTTCATCCACCATATAATCTTTTCATGGCTTCAAAATTCTCATAGGTCATCAGTGCTGATTCACTTATACCTTTAAATTTCACATTATAAGTCCACCTGCCATACTGGGTAATTTTATTAATTTTAATCATATTTACAATATATGAACGGTGGCTCCTGAGAAATACATTCTTATCAAGTTTCTCATATATATCTGAAAGTGACATACTGGTTATGTATTCTCTACTGTCCGTTATTATCCTAGTACTGCCATTAACCCTCTCAATAAAGTATATATCTTCAAAGTCAATAAAAAAAATCTCTTCTTTATTCTTAACAGTCAGCTTACCGAATGTAGTGCTACCAGTAACAGGCTTATGTGATTCCGTATTATGTGTATTTTCATTATTATACGAAATATCCTTAATCCTGTTTAACGTTCTGTTTAACCGTTCCATGTTGTAAGGCTTCACAATATAATCAAAGGCATATATTTCAAATGCATCCGCCATATATTCACTGTGGGCTGTTGTAAATACAATTTTAACCTTTGGATTCATATCACTGATGATTCGGGCACATTCCATGCCACTTTCACCTTTAAGGTCTATATCCATCATAACAAGCTCAACAGGATTATTCTGATAAAACTCTATTGCCTCTTTCACTCCAGATGCTTCAAATGAAACAGAAAAGCCATCATGCTTCTCTATCATCTTTTTTAAAAGTTTTCGCACATTAGAATCATCCTCAACAATTAAAACATCAATCATTATTTCCTGTATCCTTCTTACTCTCTGCATATTGGACAATACCTTTACCTATATCTTCTTTCATCCCAGTATCAGCAATTATATTTTTCATATTATAATAATCAATAACTCCTAATTTACCACTATTAAGAGCATTTGCCATAGCCTCTGGCACTTTAGCTTCAGCCTTAACAACTTCTGCTCTCATCTCCTGTTCAAGAGCAACCGCCATAGCTCTTCTCTCCTCTGCCTTAGCCTGTGCAATATTCTTATCAGCTTCTGCCTGAAGACTCTGTAACTGTGCACCAATATTTCTTCCAATATCAATATCTGCAATATCAATTGATATAATCTCATAAGCTGTTCCCGCATCCAATCCTTTTTCAAGGACAACCTTTGAAATTAAATCTGGATTCTCCAATACAGTGGTATGGGAATCTGATGATCCTACCGTCGTTACAATTCCCTCACCAATTCTAGCTAATACTGTTGCCTCTCCTGCGCCACCAACCAGACGGTCAATGTTAGTTCTTACAGTTACCCTTGCCTTTACAAGAAGTTCAATACCATCCTGAGCTACCGCTGAAACAACTGCCGTCTCAATTACCTTAGGTGTTACGCTCATCTTTACCGCTTCAAATACATCTCTTCCTGCCAGATCAATAGCTGATGCCCTTTCAAATGACATATCAATCTCTGCACGCTGTGCTGCAATCAATGCATTTACAACATTGTCAACATCACCTCCAGCCAGATAATGAGCCTCTAACTGATTAGCTGTAAGTGTAAGCCCTGCTTTCGTTGCTTTAATCAACGGAAAAACAATTTTTGCCGGCTTAACTCTTCTAAGCTTCATCCCAATCAGATTAAACACACTGATTCTCACACCCGCAGCAATTGCAGACACCCACAGACCAACTGGTACAAAAACAAAAAACAATATCAACAAAACACATACAACTGAGGCAATAATAATTCCTGCTATCATAATTCTCCTCCTAATTGCAAAACTGTAATTTTCAGACTTTTTCTACTATTATTTTATTATCGGCAATATCTATAACTCTTACCCTGCTTCCATGAACGACATGCTTTCCGCCCATGGATTTCACCGATAATTCAACACCATCAAACCTTGCGGTGCCCATTGGTCTTAAATCTGTAACACACTCTCCTTCTCTGCCAATAAGATATTCCAGATCATCGCTTCCAATATACTGTGTTTCCCCCTTCAACTCATCCTTTAGCACTATTGGTGATTTAATTTTATTAGAATTCATTGAAATTATAAATATGGTAAACATCACCGCTATTATTACCACAATTCCAATAGCAAGCATTATTCCCTGCTCAATTGTATTTGCAGTCAGAACAATTCCTAATCCCAGAGAGATAATACCGCCGATACCACATATTCCAAATCCAGGAATATGCATCTCTAACCCCACTAGTATTATACCTAAAACCAATAATACAATTCCTATTATTGTTGTTACTTCCACATAGACTCTCCTTTCTTGCTAATTGTAAATTCAAAACATTTTTCATCCCTATCTGAGGTTAAATTAACATTTCCCCCATTCTTTGCCACAAGCTTTGAAACTATGTACAAGCCCATTCCATGTCCTTCTGATTTCTTAGTTGTAAATCCCGGATTAAATATTTTATCTTTATCAGAATCAGATATCTTAACTCCATTATCTATAATACGGAATATATAGGAGCCCCTGTCCTCTGATATATCAACTGTTATCTTCTTCCCACCATCAATTTCACTTACCGCTCTTATAGCATTGTCTATAAGATTTGATAATATCCTGCATAAATCCCAGTCTGATATTGCTGTATCAGAAAGATTTGATTTAACTTCCACGAAGAAATCAATCCCAGCTCCTTCCGCTTCTTCCATCTTTGCCATTAATAATGCATTAACAGCAGGTATTGAGGTTTTAAGTGCCTTGCCTGTTTTCATCACATCCTTATACATGGGTTTTAAGAATTCATACAGCTCATCATATTCTCCAAGTTCCACCATTCCATACACAATCTGCATGTTATTAAGATAATCATGTCTTCCTGCCCGGAGCTTATTATTCATTATGGTCATCTGTTTTATTCTGTCTTCAAGAAACTCCCTCTCACTCTGCATCTTTTTTACTGTCCTTACAAGTATTATTACACAGCCAACCAGGATAGCCACAACTATAAGACAAAATATTAGACTTATTGTCATTATTCATTCTCCAAATCATACATTTAATACTAAATAGAATATCACAGAATATTGTCTTTTTCAAAGGATATAAAGTTTTTCCCAGAATAGCAAAGAGTTCCTTTATCCCCTTCTTTCAACCTGTCATACAACAGTCTGTTCACTTTAAATTCCTTCTTCTTATCACCTACCTGAAATGTTACTCTGTAAAAAGTATCATGCATCCACATGGATTTACTTTCATCCTGAATTGCCGCAGCTTCCAGCAGTGGATTTGCACGTCCCATATCCGGCATATTTTCCACAACCTCTTTTGTACAGGAAATAATTCTTGCTTCTGACTTTCTTTCCCCAAACATATTAACCTCCCCAATTAGTAAACCTAATTGTTATAACATTACTTTATCTGATGATTCCATAATAATACAAATATGCTGCTTTTAAACAGATAATCTCCTAATCATACAAAAAAGCATGTCAGATATACAAAACAGACTTTTTCCCCTTGACAGTTATAAACAGAAAGGCTAAACTAAATCTGATGTTTTAAAACAGGTGTTTTAGTAAGGAGGGAATATGCCGCCAAAAGCAAAATTCAACAGAAATGAAATAATTGATACCGCCCTGTGCATCACAAGGGAACAGGGAATTGAAGCAGTTACAGCAAGAGAATTAGGGAAAAGACTGGGTAGTTCTGCAAGACCAATATTCACTGTTTTTGAGAGCATGGATGAGGTAAAGGAATTAGTAATTCTGAAATCAAAAGAATTATATGGACAATATGTAGAAGAAGGACTTAATCAGGAAACAGCATTTAAAGGAGTTGGTATTGCATATATCCGTTTTGCCATGGAACAGCCTAAGCTGTTTCAACTCCTGTTCATGACACCTGTAGAAGGGAATAAAGATATTTCCATGATTTTGCCTGTTATTGATGACAATTATGACAAGATTCTTAAGTCAGTTCAGGAACCATACTGCCTGGAAAAGCAGGCTGCCGAAAATATATACCAGCATCTGTGGACATACACCCATGGAATTGCAACCATGATTGCAACCGGGATTTGCCACTACACTATGGAGCAGATAAGCGAAAACCTTACATATGTTTTCAAAGGATTACTGTTATATGAGAAAGGAAACGTTACATTATGATAAGAATTGAAAACCTCCGCAAATTCTACGGAACCGGAGAAAGCCGGAACGAGGTATTAAGAGGAATCTCATTAAATATTAAAGACGGTGATTTCATGGTTATACTGGGAGCGTCAGGCTCTGGTAAATCCACCTTTTTAAATGTTATCTCTGGTCTGGAACCTGCTGATGCAGGAAATATATTCTACAATGACAGAAATATAAGCACCATGTCTGATTCTGAAATCACCAATTTCAGAAAAAATACCATAGGATATGTTTTTCAGCAGTATTTTTTACTGCCTAACCTGAATGTAGATAAGAATGTAAAAATGGGAGCTGATCTGGCTAATAATACGGACTACCGAAAACTCATCGAAGCAGTAGGATTAAAAGATAAAATAAAAAAGTACCCTCATGAATTAAGCGGAGGCGAGCAGCAGCGTGTATCTATTGCAAGAGCGCTGGCAAAAAAGCCTGAGGTACTGTTTTTAGATGAACCTACCGGTGCCCTTGATGAAACTACGGGAAGGATGGTACTGGATTTAATTACCCAGCTGCAAAAGGAAATAGGCTTTACCATGGTAATGGTAACCCACAACCAGAATATTGCAGATATGGCAAATACAGTAATCTCAATGAACAGTGGCAGGATTATTAACGAATATAATAATAACGCACCAAAATCTGCCTATGAAATTGCATGGTAGGAGGAACTAATGATAGTAAGTATAAAAGATATATTTAAGATGACCGGCATGCTGATTATAAGCTTCTGTGCCATCATTGTGTGTACAATGTTCTTAAATTATTACCTGGATCTATTAACTGTAGAGAATCTGATAACAACAGATATATCAAGAATATTCTATGATGCACAATGTAATACATGTATAGTTGTCAGTGGAGTTTCCGGTGGTTGTCTTCTCCTGACCACTGTTGTACTCCTGTGCTTTTATATTGGACATTACATTGAGACTCACCAGAAACAGCTTGGTATCATGAAGGCATTAGGCTACAGCCGTTTTTCTGTCGCAAAGAATTTCTGGGTATTTGGTCTGCCTGTATTAGCTGGAACCGGACTTGGATATGCAATGGCACATGTAATAATGCCAAAATTATATGAAGTACAGAATAAAGACGGATATCTTCCAGATGTTCCAATATCATTTCACCCTGGATTATGTATTTCACTTATTATTGTTCCATCCCTTTTCTTTGCACTGTCAGCTGTTGCAGTAAGCTGCTATAAATTAAAAATTCCTGCATTATGGCTGATTAGAGAACAATCAACACGAAAAGTTGTTCCTGCAAAAAAGGATACAGATATGCCATTTCTACAGGAGCTTGAGAAAAGCAACGTAAGACAGAGGAAGTCTCTCATATTCTTCATTACCTTCGCTGTGTTCTGTTTTGCAGCAATGACGCAAATGTCATGCAGCATGGATGAACTGGCAAGCAGGATGATGTCAATTATGATTATGGCTATTGGTATTGTCCTTGCAGTAGTAACTCTGTTTATTGCTACCACTTCTGTTATCAATGCAAACAGCAAAACAATTACGATGATGAAGGTTTTTGGGTACAATTCCAGAGAATGTGCCAATGCAGTCTTAAACGGCTATCGTCCATGGGCTTACTTAGGATTCGTATTAGGAACAATATACCAGTACGTTTTATTAAAAATCATGGTATCGGTAGTATTTAAGGATGTAGAAAATGTACCAGATTACCAGTTTGATTTTCCAGTTATGCTCATTACCCTGGCTGCATTTTTAATTCTGTATGAAGCAATTATGTTTGCATACACAAAGAGAATGGAAAAACTATCTGTGAAAGAAATTATGCTCGACTGAATTAGTATATATACAGGGTTCTGGACAGAAGCCAGAACCCACAGAACAATCAGTACAAAGTCATTAGCATCATAAAATTAAATGATTATTTAATATACTGTTCAAGGACAACGACCACAAGATATGCTATGCAGCAGTATAGTAATGATAGTACACAAACTGTCAGATTAGGCCCTATGGTTTCCAGTTCATCAAGGGTAGACATCATGCTGATAAATCCAAATAAGCTGACTATGGCTCCTGATGGAATTACAGTTTTCTTAATTAAACAGATAACATCTTTTCTGCTTCGTTTTCCACTTAAAAATATAACTCCCATGCAGATACATGCCGGAATAACAAAGGCAAATACATCAAAAAAGTTATACCAGCTTAATCTTGACTGTAATGTTTCTGTACAGAGGATAAGAGAAACTATTATAAGTATTCCTCCAACTATGTACTGCCATTTTGATGCTTTTCGGTTTTCCTGGTTTTCCTGTAAAAGATTCATAATATTAACCTCCGCTTTTTTCGAATAATCTTCCGGAGGCAGCTTCTCACCTGAAAGCAGCTCATTAATACTTATATCCAGAGCACTACACAGGGACAACAATATTTCTGTGTCAGGAACGCTGTTTCCATTTTCCCATTTAGATATTGTTTTATCGCTGACATTAATCTGTTCAGCAAGCTGTTTTTGTGTAAGTCCCTTATTCTTTCGCGAAATCTGAATAAAGTCTCCAATGCTGGTTTGATTCATTATTAATTACCTCCGTTTCAAATATAAAAGCGCGCTTTTCATGCTTTCATCATAGGCTTAAAAACCATAGAATTCAATCTACATATTAAAGAATCACTCCCTGATATGGGGTAATTTCTCTTTAATCCGGAGAATTCCAACAATATCTGCCAGAATCCACCCAACAGGAATAAAACACCTAATTGCCATGTATGCATCATACGGGTTTACATTATATCATTCCGTCCAGGTACATTGCAAATATCTTATTATATGCTATATAATGTTATAAAAATCAAACATGAGTGACAAAAAGACTTTTAACACCCACATCATATAATAATTAAATACACTAACTGATTTACAAAGGGGGAAATCTATGAAGGTAATAACGAAAGAAGATATTATCAGGGAATTGAAGAAAACCGGACTTAAAAGAAATGATACTGTTATTGTACATACATCACTAAAAAGCATGGGATATGTCTGCGGAGGAGCACAGGCAGTTATTGAAGCATTAATTGATGTAGTGGGTAATGACGGTACAATCATGATGCCTTCACAGTCATGGAAAAACCTTGACCCAGAAGATGGAGTTCACTGGGATGCAGATGAGAGTGACTGGCAAATAATCCGCGATAACTGGCCTGCCTATGACAAAAACATCACCCCAACAAACACAATGGGCGCAGTTGCAGAGATGTTCCGCCAATGGCCAGGATGTCTAAGAAGTGACCATCCTGCAAGATCTGTGTGCGCCTATGGAAAGCATGCTGAATACTTAACAAAGGATCATGATATTTCAAATATTTTCGGAGAGGGCTCTCCTATTGCACGATTATATGAACTTGACGGAAAAGTACTTCTTCTTGGCGTAGGATATGATAAAAACACCTCCCTGCATCTTGCTGATTCAAGAGCAGAATATCCTGGAAAACATAACTGCACAGAATATAGTGCCGTTATGGAAAACGGTCACCGTGTCTGGAAAAAGTATGATACACTGTATGTAGACGGAGAGGACTTTAAAGAAATTGGAAAGGCCTTTGAACAAGAATATAACGTAAACAAAGGTCTCATCGGTAAAGCCTGTATCCGGCTTATGCGCCAGCGTGAATTAGTTGACTTCGCTGTCAAGTGGATGGAACAGAACCGGTAAGAGTGTTTCTATATCAAAAGACAAAAAACTTGTATTACTCGTGCAATTATAAATTGTATATTTTTATTTTTTATGATATATTTAATTGGGTGCTATCATTTTCGGTAGGCGGTTAGTCCCTCACCAGAGGGACTGTGACCCTCTGATTACATAGAAATCCACAGCATGTCTGTCGGAAATCTTTCTTAAGGAGGGGATGCTAATGTTGACTATTGAAAGTCTGATTGGAGTTATCAGCTTATGTTTGACCTCTTTCGGACTTGGATATACCATCGGAAGCCACAATACACAAAAATAACCGCCCTGTCCTAAGAAAACAAGCGGTCATTTTTGTGATTAAACTATTTTCTATGGGCTAACTGTCTATCGGTAGCACCTTTTCTATGATTAGAATATCACTATAAAATAAATATGTCAAAGAGATTTATAACTATTATGCACAATCTTTGGACTATTTGTCCAAATTCATACCACACATTTACATATATCTGTATTTCAAAATAATCCGTCTTGCCTCCCTTCTTCCCTGCCAACTGCATCTGTAAAATAACCAAAGCTTTCACCTTTTCATCCAAAATTGTCTTAAGCACCACTGTGCCAGTGGCTCCACGTCAGCCAGAGCCGCGTCATCTTCCCATCCAAGCAGCGGCTCCGCGTCAGCCAGAGCCGCATTATGCCAGAGAAAGCGGAAGATGGGGTGAGGCGGATAATGTGCATCGTAAGGTGCACAATGCGCACCTTACGGTGCACATAGAAAAAGGTCCAGTGGACCTTTTTCCCGCCGAACCGACCGACGAGCCATTCATGGCGAGGAGACCTTGAACCCTGGGTTCAAGGGACTCCTCGGCATAAAAGAAAGAGGGTTAAGCCCGAAAGCTTAACCCTCTTTCTTTTATGCGGAAGAAGGGACTTGAACCCTCACGTGGTGACCCACACATGAACCTGAATCATGCTCGTCTGCCATTCCGACACTTCCGCTTATATTAAGAACTTACAGATTAATACTCCATAAATTCATTAATATCTCTTAATATGTCCTCTAACTGTGAACCATCATCCTGTATGGTGAGATGGAGCGGTTTGCTGATATCCAGACTAAATAATCCCACTAATGACTTAGCATCAACACAGCTATGTCCTGACTCAATATCAAAGGAACATGGATATTTGCTTACAGTACTGACAAACCTCTGCACCTTCTCAACAGAATCAAGTAAAATACTTACAGTAAACATATCAGTCCTCCTAAGTACTTTCCCTATCTTTATCGCCCACAGCAACAAACACAATTATACACTATTTTTCTAAAAAAGCAAATTGTTTTTGCCATTTCTTGAAAAATTTTTAACAAACTTACATAAGAGGAGCGATAAGTCTGAATACACGTCCCAGAGTCTTCTTTATCCATGGATAATTATCACAGTCTGCAATAGTTATTTCCTGGCACTTCTCCAATGTTGCCTGGAAATCATCCTCAATATCCTTAAGACATCCATTGTTATATATGTATGTTCCACATTCAAAATGCAGATAGAGGCTCCTGTAATCCAGATTCACACTGCCTACAGTTCCCCTTATATCATCACTGACAAACTCCTTGGCATGAACAAATCCAGGTGTGTACTCATATATCTTAACACCCTTTTCAAGAAGTTTCCTATAATAGCTTCTCGCCAGCAGATATGCATATTTCTTATCAGGTATATGAGGCATAATAATTACTGTTTCAACACCTCGCACAGCAGCATAGCTTAACGTCTGGATAAGCTCATCATCCAGTATAAGATATGGTGTCATAATGTGCACATACCTTGTAGCCCTGTTAAGAATATCAATATATATCTGCTTTCCTACTCTTTCATCATCAAATGGGCTGTCACCATATGGTATTACAAATCCGCCTGAACGAAGCTTGTCATTCTCTTTATCAATGTCAAATAAACATTCATCAGTAGAAAAATCCGGGATATATTTATTCAGTTCTTCCTCCGGAACACTGTTTCTCTTACCTGCTACATTCCACATAGTAAGAAACATGTAAGTAAAGCTTCTTACAGCATTTCCCTTAATCATGATAGCCGTATCTTTCCAGTGTCCGAATCTTTCATACTTGTTGACATACTCATCTGCCAGATTAATTCCGCCAGTAAATGCAACCTTGCCATCAATAATAAGTATCTTTCTGTGGTCACGGTTATTCTGTACTGTGGACAGAGCTGGTCTTATCTGTGAGAATGGTCTGGCATTAATGCCCTTTTCTGCAAGTTTCTTGTAAAAGCCAAATGGAACATTGACCAGGCTGTTCATTCCGTCATACATAAAACGTACTTCAACACCCTCAGCCACCTTTTCCTCAAGAATTTTCTCAACAGACTGCCACATTACTCCATCTGCCACAATGAAGTATTCCATGAATATAAAATGCTCCGCCTGTCTTAGCTGTTTAAGCATCTCCTCCCATTTGTCGTCACCAAGGGGGAAGAATTCACATTCATTGTCATAGTATGGAGTGAAGCTTCCTATACTGTAAAGGTATTTTGCAATATTAATTTCCCCGTCAGGCTCATTCTTGATTCTGTCTGTGTATTCCTCGTTAACATGTATGTGCCTGCTTATCTGTGTATTAACACTATCAAGCCTTATTCTCATAATCTTAGTATCAACCTGGAAATTAACGAACAGATACGCCACAATTCCACACACTGGAAAGGCAAGCACTGGCACAATCCACGCCATCTTGTAACCAGCATTGGTATCTTCATTCAGAATATGTACCACCACAATCAGACCTATAATCTGAAATGCCATATAATAAATGGCAAAATACTTATACAGCAGGTTCGAACCTACAACAATCATCGCCACCTGAAGCAGTACTGCAATAAGAACCATGGCTGTTCTGCCGAATACCAGCCTTGACAGCACTCTGATTTTTCGTTTTAACCTATCCAACTTATCCATAGCATCCATATCTCTATCTCAAAAACTAATAAAATTAATCAACTAGCCCGTATTATATCACATTATTACAAATATTTCCACCTATGCCATATATATAATAATAAAAGAAATCAGAGACTGCACACCCTGCAGATGTTCAGCCTCTGAAAAGCATTTTCACTTGTTTTAAAGATTGGTATATCCCATAAGATACTGGTCAACTGCCCTTGCACAGTCACGTCCCTGTCTTATAGCCTTAACTACAAGAGACTGTCCTGTGTGGCAGTCACCTGCAGTAAATATTCCATTAACAGATGTTGCATAAGAATCTGCATCTGTCTTGATATTGGTACGCTCATTAAGCTCAACACCAAATGCATCTGTGACATACTTCTGTGTTCCAAGAAATCCTGCTGCAATAAGAACAATTTCACAAGGAATCTCTTTCTCTGTTCCATCAACCGGAACCATCATTCTTCTTCCAGTCTTCTCATCTATCTTTGACTCAAGACTTACTGTGATAAGCTTTGAAAGATTACCCTTCTTATCCTTGACGAATTCCTTAACAGTTGTGGTATATATTCTTGGGTCATGTCCAAATACTGCAATAGCCTCTTCCTGACCATAGTCTGTCTTGCAGACTAATGGCCACTGTGGCCAAGGATTGCTTTCAGCTCTCTCATCTGGTGCCTTAGGCATCATCTCCAGCTGGGTAACTGACTTGCAGCCATGTCTTATACATGTTCCCACACAGTCATTACCTGTATCACCGCCACCGATAACTACAACATTCTTATCCCTAGCTGATATATATGTACCTTCCTTAAGTCCGTTATCAAGCAGTGCTTTGGTTGTTGATGTAAGGAAATCTACTGCAAAATATATTCCGTTAGCATCCCTTCCAGGAGCATTGATATCTCTTGGATTAGAGGCACCACAGGCAAGGACAACAGCATCATATTCCTTAAGAATATCCTTTGCCTTAACATCAGCTCCAACATTGGCGTTAACTACAAACTCAACGCCTTCTTCTCTCATAACATCAAGCTTTCTATCAATTATATGCTTTTCAAGCTTCATGTTAGGAATGCCATATCTCAACAGTCCACCAATTCTGTCACTTCTCTCAAATACAGTAACATTATGTCCTCTTGTGTTAAGCTGGTCAGCCACAGCAAGACCTGCAGGGCCTGAACCAATTACAGCAATCTTCTTTCCTGTTCTTACAACCGGTGGTTTAGCTGCTGCCCATCCATTTGCATAAGCCTTCTCAATAATAGCCAGCTCATTTTCTTTAGTACATACTGGCTCTCCGTTAAGTCCACATGTACACGCTTTCTCACACAGCGCAGGACATACACGGCTTGTAAACTCAGGGAAATTGCTGGTCTTGTGAAGTCTGTTGTATGCTCTCTCCCAATTTCCCTCATATACCAGGTCATTCCACTCTGGTATAAGATTGTTAAGTGGACATCCGCTTGTCATTCCCTTGATAGTCATACCTGACTGGCAGAATGGAACACCACAGTCCATGCAGCGTGCAGCCTGGCATTTCTGTTCTTCCTCTGGCAAAGGTGTATGGAATTCGTTGAAATTCTTAATTCTCTCTTTTGGTGAAGATGCCTTTGCCTCTTTACGATCATATTCTATAAATCCTGTTGGCTTTCCCATATAAAACTCCTTTCGTAGTCCTGATGCAATTACTTTGTAGCAGCGTAAAATGCTTCAATCTGTGCCTGCTCACTGCTTAAGCCTTTCTCCTCCATCTGGACAATGGTATTAAGCATCTTCTTGTAATCATGAGGAATAATTCTCTTGAACTTAGGAAGATATTCTCCAAAGTTATCAAGAACCTCCTTGCCCTTCTTTGAGTTTGTGTAAGCAACGTGCTCTGTAATAATCTGCTTTAACTCAAGGACATCATATTTGTCTGTTACAGGTTCCATTGAAACAAGCTGTTTATTCAGCTTTCTATATAATGTGGTATCTTCATCAAGCACATATGCAATACCACCACTCATACCAGCTGCAAAGTTCTTACCTGTAGAACCAAGCACTACTACTCGTCCGCCAGTCATATACTCGCATCCATGGTCGCCCACACCTTCAACAACCGCTGTGGCACCCGAATTACGAACACAGAAACGCTCACCAGCCACACCATTTATGAAAGCCTTACCACTTGTAGCACCATACAGGGCAACGTTACCAACAATTATGTTCTCGTCTTCCTTGTAGGTTATTCCCTTTGGAGGATATACAATCAGCTTTCCGCCTGAAAGACCCTTTCCAAAGTAGTCATTGCTGTCTCCAACAAGTTCAAGTGTAAGTCCTTTAGGAATAAATGCACCAAAGCTCTGTCCACCAGCACCATTACACTTAACTGTATAAGTATCCTCATCGAGACTTTCGCCAAATCTTCTTGTAATCTCAGCTCCAAGAAGTGTTCCTAAAGCACGGTCTGTGTTAGTAACATCAACCTCAATACTTCTCTTCTGCTTCTCATCCATGGCTTTCTCAAACTTCTTGATAAGAATCTTTTCATCAATAGTTTTCTCAAGCTGGAAGTTATATACATCCTTCTTGTTGTAATGAATCTTGCCTGTATCCTTTGCAAATGGATTGTTAAGTATCCTTGAAAGATCCACCTTAGATGAACGTCCGCTGTCAGGCACATCTCTCTGCTCGAGGAAATCTGTTCTTCCAACAAGCTCGTCCACTGTCTTAACACCAAGCTTTGCCATATATTCACGAAGCTCCTGGGCAATAAATCTCATGAAGTTCACAATATACTCAGGCTTACCTGTAAATCTCTTACGGAGCTCAGGATTCTGTGTTGCAACACCAACAGGACATGTATCAAGGTTACAAACTCTCATCATTACACAGCCCATTGTTACAAGCGGAGCTGTGGCAAATCCGAATTCTTCTGCACCAAGCATTGCTGCTATGGCAACATCACGTCCACTCATAAGCTTACCGTCAGTCTCAATAATAACTCTGTCTCTTAAGCCATTCATAATAAGTGTCTGATGAGCCTCTGCCAGACCCAGTTCCCAAGGAAGTCCCGCATTGTGGATTGAGCTTCTTGGGGCAGCACCTGTACCTCCGTCATAGCCTGATATAAGAATTACCTGGGCACCTGCCTTGGCAACACCTGAAGCTACAGTACCTACGCCTGCCTCAGAAACAAGCTTTACAGAAATTCTTGCATTCTTGTTTGCATTCTTCAAATCATATATTAACTGTGCCAAATCCTCGATTGAATAGATATCATGATGAGGTGGAGGTGATATAAGTGATACACCTGGAGTTGAAAGACGTGTCTTAGCAATCCATGGATATACTTTCTTTCCTGGAAGGTGTCCACCTTCACCAGGCTTTGCACCCTGAGCCATCTTAATCTGGATTTCCTGTGCACTTACAAGATATCTTGAAGTAACACCAAATCTACCTGATGCCACCTGCTTAATTGCTGAACATCTGTTAAGTCCGTCTGGTCCAACAGTGAGACGGTCATACTCCTCACCACCTTCACCAGAGTTAGACTTTCCATGAAGCATGTTCATTGCAATAGCCATAGTTTCATGTGCTTCCTTAGAGATAGAACCATATGACATGGCACCTGTCTTAAATCTCTTAACAATAGAATCAACACTTTCAACCTGGTCTATGTTAATGCCCTTTTTAGGGAATTTAATATCCATAAGGCCTCTCAGGTTCATGGCACCTGTCTCTTTATTAATGAGACTTGTATACTCTTTGAATACGTTGTAATCACCCGTTCTTGTAGCAAGCTGTAAAAGATGAATTGTCTGAGGATTATACAGATGTTCCTCTTTGCCGCTTCTCATCTTGTGCGCGCCTGTGCTGTCCAGTGTTGTATCTGTAGGAAGTCCCAGTGGGTCAAATGCCTTATCATGAAGTGCCTCCACATCCTCCTGGATGTCTGCAAGGCTGATACCCTCAATACGGCTTACTGTTCCAGCGAAATATTTGTTAATAACATCAGAGTTAATACCAATTGCCTCAAATATCTTGGCACCCTGATATGACTGGATTGTTGATATACCCATCTTAGCAGCTATCTTAGTGATACCACCGATAATTGCGGCGTTGTAGTCATCAACAGCTGCGTAATAATCCTTGTCCAGCATGTTAAGGTCAATAAGTTCCTGAATACTCTCCTGTGCAAGATATGGATTAATTGCTGAAGCACCATAACCAAGAAGTGTTGCAAAATGATGTACGTCTCTTGGCTCGCCACTCTCTAATATAACAGCCATCTTAGTTCTCTTCTTTGTCTGTACCAGATACTGCTGAAGAGCTGATACCGCAAGAAGCGAAGGAATAGCCACATGATTTTCATCAACTCCCCTGTCGGAAAGGATTATAATATTAATGCCATCTCTGTATGCCCTGTCCACCTCAACAAACAGGTGGTCAATAGCCTTCTCCAGTGATGTATTCTTGTAATATATGATTGGGATAGTCTCAACCTTAAAACCATCCACCTTCATATTCTTAATCTTTAAAAGGTCTGTGTTAGTAAGAATTGGGTCATTAATTCTTAATACCTTACAGTTTTCTTCCTTCTCTTCAAGAAGGTTACCATCTGTTCCAAGATAAACTGTCGTTGAAGTAACCACCTTCTCACGGATTGAATCAATAGGTGGATTAGTAACCTGTGCAAACAGCTGCTTAAAATAGTTGAACAGAGGCTGGTGTTTGTTAGAAAGCACTGCAATTGGTGTGTCAATACCCATGGCACCGATTGCCTCCGCACCGTTGAGAGCCATTGGAAGAATAGAAGTCTTAAAATCTTCATATGTATAGCCAAATGCTTTCTGAAGTCTTGCTCTCTCCTCCTTAGTGTGCATCTCAACCTTCTTGTTAGGTATCTTTAAATCCTTAAGCTGTACCAGGTTCTTGTCAAGCCACTCACCATATGGCTGGCTGCTTGCATACTCTGACTTAAGTTCCTCATCGTCTATAAGTTCGCCCTTAACTGTATCGATAAGAAGCATCTTACCAGGACGAATTCTGTCTTTAATCTTAATTCTGCTCTCATCAACAGGAAGAACACCTACCTCAGATGAAAGAATAAGATAATCATCGTTAGTTACATAGTAACGTGAAGGACGAAGACCATTTCTATCAAGAACGGCACCAATTACATCTCCATCTGTGAAAAGAATTGATGCAGGACCATCCCATGGCTCCATCATAGTTGCATAATACTGGTAGAAATCTTTCTTCTCCTGTGACATGGCATTGTTGTTAGCCCATGGTTCAGGAATACATATCATAACTGCCAGTGGAAGAGGCATTCCGTTCATTACAAGGAATTCCAGTGTATTATCAAGCATGGCTGAATCTGAACCATTTGTATTAACTACTGGTGTAATCTTTGACATTTCATTCTCAAGATAATCAGAATACATTGTCTCTTCTCGTGAAAGCATTCTGTCCGCATTACCCTTGATTGTGTTAATCTCACCATTATGTACAATCATTCTGTATGGATGAGCTCTCTCCCAGCTTGGATTAGTGTTGGTAGAGAATCTTGAATGAACGAATGCCATGGCTGACTCGTAGTCAGGGTCTTCCAGATCCTTAAAGAACTGACGGAGCTGTCCAACAAGGAACATTCCCTTATATACAATAGTTCTGCTTGAAAGAGAAACTACATATGAATCTTCATTAGTCTGCTCAAAGACTCTTCTTGCCACATAGAGCTTCCTGTCGAAGTCAATACCCTTATTGACATTAGCAGGTTTCTTAATGAATGCCTGCATTATGTATGGCATACAATCAAGAGCCTTCTTTCCAAGAACTTCTGGCACAGTTGGAACTACACGCCAGCCAAGGAACTCAAGATTTTCCTTCTCAACAATAATCTCAAACATTTTCTTTGCCTGGTTACGTTTCAGTTCATCCTGTGGGAAGAAGAACATACCCACACCATACTCTCTCTCATCGCCAATCTGGATACCTAATGGCTTAACTGCCTTTTTAAAGAATTTGTGAGAAATCTGAAGAAGAATACCAACACCATCACCGGTCTTTCCTTCAGCATCCTTACCAGCTCTGTGCTCCAGATTCTCAACAATGCTCAAAGCATCTGAAACTGTCTGGTGTGTCTTAATCCCCTTGATACTTACAACTGCACCAATACCACAGTTGTCATGTTCAAAAGATGGGTCATATAGCCCTAACTGTCTCTGCTCATTTTCCATAAGTAGTTTTCATCCTTTCATGTTCTTTCTTCTCTTAGCACACAGTCCTGCGTCGCCTTGAGGATAATATACGCCTTTTTGAAGCAGTTGTAAACAACTTTTTTCGTTGAATTGTCTGATTATTTGTATTCTTATCATTATTTATATTAATTATCTGATTATTTAATTTATTTTCTTTTGTTAACGCACAAAAATAGCCGCTATTTATAAAAAATAGCGGCGAAGTTAAACTAAAAAATATATGGTAAAATCTGTTTTTTACTTTATAAAATTAAATTGTGTCTAAATTGTATGTGAATTATTTTGTATTTTTTCTTTCAATAATAAAATCAACTGCCTGTGGAACCACATCAAAAGAAATATCTTTTCTAAATCCTCCAAACTCACCGTCAAGAGTCCATGCAACATCCACCGGGGACTGGAATTCAATATGGTCAGTTTTAAAAGACTCAATAACATTATTATTCTCATATTGCTGTGTCAGCAGACCAGTCACTGCCTGATGCAGCTCCACAGGATTATTAATCTGCCTTAAAAGAGTTACCTCAAAGAGACCATCACACAAGTCAACATTCTTGCCAGCCAGCCCCTTCACACCTCCCACAGAACGGGTATTACTCACCATTCCGTACAGGAAATTCCCCTCAAGTTCTCTGTCACCTGCCCGGATGCGAAGATATTGGGGTTTCAAATCTGTAAGGCTTCTCATCCCCTCAATAATATACGCCTGGTGACCAAGCATATTCTTTAGCTCCTGGGGAGTGGCATAAGACACCTCAGTAAATGCGCCAAATGCAGCAACATAGTTAAAATTCCTTCCACTGTCAGTCATGCCTATATCACACCTGAAAGCTGTTCCCGTAGAAATAACTCTGGCAGCTTTAACCATATCTTTTGGAATTCCCAGACTGGAAGCAAAATCATTAGTTGTTCCGCTAGGAATATATCCAACCGGTATATTGGTTCCATGCTGCTTATTAAGTCTGATAACTGCACCGACAGTTTCATTTAACGTGCCATCTCCGCCACTGCAGGCGATAATATCAAACTTCCTGCCATATGTTAGAATATAATCATATCCGTCCTTAGGTGCCCTGGTAGGATACACAGTAACCTGCAGACCATTCTCTGAAAACATTCTTACAATATCCAGCAGTCTGTTTTTAATCTGTCCCTTTCCCGAATTGGGATTAAAAACGAATAATATTTTCTTCATACACTAATCTACCTATCCCATTTATCACACAGCGCATTAATCTGGTCAGCAAATTTTGCAAGGTCTTTATTGGCTCCGCCTTCATTGTGGTTAATTACTGTCATCAGACGCTGTCCGGCAGCAATAAGCCTTGCAAATACACCCTGATTACGCTTATTATCAACAGTTCTCCTTGATTTCTTCTCTCTGTTGCCCTCGCTGATGCAGCGGAATTCTGTAAGATCAAACTCTGCGCCTGTATATGGAGCAACAGTATCAAATCCATACTCACTCTTTAAACATTCTGCAAATTCATCGCACACGGAATCCTCTCCATGGACAACGAAAACCTTTTCCGGTTTCTTGTCAAATGAACTTACCCACTTAATCAGTCCATTCTTGTCTGCATGGCCGCTGGAACCCGGAAGCTGTACAATCTCTGCAGATATATCAACCGGTTCACCGAAAAGCTTAATCTCTTTGGCACCATCTACTATGGCTCTACCTGTTGTTCCAAGAGCCTGATATCCAACAAACAGAATGGTACACTCAGGTCTCCAGAGATTATGCTTAAGATGGTGTCTGATTCGTCCAGCCTCGCACATTCCTGATGCTGATATAATCACCTTAGGGTTAGGGTCGAAGTTAATAAGTTTTGAAGCCTCTCCTGTTGTTGCAAACTTAAGTCCTTCAAATGTAAGAGGATTAATCCCCTTCTTAATAAGATCCATAGCCTCTTCATCGAAGCACTCATAGGTATTCTTGCCAAAAATAGATGTGGACTCTATTGCAAGAGGACTGTCCAGATATACATCAAAACGCCTGTCAATAAGATTCTGTTCCTTAATCTGCCTGATATAATACAAAAGTTCCTGTGTTCTTCCCACTGCAAAGGATGGAATTACAACATTACCGCCTCTGTCTAAAGTTCTCTTAAATACCTTTACCAGTTCTTCAATGGTATCCTTGTTATCCTCATGGAATCTGTTACCATATGTTGATTCCATAACAACATAATCTGCATCTTTGATATATTCAGGATCTTTAATAATAGGCTTATTAATATTTCCAATATCACCAGAGAATACAATCTTTTTAGTAACAGGTCCATTATCAGTATCCTCTGTAACCCACACTTCTATACTTGAGGAGCCCAGAAGATGACCTGCATCAATAAATCTTATCTGGATACCATCACACAAATCAATCTGCTCGCCATATGGACATCCCACAAACTGGTTCATAACATTGATTGCGTCCTCCATGGTGTAGATAGGAACGAATTCTTTTAATTCCTTATTGGCACGCTTTGCCTTCCTGTTACGCCATTCCGCCTCGAACATCTGAATATGTGCACTATCCTTTAACATAATGTCACACAGATCCACAGTAGGTCTTGTGGCATATACCTTGCCACGGAATCCCTTACTGTAAAGAAGTGGAATCAGACCTGAATGGTCGATGTGAGCATGGGTAAGAAGCACAAAATCAACTTCTGATGCCGGGATTGGCAGTTCCTGATTCTCGTACACATCATTGCCCTGCTCCATACCGCAGTCAACCAGAATATTCTTACCATTAGCCATTAAATAATGACAGCTTCCCGTTACCTCATGGTCAGCTCCTAAAAACTTAATTCTCATAGCTATACCCCTATTTCTGCACATAGATATATAATATATATCATGAAGCTCTGTGCCCTATGTGCATGACCCAGCTTCATAAATACCAGTTTCACTTAATTAAATTCTAATTTAATATCTGTAAATGTAACATCTGCATTTCTGGAAACGAACATTCCTGCGTACACATGGTCAGGGTCTATGCTTGTAAGTCTGAAATCAAATCCCCCCGTAACAGCCTCATCGTCTCCAAAGAACAGTGAATATCCGTCATTAGAGCTTATAATCCTGCAATCATATGTCTTACCCTTTTCAAGTCCGTCACATACTGCCGGACCAAGAAACAGATTACTATTCTTTCTGGCAAAGCATTTGTCCAGATGTTCATGTCTGGTAAGATGAAATGGTCCAGCTGCCACGAAATCCCCCAGTCCCTGTGGGGTCTGCATATCAATATAGCAGTCATCACGCACCATAAGTCCAAATGAAACCTGGTCATTCATAAAATAATCATTAAGGGTAACCTTAGCAGAGAAGGTAAAATTAACCCCTGAAGGCACTGTAGTGTAATACATGGCAATACCATCTGTCACAGCCGATATCTTACCTGCATTATCCCTGACACAAATGTGCACACCATTCTCCACTGGCTCCAGTGTAAAGTGTGAAAAATCTCCTCCCGGCGGAATATCCCCAAAGACAGTTCCTTTCCACTGTTCATATGATTTCCAGTAAACACTGTCCTTAAGATTGGCATCAAATACCACAGGAATGTATTCCGGATTAGATACAAGATAATCCTCTGAAGGAAACTCTGCAGAAAGCACATGTTCTGACAAGCCAGGAACAGCCAACTTCTTAATCTCATTAAGACACAGATACGCATTAACTCTTCCACCCCATATATTAGTATGGGTATTATCCACGCTGGAAACCTTGTCAGAAGGCCATGCATGAAGCTTTGCTGTTTTATCCGGCCCCATCTTATCGTAGAGTTCTTTAGTAACAGCAGTCATATCCACCACAGGAATATTAAGTTCACTGCCCATAGTCCTTATGGCATCCGGGTAATCACCACCGACGAATTTATCCTGGTCAGATGTAATGTGAAGCATGTCTGAAGACCATTTACCATCTGGTGTCCTTCTTACGATAGGAGTACAGATTATAGTTGTACATCCTGCTTCTTTTGCCTTCAAATAATAATTAACATACAGAGAATTGGCAAAGGAACCTTCATCCATATACCCGCCTCTTCCAGCAGTATGTCTCTGCTCTTCCATCTTTTCATCATTATGTCCAAAGCCGATAAGAAGGAAATCCCCCTGCTTCATTCCCTGAAGAAGCTGCTCATATTCAGGTTCCACAAGAAAACTCTTAGAGCTTCTTCCTGAAAGTGCAAGGTTCTTAACTTCAACAGTATCATCAAGATACTGGTTAAGCATGGTTCCATAGCCATACCTTGGATAGTAGAACTTATCGTTAAACGGACTTAATGTAGAATCTCCAACAACCCAGAGAGTTGACATATTTATATTTGCTCCTTTCCGCCACTTAATTTGACATCTTTTCTTATATTGTAGTGTATATTGCAAGTAAATTCAATTAAATTGATATAAAAAATTAGACAATTTCCGCACCTGATTTTGTCCCGGCTTTCCTGTCATCTATCACCAGCTCATCCGGTGTTACAAGGCATGGCAGAAGAAGCACTTCAACCCCGGCCTCTTCTGCACTGTGAAGTGCGTCTGCAAATTCTTTGTGCATTGTTTTATTAGGTTTTACATCATATATATTTTCCATCTGTATCACAAAGGCAATAATGCAGTGATATCCCTTCTTAACAGCCCCTGTCAGCTCCTTTAGATGTTTTACTCCACGTTCTGTAGGCGCATCAGGAAAGTATCCAACTCCATCTATTTCCAGGGTACACCCTTTTACTTCCATGAGAAACTTTTCCTCGTTTTTCTCCATGTAGAAATCCAGTCTGGAACCTCCGTATACATATTCCTGCTTAATATATGTGAATCCTTTAGTTTTAAGCCACTCTGCCACCACCTTATTAGGAGCCTGGCTGTCAATATTGATTATTCCTACACCAGCCTTTTCCACAGCTATAAGGTCATACCCGGTTTTCCTGTCAGGATTGCCGCTTTTCTCTAGATACACTGTAACCCCTTTTATCAGAAGCTCTCTGCATCTTCCAGTATTCTTGACATGAACTGTTTCAATAACTTCTTTTCCATCTTCCTTAAGCATTACATGAGCGATGAATCTGTTGGGTCTGTCTATAAATGTGGCTTTATGTACGTTACTGTATTTCATTGCTTAATTCCTTCTATATCTTTTTTATCTTTTTGCTACAAAAAGCCGGCAGTGCATAGAAAAGCACCACCGGCATAATTATATCACATCGACTTACGTCTCTAAACTGTGAAGCTGCTAATCTCATCATTCCTTGTAACAGCATCTTTTACATTCTTAATCTCGCCAAGAGTCTGGTCTGTAACCTGACAGCCTGAATCTGATGTTTTATCAGAAACTGGTGCTGGTGTATCTACAGCCTCTTTGATTGAGGTAAATACGCCTGCAAGATTGGTCAAATCAGCTGGAATAATCACCTTAGTTGCATTACCATTGGCAACATCCTTCATTGCCTCAATACTCTTAAACTGAAGTATTGCAGAATCAATTCCTGCTTCTTTAATCTTTCTTATACCTTCAGCTGTAGCTTCCTGAACCTTAAGGATTGCCTCTGCCTTACCTTGTGCCTCAAGAACCATAACCTCTTTGTGAGCCTCAGCATGAAGAACCTCAGCAGCCTTCTCTGCTTCAGCTTTCTTGATTGTACTCTCCTTGAAACCATCTGCAATAAGAATCTGCTCACGCTTCTCACGTTCTGCCTTCATCTGCTTCTCCATTGACTCCTGAATTGCCTTGGGAGGAATAATGTTCTTAAGCTCAACTCTGTTGACCTTAATTCCCCAAGGATCAGTAGCCTCATCAAGAATCTGTGCCATCTGTGTATTAATCTTCTCTCTTGCTGTAAGTGTCTCATCCAGTTCAAGACTTCCGATTATGTTTCTTAAAGTTGTTGCTGTAAGATTCTCAATAGCACTGATTGGATTAGTAATGCCATAGGTGTACAGCTTAGGGTCTGTAATCTTAAAGAACACTACTGTATCAATCTGCATTGTAACATTATCCTTAGTAATAACCGGCTGTGGTGGGAAATCTGCCACCTGCTCCTTCAGAGAAACTTTCTTGGCAAGTCTGTCAATAATAGGTACAAGAAAATGTACACCAACCTGCCATGTTCCGATGTACTTACCAAGTCTTTCAATTACGTAAGCATTGCTCTGAGGAACAATTCTGATACATGAAATCAGAATTGCAACTACAATAATAATTAATAATAGTAAAATCATGTCGTACCCCCTTTTATTTTGTACGTTAAAATTCCATTGATATTATACACTATGTATATTTGTTATGTCCAGTTGTGTTTATTACTTGATGGAGATAACAATCAAAAAACCTTCCCTGTACATTGATTGTACATGGGAAGGTTTTTTCATGCTATCTGCCAACCTGTGCAGCCTCTTCTGATGATATCTTACCATAATTAGCAAGCATGTTGGCTACACTGGTGGATGCACGTGAGTTGTCTGTATATATATCAGGAACAAATCCTGTCCGTTCCACGTTATTATTGTTTTCCCTATACACAGCAGTTGGAATAGTTACAGTCATACCAGTGTCAGGCAGGACCATTGTCATTGGATTACTGGAATACTGTGCCCCGGCTGTAGATGTCCCTATTACGATTGTATTATTAATATAATACATCATATTTAATGCTTCCTCTCCTGAGGATGCTGTACCCTTGTCAACCAATAATATAATAGTCTTATTGTTATTCTTTATCGCGCTTCCAGATTTTTCTCTTGTAGTAACCTTGTTTCCAGATATTTTAGAACCATTGTTACCACTTATTTTACGAACCAGCATATTATCCAGTATCTTGGAAAGCACACCATGATATTGATCTGTTCCAACTTTACCAATACTTCTTGACGTATAACCGTTCAGGACATAATCCAGGAATACCACAACACCATCGGCGGTTCCGCCTCCATTGCCTCTTATATCCAGAACAATATAATCCTTATCCTTTGCAACAGCGCCCAAATCTGCCAATTTCTGGTTCTGGTCTGAGCCTTTTTTACTACTGAATGAACCATCATGAATAAATATCATGTTATCTGTTTCAACATGCCATAATGAGGTATCTTTCTTATTATTGTATAAACATGAAAAATTATTATCTACAGCCTCACCATTTGTAAACTGCATAGTACACGCCGGTGCACTGACAAACTCCCCGCCTGGTGCATAGACAATATTTCCGTCATCATTCAGGTAATACTGCATGGATACGCCCGGATTCGAGAAAGAGTCCAGATACAGCTTTTCATTTGAATTGGCAATGGTATAATATCCATTTTCATCTTTTGAAAACTGAAAATGCTTATCTATATAAGAATTACATGTATCCAACATGCCTTTCCCATTAAATTGAAAATGTCCATCCTCTATAAAGCTTAAGTTTTCCCTCACCAGATTGGTCAAATCATTAGATGATATAGTATCTGGTATTGAATTAACTATATTCTCTTCTGCTGCCTCAAAATTAGAACTTCCCCAATAGTTATACAGAGAATACATGGACTTCAAAACCTTGAAATACAGGTGAATATCTGATATTGCACTTTCTCTGTCAGCTGTGACATTGACAGTTCTGTTTGAATAACTGCCCAAAAGGCTATCCTCTTCCGCTTCTGTAAGAGAATATGTATTAGTACATGCCGATGACATATATTGTCTTAATTCTGAATCATTTTTATTCAGTATGTTGCTGTAACCATTATCATCAAATTCGTGAATTAAATCATCTAATGACAGGTATTCATCTGCAACACCTGATGTAATCTTAATCACTTGTACTGGTTCTGTTTCACTCTGTGAACTCACTGTTTCATTCTGTGAATTCGCTTGTGTTGCCTCTGTGGTTTTTTCGATGGCTTCTGTGTTACCTTCACTCTGTGAAACTAAACTCTTATTAGCATCCGTTGCACCATTGCTGGTTGCTTCCTGATTATTGCCACCACCAGAGCAACCGGTAAATATAAGCAATACAGCCATAATTACAGTTAATAACTTTCTCTTTTTCATCACTTGTATTCCTCCAAATTGTCTAATCCAATCCCAGTTCTTTTATTAATTCATGTGGAAAAGCCCTGCTTGGAATCGTGTCAGCTGTTACAGTGTCCGACAGCACCTTTTTATATACACATAAAAATAACCCTAGATCTATTTCGCCCTTAACGTATTTACTAAAGGCAGGAAATATCCTCTCAATCCCCTCATATGGTCCCGGATAATATTCAAGATCCATATAATTAAACAGTACATCATGATAAACAGTTCCATCCGGCTCCACAAAATATCCAGAAAATACCATGTCAGTATAGTCCCCTGAATGGACAACATGCTGTAATGGATTGAAGTAACCTAATTCATCAAGAATAAGAGTCACAAAATCATACTGTTCTTTATTATAATCTCTTGGCGGTAACCAGACAATATCTCCTTTCTCAAAAGGAGTTGGAAAATCAAACCATAACTCTTGAAAGGAACAATCTAATATATAATACATTTCATCTGTTATAATATCACTATGAATAATATCCACTACATTTTCATTCCACCTTTTAAGTGTTTCGTAGTTCTGCTTTGTACTAATCAATTCTGCCAATGCAGATTGCTTTTCCTCAAGTGTAAGTCTATTACAAAAATATATAAGCCACGCCGCCTGCAATGTGTTGAACTCGTATTCAGTATTCCTAAGAAGTTCCCTGATATCCTTTGAATTAATATATGAATAAATATCCATCATCTACCCCCTTCCCCATAAATAATTATTTCCATCATTGTAAATTCTTTTTTACTTATTATCTCTTTCGTTCTTAAATCTCTCATAGGTCTGATAATTACTATTCATACACTGGGGACATGGGTTTACCAGAGTTTTAACAAGTCCCAGTCTATAAGGACACTTAGAACAGGGTGGTTTAATTTTATAGATGAGCTTTTTTATCAATATAATCATCTCCCTTGAGCATAAGGTTTAGGTTGGTAGTTTTCATGTATCATGTGCTAAACATATCTACAAAAGCGACTGTAGAATAGAATGCAAAACATTTTTCGTATCATTATATCCCAATTCCAAACGATGAGGTACAATTTCAGCTGAAAAATCAAACATGCCATTAATAGCCTTCCCTATATCTTCACTTGGATTAATCTCAATAATTCTGGCATTAGGATACTTACTTTTATCAACAGTATCCTTTTGACCGAGATGAACAACTATTATATTTTTAATTTTCATATCATATAATGGTTGAATTGGAACATTATCTCCCACATAAGGAATACCTCCATCGCAATACTTTTTTCCATGAAAATCAATAGCTGGAAAAATAACAGGAATTGCAGATGATGCTAATAGTAAATTAGAAATATTATCGTTTGAATAATCATTCAGTTTAAACCGTTCAGCTTTTAATCCAGAGTAACATGTGCAGGTAACAAAACATGGAATTTTTGATGATTTTATCTTATCAAAGTCCAAACCATCAGAAATCATATTTAAAATACCATCACTTGAAAACAAATATTCGTCCTTTAATATCATGGCTGTATTTATACTGGACATTATCATGCCAACATACCCAGGTATAAATATCTTAATAATATTATTACTGATAAGCCATCTCACAATCTCCTTTCTGTTGAATTGTCTTGGACATAATACATCTTTTTGTGTAATATTCAACCACAATTCTTCCGCTTTTTCGTAGCTGCTGCCTACAAACAAAGCCGCATTCAAAGCTCCAACAGAAGTACCTGAAACAGCTGTGATATGTTTATCTAATCCTTTCTCGTGGAGATATTTCCATACTCCAATTTCGTATGAGCCCTTTCCTCCACCGCCTGAGAAAACTAAACCTAAACTTTCCATAACTCTTCACCCTTCTTTCGTAGAATTAATTCAGCCCTCGTATCCCTTTCGATACTTAATGTCAATATAACCTTTCTCAAGGACAACAATCATCTCATCATCGCCTTCAGAAGCATTATATGATATTCTTCATCCTTAATTATTCTTGCCAATACATCATTAACATAATTATCGCCAATCATATTCATATGCATCCTTTACTGATGAATTGCTGGTTATCATTATACCTCGCCACATAATCAGCACTGCCACCTAATAACACAATCAAGGCAGCTAGCTTTTGAAGATGAATCATCTCTGCCATTGCAATACCTAATACCGTCTTTGCCATCTGACAATTATCAACCGATAACATAGTCTCATTGTTAATATACTGTGAAATTGCAGACAATTCTGATACCGATCCACAGTAATCAATACTCAGAAGATTGGCATACCTCTGGTTTTTCTCCCTAACCTGTACTGAAGGATATGGCAAATCAAGCATTATAGGTCTTACGTTGGTAAAATCGCATGTGTTAACTAATATTTTTGACTTATTATCCATGTAACCCTGCTCCAAATGTTTTGCTATTATGACTTTTCCTTAACAGTTAAAACCATCGTCATACATAGAACTCTTCCATATCATCCAGCCTCAAACAACCAAGTCTGGATTCTGGAATATCAATACAACATCCACAATCAATAGCAATAAATCCGTCTGCATGTTCAATCTTGATGTGTTCCTTATGCCTGCGAAGTTCCTTAATGTACCTTTCTATCTCTTCATCATTACCTCCATGAAAATACACTACTGGTGTATGTCCAATAATCAAGGTTCGCTCCACAAGCGGATTTGGTGTATTAAGCTCTGGTCTTGTCCATACTGCACTATACATATTGTCCGCAGGAAAACCATGAACCATATGAAACTTCTGACCATTCACTTCAGTCTCAATAAAGGATGGCAGATTTGTAAGGAACAAACTAATCTCGTTTCGTTCTTTATCATTAAGAGACAGATACTTTGAATATGTTACCTGACCACCATTTTGCCACCATAGATTCAGATTTGCCCATCTCGATATTATTCCTTTAGAACAAATTGTATCAATCGCCATTAATTCATGGTTTCCCATAATCATATGAACATTCGTCCGTTTCATAATATCTTTAAGAATCTCTATACCATGCATACCTCTGTCGATAACATCTCCAATAACATAAAGCTCGTCTTCGTCAGAAAAATCTATAGCTTGCAACATTCCATTATACTTATCCAATCTCCCATGAATATCTGACATTACATATTTCATGTATATCCCTCCTAAATATATAACTGTACATCAATTATTTGATGTAACTAAATTATAGAAGGTATTTTCCAGAAATGTGTCTCCTGATAGCCGACAATTCTATCTTAATGAAATAAAGGCACTCTCTTATACATGATTTTATCCCTCATATCCCTTTGGATACTTAATGTCAATAATTGGACGTTCATGTGAATTAGATACTTTTACTTTCATAATCGCTTTATGACATTCTATAAGCTGGTCTCTTATCCCTTCCAGATATTCCTTACTCTGTGGAACCACATATTTTTCGCTTCCTGTTTCCAGAAGCTGAATATACCAATTGACCAGTTCTAATTTGCCAAGACAATATGATGATATCATCATCTTGTCATTTGAATCTTTAATTGCTTCTGTTTCAATCTGAATATACGCCACCAGGTCATAAGAAATCTTCTTTAGTTTCTTTTTCATTATAAAAGCCCTCCAATCTTGCTTATTATCTGACGCTTACACATAATTTGTTTTGATACTCATTAATACTTTTGGTTAAAATGAATAATATCATCAGCACCTCATTACGTCAACATCAATACCTCATTTAGATATTTCATTGTATTAACTAACTCCATTAAAATAATCCATAAGAAAGGGGTGTTTATATGGACTATAAGAGGTTAGGCAAAAGAATCCGTGAAGAACGGATTAAGTTAAATCTTACGCAGGCGCAGCTTGCAGAAGATATCGACATATCTGATACCTACATGGGTGCCATTGAGCGTGGTGAGCGAAGTCTCACTTTAGATACACTTGTAAGACTTGTTAACAGGCTTGGTGTAACTGTGGATTACATGCTGTCTGACTCTGTTACAGACAGTGATTCCAATATAATCGAACAATTTAAACAGATTGTTGATTGCCAGCCTTTGGAACGTAAGGAAATGGCACTTAATGTATTGCGCACTATTTTCTCATATTTTGAAAGCAGCGATAAATAGCACTACTTTAAACTTGTTAAATTACGCTGAAAATATACCTCCTGTACCTTTATATCAAGATAGCTTTTCTATTGACATGATAAATAAATCAATTTACTTATCTGTTACAGTTGCATTATAAACTATTTTTTATATAATAAAGTCCCCTCAAGGGGGACAAAGAAATCTCATCAAACTTTTCACACAAATAGAATACCCGATATTTTTTCATCACTTGATATATCTGAGTCGTTGAGCTTATTCCACAAATCACAGCCTTTTTTCTCATCTCCTGCCACAATTTCACTAATCTTTTCCAGGATAACATCTTCCGTAATAGACAAATCCGGTATATAAGTATCTGCAGTATATAAAACAGATATCCTTGGATATATCGTATCACCCATCATCCCGTGTTTTACTGCTCCCACTTTCCAGCTCCCGTCCTGTCTTCTGATTAATGCCTGCAGACAACAACAATCACGATTATCCCCTATCTTAAGCATAACGAACTTTTGCTTATGTCCAAATGGATAATTATCAGCTATCAGAATATCTCCCGGCTTATAATGTACTGGGATGCTTAGCTCTCCATCAACGCAGCCTTCATGAAAATCACTGCTAACATCAAATTCTGCATAACATAGCTCATCATCAATAATGTAATAATCACAAGTATCCTTGTAATATCCCTCATCCTCTTTCATCCAAAGATTGATTACATACCAGTGATTCAAATTCTTTTCAGCTTTCTTGAATTCAGAGTCTTTTCTAATAAATCTCATTGCCACATCATACGAAGAGAATATTCCATGCATCCACTCATCTGATTCCCCATCATGTTCATGCAGAGAATACTCATATACGACAAAAACAGCATTCTCAGAATCCATTAGTGAAAATGCTTCATCAATGGATTCCCGATACTTCAGCCAATACTCCCATAATGCCTTCCGATTCCCGAGATGTTCCATATTTTCAAGTTCAAATAAAGCTTCACGTTTCCTTTGAAGTGGAGCTTTAGCATAAAAAATAATGTCAGCCACTTCACTATCACTAATGGGCTCATTCTTTAAATACTCCCGGAGGCTCTGAACCGGAATAAATTCATCTATATAATTATTAAACATTGTATTCCTCCACATTATCTGAAGCCTCATATAGTTTTCTTAGTTCCTCAAAATACTTGAATATTCTTGTGCGATGAAATCGCACTTCCGGAAATCTGGAAATCAGATGTC
>CAMEWO010000006.1 GCA_945946665.1 uncultured Eubacterium sp.
CCATCTGGATTTGCATTGGGAACAGCTATGGCTTCCACCTTTACAGGTGCATTACTTCCATCACCCAGCGTCGCTCCCATCTCATGTCCATGGAAAATATTAACCGTATCGGAATCTCCGGCTGTCCTGCCACCCTGGAGCATGATACCTACACGATTCAGGGTCATAATTCCACTATCTGTAGAACCATTATCAAGCCCATATGTAACCTTTATTCTTACTGTATCATAATAATCCGACAAGAATTGAACTGCGTACTTACCACTTCCATTTCTTTCTTCAATCTTAACTGCATTTTCAGGTATACCATCTAACACTTCCACAGATTGTATTCCCGCAACACTTAAACCATTTATATCACTTGCCGTAACAGGTGCTATCTCAACACTGCTAAAGCCAAAATATATATCTGTTTCCGTATTTCTATTCTCATTACGCCCGGTTTCCGCAATAGAAAGACTGCTTTCCACACTCCAGGCAAGTGGTGCTTTTGTTTCTCCTGTGCCGTTGATGGTTACTCCCAGGAAATCTGGCTTATACTCAACAAACTTGTCACCCAGAAACTTCATTCCATCACCTGTGCCAAAGCCTGCTGAATAATAATTATCAGATGTTTCATCAGAAAGCGCTTCATTTGCCTGTGCATAATTGCCAAAAAGCACAATATCATCTACTCTGTCAAAGTCAGCCACAATGATTAATGCCCATGCATTCAGACCATCAAATTTCTCTAAATCACTTTGATTACTGTCTTCACTATACGCATCGCGAACAAAATACTTATCTTTTACCTTTATAATCACCTGTTCAGAACTGTTTGTCATATCAATTAAATACACTTTGGCACTCAGGATTATCGGCTCTTCCCCCCCCAAGGGAATTGCCGTTCGTTCATCCGGAAAGGTGGTTAAATCCTCCCGATTTTTATACAGCTGATTAATTGTAATCTTAACTTCATATGCGTTAAAAGTATGGCTATTTCCACTCTTATCAGTAGCTATAATGGATTCACCGCTCTGTGTCACTGTTGTGACAAAAGCCAACAGCTTTTCCATATTTGCATTCAGATTAGTCGTATCCTGCCTATCACGGTCTTCGGCAGTACCCACTCTTTTTTGTATCCCCTTGCTATTTCTGCATAAATACCATCTGTCATAAAGTTCCCCCATTTTGTCACGATTATTATATTACTTTTGATAATCGAGTAGGCTGACTCCTACTCGATTCCGCACACTAACAGCTCGAAGCATAGCTTCTCGCTGTTCTTGCGCCCTGCAAATGAAAAATTGTGCAAGCACATTTTTCGCTTGCAGGGCTTTTGCTACAAAAATAACCCAGGCTGTACATTCACAGCCTGGGCACACAAACCTCTATTTTATTTTATTTTATCTTATCTCTCCAGCCTTCTCCAAAGCTGCATCAATATTGGCACAGAAGTTATCCTCTCCAATCTCATAAACAAAGCCAGCCTTTGCCATCATTGCATATGGCTGTTCCTGTACATGGGAAAGAAGAAGTGTAATCCCACGCTTCTTACATGTGGCATGAATCTTCTTCAAAGAACGGAGTGCCGTAACATCCATTGCCGGAACGCCTCGCATACGGATAATAAGTACCTTGACTCCCGGCTCAAAACTGATATCAAGGAACTTGTCTGCGGCTGCGAAGAACATTGGTCCGATAATCTCATATACAAGAGTATTCTTAGGAACAACCTTGTATTTCAAAGCCATTGGGTCATTCTTCTCGTCAATATCCTCACCAAGGTATTTCCAGCTCTTTATCTCTGTAACATTAGACATTCTCATAAGGAAAAGCATGGCTGCCATAACAACACCAACTTCAATGGCAACAACCAGGTCAAATACCACTGTCAATACAAATGTAGTAACAAGAACAAGGATATCGCTCTTAGGTGAAGACTTGCACAGTGATACGAATTCTCTCCATCCACTCATATTGTAAGCAACCATGAACAGAATTGCCGCAATAGCAGGCATTGGAATCCACGCTGCATAAGGCATAAGAACCACAAGAATCAGAAGCAGTGTAACAGAGTGAACCATTCCTGCGATTGGAGTACGTCCACCATTCTTAATATTAGCTGCTGTTCTTGCAATTGCTCCTGTAGCCGGAATTCCTCCAAATAAAGCAGATGCCAGGTTACCGGCACCCTGAGCCACCAGCTCCATATTAGGCTTATGTCTGGTTCCCACCATACCATCAGCCACAACACAGGAAAGAAGAGACTCTATTCCAGCTAACACCGCAATAGTAAGGGCATCTGGGAAAAGCTGCTTAATCATGGCAAGATTCACATGAGGAACAGTAAGCCCAGGTAATTTGTTAGAGATAGTGTACAGGTCACCGATTGTCTTAACATCCATTCCTATGCATTTTACCATGATAATTGTAACTACAATAGCAATCAGGGAAGCAGGAATCTTCTCTGTAAACCTTGGCATAATAATTAGAATAGCCAGAGCCACAAGTCCTACGACCAGCGCCTGCCAGTTAAATGTACCTATACTGTCAACAATTGCCTCTACCTTTTCCATTGTCTCAACCGGCGAAGTCGAAAATGTAAGTCCAAGGAAATCCTTAATCTGTCCAATCAAGATGGTGACGGCAATACCGAATGTAAAGCCTGTTGTAATTGTATAAGGAATAAAACGTATAAGGTTTCCGAACTTAAGAAATCCCATTACAACAAGGATAATTCCTGCCATAATAGTTGCAACTACAAGTCCATCCATGCCATTTTCAGCAACAATACCTGCAACTATAGTTGCAAATGCTGCTGTAGGTCCTGCTATCTGAACATTGCTTCCTCCAAGAAAAGAGATAACAAAGCCTGCCACGATGGCTGTATATATACCCTGCTCAGGTCCCACACCTGAAGCTAATGCCAGGGCAATTGACAGTGGCAATGCAATAATTGCCACAATAATTCCAGATATAATATCTTTTATCAGCTGTTCCTTAGAGTAACCTTTAAGGCAGTCAAACAGCTTTGGTACGAATTCTTTCATTTTCTTTCTCCACTGTATATCAAGGTCTTCTCCCCAGACCTTCTTATATGTATATCACGTCAATTGACGTCTATGTTTCTTTTCCCGTCTGCTGGCTGGATTTTTAAAGTAATTTACTCAGTAACTTCCTTTGCATTCTCATTGACGAAATCCTGAACCTTCTGTGAAAGTACCTCAAATCCCACTTCTGCATTCATCTCCTTGGTATAGGAATCAAGAATCTCCTGATAATTGTTATATCCATAATCTGCTGCCCACTGCTCTCCCAGCTTATTGATTTCATCTGCAGAAACTGTAAGATTGTTCTCAGCTGCAATTATTGTGATAATCATTTTCTCTTCAAGATACTCATGTACTGCCTCTTTTGCAACCTCATCAAATTCTTCCTCTGATGAACAGTTCATGGCATTCTTAAGGTAATCCTCATAGCTGCTGATTCCCATCGACTCATAGTATGAAGCGTATGTCTCGTAGCTTGACTTTACATTATTCTTGTAAACATCCATAAGGCTTGCAACCTCAGCTTCAGGGTAACCATTGATTGTAGAATTCTTGATTATAGTATCAAGGGCTGTACCAAATTTGTTAGCTGAGAAAGAGCTGTTGCTGTAATTCTCAAGGTACTCTCTTGTAGCCTTTCTTAAACCTTCTACTGTAGTGACATCACTTTCAAATCCCAGATCCTTGTTCTTCTCTGCAACCCATGCATCTGTAAGTTCAGGAAGCACTGTTTTAGTCTTGGCTGTTACTGTTACTGTAAATATAACGTCCTGACCAGCCAGATCTGCTGATGTATAATCATCCGGGAATTTACATGGAATATCATACTCCTGTCCAATAGTAAGTCCTGCAAGACCATTGTCAAGGTCACTGATAAACATTCCTGAACCGATGGTATAAGATGCATCTGTTGCTGTTCCGCCAGAGAATGCCACTCCATCCTTCTTGCCGCTGTAATCCAGGATAATATCATCTCCAATAGCTGTTACGCCCTCTTTAATCTCCTCTGTTGTTGAGAACTGATTCAGCATTGAGTTAATGTTTGACTCAACATCATCATCTGTAACTTCAAGACCTGACCTGTCTACTTTCACTTCAATTCCCTTATATTCACCAAGTGTTACATACTTTTTATATATTTCGGCATTCTTCTGGACTGAAGCATAATAATCAGCTGCTTCAATCTCCTTGTTAGATGTGTCTTCTGTATCAGAAGCTGCCGGTTTCTTACTGTCGCCACAGCCTGTAAATGCTGCCACCATTGTTACAGCCATCAACAAACTTAATAATTTCCTCTTCATAATAAAACAAAACCCTTTCTTTGTATTGTTCTCCGAATTTAGACATAAACCCAGACTTTACAGTTATATCACAAACCCAGTTAAAATAAAAGGAGTTTCACATTTTTTTCATTATTTGATATAATGATACGCGAGAGTTGCATTTCAACGAAGCAATTTGTATATCAAGTGAGTGGCAAAAGGACTTATGACACTCACATAATATTCTTAAGGATTTGGAGTATATGAAGATCACTTTATATAATGCCCGGCGTTTCCTGTGCCTTATTACCATCACAAGCCTGATTATCGCCATGTGCGGCTGCAGTGCCGGTACAGGAAAAGCATTATATCTGTCAGACCCGGTTACTGTTACAGATTTCAAACTTAACACTTATGTGTCAGTATCATCCTACACCACAGGCGGATACTCCACCAGCCAGCTCAAAGATATACTGAAAGAGGCACTTGCTCTCTGCGACACATATGAGTTAATGTTTTCCCGTACTAAACCTGAAGGTAATCTTTACCGGCTTAACAGCGGTGAGACAGACACTGTACCAGAAGATTTAGGACTGCTTATTGAGACAGGTCTTAAGTACAGCCAGCTTTCCCAGGGGGCATTAGATATTACCATAGGTTCTGTTTCCTCCCTGTGGGATTTCACAGCCAGTGAGCCGAAGGTCCCAGAACAGGAAAGAATTACAGAAGCTCTTGCCAGCGTGAATTATAATAATGTAATTCTGACAAGAAATGAGGATTCCTCTTACACTGTCACATCACCGCCCGGAACAGTTATCGACCTGGGAGCGATTGCAAAGGGATATATTGCAGACAGAATTAAGGAATTTCTTCTTGAAAAAGGTATTAACCAGGCTATTATTAATCTTGGAGGCAATGTTCTCTGTGTAGGTTCCAAGAAGGATAATTCTTCCTTCAACATTGCTGTAAGAAAACCTTTCTCAGAGAACGAAACACTGGAAGCCCTTAAGATTACAGATAAATCTGTGGTTTCTTCTGGAAACTATGAAAGATATTTCTTTGAGGGAGATGTTTTATACCATCACATACTAAATCCAGAAACAGGATATCCTGTGGATAACGGCTTGTCAGATGTAACTATTGTTTCTGATGATTCCCTTACCGGGGACTGCTTAAGCACCACCTGCTTTGCCCTGGGACTTACAGAGGGACTAAAACTGATAGAAAACACCCCAGGGGTTGAAGCTATGTTTGTTGAAATGAATGGAAACATAACCTGCTCCAGTGGTTTTTCCCAGTATAAATGATATAAATAATAAACAAGAAAGAGGACTGTCATGATACGTATTTTATTAATTATTATTCTGCTTCTCATTGTATTTGTATTAAGCCTTATTGCCTGGCCTGTTGAATTCATTATCGGGAAATTCAATCCTCATGCCAAGGATATAAGCAGCTTAAGAATTGTCCAGGGAGTATTTAAAATTGTGCTTTTTATCTCTGGAGTAAAAGTTACTGTAAAAGGAAGAGAGAACATCCTTAAAGATGAGGCTGCCATGTATGTGGGAAACCACCGGGGAATCTTTGATACTTTAGTTTCCTACAGCCTTATGTACAGAGTAACAGGCTTTGTTGCCAAGAAAGAGATGAATAAAGTACCATTTATAAGAGTGTGGATGAGAATGCTCCACTGTCTGTTCCTTGACAGGGATAACCCAAGAGAAGGTCTTAACACTATTCTTAAAGGAATTGAACAACTGAAAAATGGAATATCTGTAGTTATCTTCCCTGAGGGAACCAGAAACAAGGGCACCGGTGTTATGCCTTTCCATAAAGGAAGCTTTAAACTGGCTGATAAAGCCGACTGTAAGATTGTCCCAATGGCAATGAATAACACTGACAATGTTCTTGAAAACCATATGCCATGGATTAAACCGGCAAAGGTTATCATTGAATTCTGTACACCTATTGATGTGGCTTCCATGGACAGAGAACAGCGCAAACAACTTCCTGATATGGTTCATGATATTATTCTTGAAACCTATGAGAGAAACCAGCAGGAAATCCAGTAAATATACCTTTATTTAACATTTTGTATTGTGAATAATTTCTTTGTATGATATAATGTACGCCGGTTTACAATCAGAGAAACCGTGAATTGTGAATAAGGAGGACTTAACATGCCAGTTTGGGGTATTGTATTATTGGTAATTATTGCCGTATTAGTAGTTGGTTTAATTGTGTTGGCAATTATTGGCAGCAAGCTTAAGAAGAAGCAGGACGCACAGCAGGAACAGATTGAGGCTGCAAAGCAGACCATGTCCATGCTTGTAATTGACAAGAAAAAGATGAAGTTAAAGGATGCAGGTCTTCCTAAGATGGTTCTTGACCAGACACCTAAGTATCTTCGCGGAACCAAAACACCTATTGTTAAAGCCAAGATTGGCCCTAAGGTAATGTCACTTATGTGTGACCCTAAGGTATTTGAACTGATTCCAGTTAAAGCTGAGATTAAAGCGGAAGTCAGTGGAATATATATTGTAGGTATTAAATCTGTCCGTGGCGGCAAGATTGTTGTTCCAGAAAAGAAAAAGAAAAGAAAGCTCTTCGGCAAGAAGAACTAGAAGAAAGAAGGATTAAACAGTTGCGTAATTTAACATTACTTACAGATCTTTATGAATTAACCATGATGCAGGGTTACTTCAAAACAGGTAACAACCGCACAGTTATATTTGATGCGTTCCACAGAAAGAATCCATGTGATGGAGGTTATTCTATTTCATGTGGTCTTGACCAGGTAATAGATTACATTAAGAATCTTCATTTTTCATATGACGATATTATGTATCTTAAAAGCCTGAACCTTTTTGATACTGATTTCCTTGATTATTTAAGTGGTTTCCACTTTACAGGTGACATATATGCTATTCCTGAAGGAACTGTTATGTTCCCTCGTGAACCAATCATCAAGGTTATTGCTCCAATCATGGAAGCCCAGCTTGTTGAGACAGCTATCCTTAATATAATCAATCATCAGAGCCTTATTGCTACCAAAGCTGCCAGAGTATGCTATGCAGCCAAAGGTGACGGCATTATGGAATTTGGTCTTAGAAGAGCCCAGGGTCCTGACGCCGGCATATATGGTGCAAGAGCCGCTGTTATTGCAGGCTGTATTGGTACAAGCAATGTTCTTACAGGCCAGATGTTTGATGTTCCTGTTAAGGGAACACATGCCCACAGCTGGATTATGAGTTTTCCTGATGAATATACAGCATTTAAGACCTATGCCCAGCTCTATCCAGACTGTTGCATACTTCTTGTAGATACATATGATACTCTTCGTTCAGGTGTTCCTAACGCTATCCGTGTATTTAAGGAAATGAGAGAAGCAGGCATTACTCTTAAGAAGGGTTATGGTATCCGTCTTGATTCAGGAGACCTTGCTTACCTTTCCAAGAAAGCAAGAAAGATGCTTGATGAAGCAGGCTTTGAGGATGCTATTATCTCTGCTTCCAGTGACCTTGACGAGTATCTTATCGACTCATTAAAGACACAGGGTGCAGCAATTAATTCATGGGGTGTAGGAACTAACCTTATAACAGCCAAGGATAATCCTGCATTTGGTGGTGTATACAAGCTTGCCGCTATTCAGGGAGATGACGGAACATTTATTCCTAAGATTAAGCTTTCAGAGAACTCTGAGAAGATTACTAACCCTGGCAACAAGACAGTTTACCGTGTATATGATACTAATGGTATGATTAAGGCAGACCTCATTGCCCTTACAGATGAGGTTTACAGTGAGAATGACCCACTTCTCCTCTTTGACCCAGTTGAAACCTGGAAAAAGACACTTCTTCAGCCAGGTGAATATACATTAAGAGAGATTATGGTTCCTGTATTCAAGAGTGGTGTATGTGTATATGAGACACCTGCAGTTATGGATATCCAGAAATACTGCAAGAAAGAGATGGCTACACTGTGGGATGAGTCAAAACGTCTCGTTAATCCACAGGAAGTGCATGTTGACCTGTCAAAGAAGCTTTATGACATTAAACAGGAGCTTCTTCACACATACGGACAGCAGAAGAATAACATTTAACCCATATAATATCCTGCATTTATAGCAATAAAAGCATTGCAATGGATTGCTGAAACATAGCAATCTATGGCAATGCTTTTTATTTATATCAGACTAGGTGCCTGGTTCTGAACACTGATTTCCACACTGCTGTCTGAAATATGCTGGCAGTTGATTTCCAGGGAATACCGTACCTTTATGCTTATCTTCTCTTCCTGTCTTATCACATCTACGCTCTTGGAATAGATTCCCATGTGGACATTGCCAAAAGGCGTTTCATACAGATTCACAGTCTTCTCTCCGGGAATAAAACTCATGTGGGTAGATAACTCCCCCTTCTTGGTAATCTCCACCCCTTTGTCATGCAGCTTGATAATAGTCTTTGCCTTTTCTCCGCTGTCGTAAACTTCGTCATATTTTATGTATTCATTACCTGCTATCAGCTTATATACGCCGACATTAATAACTTCAATTACATCTTCTTCCATGTCCGGCTGTTCAGGATTAAAATGCAGTCCCTTAACCGTAACATATACTTTCTCATTCATACACTAATCCTCACATAATTATCGGCTTATGAATCCGTAACCAGACAGATAGTCCACATTCATAATTGACAATTATTCTATAATTCATCTACATTAATCTTCTTAATCATTCCTACGTCGAATTCAAGAATAGTCTGGGCAAGCTTCTTAAACTTCTCTGCTGCATCGCTGACATAAAATCTGTACATTATGGATGGCTCATCAACCTCTTTAATATTGGCAAGATTCTCCTGTTCAAGAAGATTTTTCAGTTCCAGGGCAGTTTCGTAAGCCGGATTAACCAGATTAACCTCCTCACCCATAACCTGTCTGAAAGTACTTCTCAACAGTGGATAATGAGTACATCCCATAATCAGGGTATCTACCTTCTCATCCTTTAAATCTGCCAGATATCTGTTTACCATCTCATATGTAACAGTATCATGAATCATGCCTTCCTCCACCAGTGGAACCAGCAGTGGACAGGCCTTTCCGTACACAGTCACATCAGGACGGTACCCTTTAATATATCTTTCATAGACACCACTTTTTATAGTAGAATCTGTTGCAATAAGTCCGATTTTTCCATTAATTGTTGTCTCTGCAGCCATCTTTGCTCCCGGCTGTACCACACCGATAATGGGCATATCAAATTCCTGCTTCATCTCCTCCAAAGCCAGGGCGCTTGCTGTATTACAGGCAATTACTACTGCCTTCACTCCCTGTGACTGAAGAAATGATATTATCTGCCTTGAACACATAATAATATTGTCCTTGGACTTGCTTCCATATGGAAGTCTTATTGTATCTCCAAAATACACTATTCTCTCATTGGGAATCTGCCTCATTATCTCCCTTGCCACAGTAAGTCCACCTATTCCTGAGTCAAATACCCCTATTGGTGCATCATTATTCATAATTTCCCTCATTCTGCAGACGCTATTCTATCTTACATCACTCAAATATCCAGTTCAAAAACTTCATATATTTAAATCTGTAATGACACTGCGTCTCTGTTATAGCATTATATTCATCTTCTGTCAAAATATTCTTAAGCTGGTCCTTTGACTCATCAGGAAGAACCCCATAGGTGGCATCCACAAAACAGAGTGGCGGATACAGAACACACCACCAGTTTCTCCCCTGTGCATCTCCAATGTCTATCCTGAATGCCTCATATTCTCCCGGCGGAAATGTAACATCTCCATAAGTCTTTGCAGGAAAGTAACTCTTTTCAAAATACACATCCACGCTGTCATCACTGCCATCGGATTTCAGCTGTTTAAGAGCGGCCTCTTTAATCTCAGGTATATTCTCCTTAAGTATCTCTCTTGACTCATCAATGCTGCATGAATCCTTAAGCAAAGGTTCTATGTACTGTACAACTTTTTCCTTTACATTAATCTTTAACTGCTGGTCTCTGTCAGAATCGCTGTTTGCCCTGACGTGAAACCTGATTATATGTGAAGAAAGCTGTGCTGCACAGTCAGCTTCCTTTGATAAATTTTCTTTTACAACTGACACAGCTCCTGCGATTACTGCTGCAATCAGCAATACACATACAAATAGCCTGCTTCTTCCTGTTCCCATAATGAACCTCCAATAATTGATAGCTCAATTATTCCCAGAATCCCGCAGGCTATACGTGATTTTATTAATTTATTTGTTCAGGAGACGAACTATTCCCTTCTCCTGATTCTGGATGTGCTGTTTTACAACAGCCTTCGCCTCATCTACCTGATGGCTGCTGATTTTGTTAATTATATCATCATGCTCACTTATAAGTATTGAGTGCGACCTTCCATCCTTAATATATTCGAGACGGTATCTGTACATCTGCTCTCTTAACTTGTTAATAATCTGTATGAGTCTTTCATTATCTGTCATAGAGTATATGATATCGTGGAAATGCACATCTGCGTCCACAATACTCATAATGTCTTTCGATGCTATTGCTGACTCAAATATCTTATTGGCAGCCTTAAGCTCCTGGACACGCTCTGGTGTCACATGCTTACATGCCAGCTCCACAGCCAGTTCCTCAAGTGTACTTCTGACCTCCAGCACATCTCTCATATCCTTTTCTGTTATATGTGCAACCTCAGCCCCTTTTCTTGGTATCATTACAACAAGACCTTCCAGTTCCAGCTTTCTTATAGCCTCCCTGATTGGTGTCCTGCTGACTCCCAGCTTCTGTGCAAGCTGAATCTCCATCAGCCTCTCTCCAGGCTCCATCTCACCCTTCAATATAGCCTGTCTCAATGTATTAAAAACAACATCTCTCAATGGGAGATATTCATTAACATCCATCTTCAATTCACCCTTCATATATTACCTCCTCTGCATGAATTATTATCTATATCAATTGCTTTAAGTATCTTTAATTAATTACATCATCTGATATGTCATTAGTTAAATGATTCTGTTATATACACCTGACGTGCCTCACCCTTATTCTTAAGGAAAGCCTGACACTTAAGAGTAGTCTCCTCATCAGGAAATATGCCAAATACCGTAGGGCCACTTCCACTCATCATGGCATTAATTGCGCCATTATCCATCATATCATTCTTAATGCTCTCTATTACAGGATACAGTGGAACTGTGACATTCTCAAGCACATTTCCCATAAGACTGCAAACCCCGTTAATATCCTGTCTCTTAATGGCATCAATAAGCCCGTCTATATCAGGATGCCTGTCCACACCATTCATATCAAGGCTTTCATATACAAGCTTTGTAGACACATTAATTGGCGGCTTGGCAATGAGAATCCAGCAGCGTGGAAGTGGAGGGAGGGCTGTAAGCTTCTCTCCTATTCCTTCAGCCAGGGCAGTTCCCCTCATGACACAATAAGGAACATCTGCTCCTATGGAAACTCCCAGTTCCATCAAATCCTTTGTTGATAAACCAAGGTCAAACAGCCTGTTTATTCCAAACAGGGTTGATGCAGCATCAGTACTGCCACCAGCCAGACCTGCTGACACAGGTATGAACTTATTAAGGTCAATCTCAACTCCACCCGCAAACCCGCATCTATCCTTCAAAAGTTTTGCCGCCTTATATATAAGATTGTTCTCATTAACAGGAAGGAAGAAAAGATTGGACTTAATTCTTATATCTTCCTCGGGTATCTTTGTTATTATCAGTCTGTCATATATGCCAATAGTCTGCATTACCATCCGCACATCATGATAACCGTCTTCTCTTTTTCTAAGAACATCAAGGCCCAGATTAATCTTGGCCCTTGCCTTTAATCTAATACTTTCCATTCAATGCTCCATTTTGTATACAAGCTTTTAGATATTATATAGGAGATATTGTACAAATGCAAGTACAATCAGATATTCTCCTTATACTTGCGGTATTTGTTAGGTGACATTCCCTTAACATGCCTGAAAGCATCTCCAAAATAATTGCTGTCATTAAATCCACATTCAAATGCAATATCTGTAATTGACTTATTGGTTTCCAGAAGCAGACGGCAGGCATTTTTAATTCTCACATTTACAACATATTCCTTAAATCCAAAGCCTGTTATTACCTTGAATTTCTTAGAAAGGTAAGATCTGCTTATGTTAAACCGTTCAGCCATATCTACCAGTGTCAGTTTCTTGTCATAATTTTCATATATATATGTGGCAATTTCCTGCATAAGCTGGTTGTCGACGTCAATCTCTTTAATAACATTCTGCTCATATCTCTGGCATCTTATTATAAATAAAAATAACTCCACAAGCCCTGTTTTAACAAATGCAGGTGAAAGCATGTCCGGCCCGTCACTTTCAAAGAGAAGCTTCGCCATAAGAGACTCCACGTAATCCCTCCTCTTTTCAGGAATCGAAATAACTCCCACCTCAAGGGACTGCTTAATCATCTCCTCACCAATCATCTCATCCAGCCATTTCAGATTATTTTCACGAAAAGATATTACAAATCTTTCGCTGCTTCCTTTTTCCGGATAAGTGGAGTTATGTATCTCACCCTTGGGAATAATAACAAGATCCCCCTGGTTCAGCTTATATATATTATGGTTAATGAAAAATGTACAATCTCCATTAATGAGGTAAAATATCTCATAATATGGATGTGTATGAGGGTCCTGCACTCCCTGTGAAGCATCACGCTTAACCTTGGTAACCCGGAAATCCGTCGGCATATCAAAAAATCGCTCCATACTATCCTCCATTCCGCAGAAGCTTTGACATCGAAAATCGCCAGCCTCCACTTTCTATAATAATGTAAATGTTGAAAAATGGTTAAATTTGTAAAAATCGAAAAAAATCTGTTGCAATCCTGTTAAATTTATTTTATACTTCTAGCAATGACAGGACAACCAGTATACCGGTTGAGTGATTATTTTCTGTATTTTTCACTAATATAAGGTTTTTTTTAGTGGAAATCACTGGTTTTATGCTTTATCCTTAAGATAAATCCTGGATTGAATAATGTCAATATGCATTTGGCAATTATTTGGAATTTATTGAAAGGAGAAAGGGATGTCCAAAGTCATTACTGAAGAGAAAAGAACTCTGATATTGGAAGGCAACCTGTTTAAAGCCATTCTCATGCTGGCTGTTCCAGTTATGATTAACAGCTTCATTCAGTCCATGTACAACTTGACAGATACATTCTGGCTAGGTAAAATTGGTACTGAATCACAGGCTGCAATTACATTAGTTTCTCCTGTCCAGAATATTTTAATTAATTTTGGAGCAGGTATTACCACAGCTGGGTCTATATTGATTTCCCAGTATCTGGGAGCTAAGGAGGATGAGCAGGCCAATGTAATGGCTAACCACATCTGCCTGTGCTCAATGGTGTTCGCAGTGTTGTGCGCATTCTTCTGCTGGGCTGCAACCCCTGGAATTGTGGGATGGCTTGGAGCAACTGGTGTAATATACAAGTATGGCATTTCTTATCTTAGAATTGTTGTTCTTGATTTGCCTTTTCTTTTCATGATTAACCTTTTCACTGCGGTGAAGCAGTCCCAGGGTGATACAGTGAAGCCCATGCTTCTTAACCTCCTTGGAGTTTCAGTTAATCTTATACTTGACCCTGTTTTCCTGATTGTATTCAAATGGGGAATTGCAGGTGCAGCTTTTGCCACTCTTATAGCCAAGATTCCAAGTGCGATAGTGGCATTCATAGCATTACGAAGCAAGAAACAGCTTGTCCGCCTTAATTTTAAGGGATTTAAGTTCCAGCGTGACAAGATGATGTCTATAATAAGAGTTGGTCTTCCAACAGCCATTGGTGGAAGCACCATGCAGCTTGGCTTTCTTCTGATGACGAAGAATGTCAATGCCTACGGTACTAAAGCTACAACAGCTTATGGTATCGGTAACAAAATTAACAGCATTATTACTCTGCCTGCCAACGGCATTGGTTCTGCCCTGTCTACTATAGTTGGACAGAACTATGGCGCCAATAATCTTAAACGTGCTGATAAAGCATACCATTATGCTTTGCGGATGGGAGCATTGTTCCTCTTCTTCTTTGGCATGATACTCTCAAGGCGCTTTATTGCAGAGCCTATGGTGCGGTTCTTCACTACTGATGAAGAAGTTGTACCACTGGCAACAGATTTCCTTTCACTTATGGCATTCTGTTGCTGGACCAATGCTTTTTATAATGTTTCCCAGGGATTATTCCAGGGTTGCGGACACACGCTGATAACTATGCTTGTGGATGCTTCCAGAATATGGATATTCCGTTTCCTTACACTGTACATATGCTCAACAGTGCTTCACATGGGCGTAGAAAGTGTATGGTACTCTGTGGTAGTCAGTAATGCCACTTCCGCTGTGATTCTATATTGCCTGTATTGGACAGGAATATGGAGAAAGCCCAGCGTGAAAATTAAATAGTCAGTTTCTCATTTTTGATAACACCCATAATGTCTCCCCCCTATCTACATTGTGGGTGTAATTTTATGCCCTTTTTCTTTCTTCTATAATAGTACATATTTTAATGAAGCAGGCATGTAATAAAATTATTCGACATTTCTTTAAATAATTCTTTAATATTTTTGTGAATATTTATATAATTAGGTATAAACAATATTAAAATTAATGCCGATAACATATTCGTAGAGAAACCATGGAGGGTAACTACATATATTTACGCGGCATACACCGCAGCAAGGAGGCATTTTATGGATTTAAACGGAGTATCTAACAGTTACACATCTTATGCAGCCGGAAGTGCTGCATCTAAGCCAGATTCAGCAGGCAAAGCATCCAAAGGAGAAGCTACGGACAAGAAAGCCACTGATTATGGCAAAGCAGCAACCTATGAGCCATCAAGTTCGTCAACTTCCTCAGTTAAATCTAAGGATCGTTCAGCAATTATCGCACAGATGAAGGCTGATACACAGGCAAGAATGGAACAGATGCAGTCACTGGTTACCAAGATGTTCAGCAAACAGGGAATTACAATCGGAACTGCTGATGACATGTGGAAAGCACTGGCAAGCGGAAACTTTACAGCAGATGCGCAGACAATCGCCAACGCAAAGAATGATATTGCAGAGGATGGATACTGGGGAGTAAACCAGACTTCTGACAGAATATTTGATTTTGCCAAGGCTTTATCTGGTGAAGATGAATCAAAGATGCAGGAGATGGTAAAAGCTGTTGAAAAAGGCTTCAAGGAAGCAACTAAGTCCTGGGGAAAAAATCTCCCAGACATCTCAAACCAGACCTACAAGGCGGTTATGGACAAGTTTGATAAATGGTTTGAGAACAATGGTTCTTCTGCAAGAACCGAAAGTATCTTAAAATAGGTTGTACACCAAAATTACATATAGTGTCTTTGTACACAACTTTAAGAGGCTGTTGCATGTTATGTGCACAGCCTCTGTCTAATATATTTTATCAGCTTAAAATTCTTCCATCTGTTGAAATTGTGATAATCTGCCATGGAATGAATTTGCCGCTTGCCTGTAATGCACGTTTCACTGCATTTTCAATACCTCCACAACAAGGCACCTCCATACGTACTACTGTAACACTTTTTATAGCATTACTCTTTATTATCTCTGTAAGTTTTTCTGCATAATCCTCTTCATCCAGTTTTGGACAGCCAATTAATGTAATATGATTATACATGAATTCCCTATGGAAATTTCCATATGCATACGCAGTACAATCAGCTGCTACAAGAAGATTCGCCCCTTCAAAATATGGTGCATTGACTGGTACAAGCTTTATCTGCACAGGCCACTGCATAAGCTGCGTATTTATACTATTATTATCAATATTACGCACTTTACTGTCTCTCACAATTTCCCTTGACCGGATTCCAGGGCATCCACAAGGCTGGTTTTCATGTATTTTTCTTTTCTTAGATTCCAGTACAGCTGCCTCATCATATGCCGGAGCCTCCCTCTCTTCAAAAGATATGGCATTTACAGGACAGGCAGGTAAACAATCACCTAATCCATCACAATAATTTTCGCGGGTAAGCCTTGCCTTACCATCAATCATTTCGATAGCACCCTCATGACATGCACTGGCACAAGCTCCACATCCATTACATTTTTCTTCATCTATTTTTATAATCTTTCGAATCATTGTTTTCCTCCTTTGGATATACTATCTTTGATACTACATGCGGATTATAAAACAATAATTGAAACTATTCTGTTGTTTTTGCAACAAATAAACAGAAAGGCGGTTAAAATATGAAAAAATATATTGAGATATTAAAACAGACCCAGCTGTTTGCTGGTATAGAAGACAATGAATTATCTGCCATGCTGGACTGTCTGCAGGCAACAATAAAAACTTATAAAAAAGGCGAGTACATTTTCAGAGAAGGAGATTATATCGACAAAATCACAGTCCTGGTTCAAGGAAAGCTTATTATACAAAAAGATGATTTCTGGGGAAACCGGAGCATTGTCAGTGCAATCCGGATTGGAGAAATGTTTGGGGAAGCTTATGCCACACCAGACAGCGGAGCCATATTGAATGATGTCATCGCAGAGGAATGTAGCACTGTAATCTCATTTAATATCTATAAGCTTCTCACCGTGTGCCCTTCTTCGTGCAGATTTCACTCCATAGTAATCCAAAACCTGTTCTTTGCCATTTCAGAGAAAAACAGAAAGCTTGTCCAGAAAATAGGCTATATGTCAAACCGATCTACTCACGCTAAGCTTTTGTCCTATTTATCCGATGAAGCCAAAAAACAACGCTCAAATAATTTCACCATTCCCTTTAACCGTCAACAGCTGGCAGATTTCCTCTCAGTTGACCGCAGTGCAATGTCAAAGGAATTATGTAAAATGCGCGATGAAGGATTAATCTTATTTGATAAAAACAGATTCAGACTGTTTTAATTCCGGTCACATAATCTAACACAAGTCACATGGTATATTATCCGGGTTCACACTGCTATAACACTAGTCACATATTATATATTTCCAGATTCACCCTGTAATTATCCACAACTATACCTTCAGCCTCTAACTTCTCCTTTTGTTTATCAATTCCACCAAAAGCATAGTTTCTGGACAAATTACCCCTGCTGTCAACAACCTTATAGCATGGGTATTTATTCTCATCCGGATTGTTATGAAGAATATTCCCAACAACCCGTGCTAAATTCTTATTCCCCAGATATTCTGCTATCTGACCATATGTTACTACCTTACCTTGTGGAATTGTTCTAAGATATTCATAAACCTGTTCTTTCATAACCATCACCCCAGAATCCTTGTAATAACCATTTATCAGAATTTTAGGATTAGGTACTGCTACATTTCTGCCATGATATATTTTGATTTTACTCATAAGAACATCCTTCCTTTTCTCTTATTATTTTAGCATCTTACTTCAATAATACAATTGTTTCTTACAAATACCACTCTGCCACCAATTCTAAAAATCAGAATATCATTTATCATCATCTTTCACAATAGAAATTACATAACAGACAGTTTTTTGATATAGCTTACAGCCATTTCCTCTCCGCAGTGGCTGATACAGAAACTGGACTGACATAGCCTGGTGCACTGGCACACAGAGTAAGACTGGTATGCCCATACCCTGCATGGTCACAGCAAATAGTGGCGACAGGCTAAAGAAGGTAAAATGGAACATTAGAAGAAATCTTAGCGCTGCGGTGTGTTTGGATTACACTTCGCCAGTAACCGCTCGGATTGTCTGAGCCCCGTCAGGGGCGAGTTGGAGAGCGGTTGCTGAAATAAGCGAGTGTAATTCAAATATACCGCAACGCTTAGATTCTCTTCGTCGTTCCAATTTACCTTCTTTAGCCTGTCGCCACTATTTGCTGTGACCATGCAGGGTATGGGCATACCAGTCTTACTCTGTGTGCCAGTGCACCAGCCATGTCAGTCCAGTTCCTGCATTAGTCACCAGCCACCACCGGTGCTTTCAGGATAAGCAGCTTTTCCTTTGCCGGCACAACATAATCATAATCGCAATGTTCCGGCAGCTTCTTATTTTCCTGCCTGATAATATCCACAGTAGTGTGATTATCCCTTGCAACAGTCCACAAAGAATCCCTTCCATTTGCAATATAACACACAATCTCAGGAAAACTAAGATACTCCTCCTGGTTGAAGTCCTCATACTGGCAGTCTGTGATAGCCTTCACCTTCTGTTTCTCAAAGCAGATTGTATCTATAGAAAGAGTTCCCTTAATCTCAGCCTCACCGCTTCCTGTCATGACAGCACTTATGCTTTCCAGGGAAATCTCCAGACTGTTATGTGTCTCAGTTCCCACATTCATGGTTATTTTATGTGAAAATGGAATTGTCTCCTGCACACTTCTGATTGGAGAGCTGTCTATAGATGTAACATACATTACATTTGCAATAAGAACACCCTCCACCATGATTCCGTCATCCTCAGCGTTGATGTAATCAATATGTGCATCCCCTGTGCAGTTAATAATCTGAAGCATGCTTCCATCATTAACATTAATTCTTGATGCCACCTTACATCTTGAATTATTCCTTATAACAAGCCGTGAAAGCTCCACATCCTCTGAATTAAGGGCAACATTTCTTGAAGGACAGTATACATCCTCCAGAATATTCTTCTCCTTGTCAAGAAATCCTTTAACATCCAGCTCCAGCACCATCTCCAGATTCAAATCCCGCATTTCCCCGTCATAATTGGCTTTCGGCTCCACATTACAGCTTACAGTGTGATACTTGACAAAACTGATTACATCCTGGCTGGCACCACTTACATCAAGCTTCTCCTCAAATGCACTTCCACCTTCATACCACTGGACCTTCTGTCCCTCTGTATCAGGCTGGTACATAACAAATGCTGTTAAATCCCCTGTAATTACCAGTCCCTCATCCGTCATTCTGCTGTTTAGGTTTCTCACGCTTAAATCTTCCCACAGAAGTTCTCCAATATTAGGTTTACCCTGAGGAAGGGACAGGCTCTGTCTTACCCTTAAATTATCCTTTAAGTTAACACACATCTCCGTGTAGGATAATTTCTTTTCCTTGATCTGGACATTATCCTCCGGCACCGCATCTACATTACAGCCAAAAGATTTCCATTCTTCCCCGTAACAACTCATAGTAAGGGTAACGATAGCTCTGACACTTATTTTTCTGGAATTAATTGACTTGATAGTAAGATCCTCTATGCTTGCCACACAGCTTACATTTCCCTGTTTTCCATCCTCTGACAGGTTGATTGTCTCTGAAAAATTAATACCTCCTGTCATCTTTACAGGTGTAATCTCTCCCGGCACAGAACTCTTTCCCGAATACAGCAGCGCAAAGTCCAGATTACCCTTAACATCTGCTGAATTGTCATTAACCTTTACCGAATCAATATAGACATTGCCCCAGTCCTTAACCACCGATTCAATATCAGGCTTGGAATCCGGCACATTAAAATCATCGTCCAGAGTAATCTGAAGTTCCTTGGTATATCTTAATCCTGACTGAAAAATCTCTTCACTTTCAAGCTTCATACTTCTCTCCCTCCCGGCTAAATTACTTATACACCACTGTTTTGCTTCTTTTCTCTGTCTTAAGCACTATGTATGGCGTGGTTGTAGTGGAAGATACCTTTTCATTTTCTCTTGGACCATACAGACTTGTTCCAACATATATGGTTTCCCCATCCAGCGTCACGCCTCTGACCTTGATACTGTATCCGTCAGTATCCTTAGTGCCGTATCCCACAGTAAGATATGTATATTCGTTTGTGGTAAATGTCATACGGAATTCCTTATCCTTCTTCTGGTCTATAAGCTGCTTCAGCTTTTCAGGAATATCCTTATCCTCCACCACAGTGTAATCAATATTGCTTCCCAGCAAATCATCATTCTCCGGTCCATTTCTACAACCCGAAAGCATTGCCACGGCAGGCATTACCAACAAACCCAATATCATCAGCACACATACTTTTTTTAACTTTCCCACAAAAAACACCCCACAATAAGCTTTATAAATCTTATTGCGGGGTAGGTATTTTTATTCTTAAAAATGTAATGATGTGAATATTAAAAAAACTTTTTCCACTCACTGATGTAATATTCAGACTGCATATCCTTTGTTCTTTATCACTTCAATTACCTGGTCAACTAACTTTTCACAGGTTTCCATGGTATCAGCCTCCACCATTACCCTTACAACAGGCTCTGTTCCGCTTTCCCTTACAAGAATCCTTCCGTCTTCACCCAGGCTTTCTGCAACTGCTGCAACTGCTGCCTTTACATCTGCATCATTCTGTGCCTCTGTCTTGTTGGATACCCTGATATTCTTAAGCACCTGTGGATATATATGAAGAGGAGCTGCCAGCTGTGACATGGTCTTCTTCTTGGCAAGCATAACCTCTGTCATTTTAAGGGCAGTAATAATTCCGTCACCTGTTGTTGCATATTTGCTGAAAATAATGTGTCCTGACTGCTCTCCTCCAATGCGGTATCCATTCTGGGACATACATTCATACACATATTTATCTCCCACAGCAGTCTTCACATAGTTTATTCCTGCTGCGTCAAATGCCTTATACAGACCGAAATTCGACATAACAGTAGTTACTACCATGTTGTCCACCAGCTTGTCTCTGTCCTTCATATAACAGCCATAGATATAGAGAATATGGTCACCTGTAATAACATCACCATTCTCGTCAACACAGAGACATCTGTCAGCATCACCATCAAAGGCAAAGCCAACATCAAGATGTTCTCTTCTTACAAGATCCTGAAGTCCTTCTATGTGGGTTGAGCCACAATTATTATTAATATTGGTTCCGTCAGGAGATGCATTGATTACATATGTCCTTGCTCCAAGAGCATCAAATATTCCCTTGGCAATACTCCATGCACTTCCGTTAGCAGCATCAAGACCGACTCTTAAGCCCTTAAATGAATATGTGGCAAGACTCATAAGGTATCCCATATATCTGTTTCTTCCTGCTGCATAATCCACGGTGCATCCAATCTTTTCCTTAGTCGCAAATGGAAGTTCCCCTGCATCACCATCCAGATATGCCTCAATCTGGTCGATGACATCCTCACGCATCTTTTCTCCCTTATCATTAATCAGTTTGATTCCGTTATCATAATATGGATTGTGGCTGGCACTAATCATAATTCCGCAGTCAAAATCCTCTGTCCTGACAACATAGGACACACTTGGAGTTGTAGTTACATGAAGAAGATATGCATCAGCTCCCGATGCTGTAAGCCCGGCAACCAGTGAATACTCAAACATATAACTGCTTCTTCTTGTGTCTTTTCCAATCACAATTTTAGCCTTTCCGTCCTGGTGGTTCTTTCCATAGAACCATCCGAGAAAACGTCCCACCTTAAATGCGTGCTCCACAGTGAGGTTCACATTAGCCTCTCCCCTGAATCCATCTGTTCCAAAATATTTACCCATATTCTCTCCATTCCGCAGACGCTTATGCGTCGATACTTATCTCTGACTTAAGCGTTTATCACGCTATCTTCATATCTCTTGTATATAAGAATTACATTCCTTCCGGATTATTCTTCTGCCATCTCCATGAATCTGCACACATATCATGCAGATTCTTCTTTGCAGTCCAGCCCAGTTCCCTGGCTGCTTTACCGGCATCACAGAAGTTAACCGGCACATCCCCTGCTCTCCTTGGCTTGAATTCATAAGGAATCTTCACACCTGTTGCCTCTTCAAATGTATGAATTACATCAAGGACAGATGAACCCTTTCCTGTTCCCAGATTGTATATCTTAAGTCCTGGATTTTCTTTAAGCTTCTCCACTGATTTCACATGACCTTTAGCCAGGTCTACAACGTGAATATAATCCCTGATACATGTTCCGTCCGGAGTATCGTAGTCTGAGCCAAATACACCCAGCTTAGGAAGCTTTCCAACTGCAACCTGGGTTATATAAGGCATCAGGTTATTAGGAATTCCATTAGGATTCTCACCAATAGTTCCACTTTCATGGGCACCAATAGGGTTAAAGTATCTTAAAAGGATTACATTCCACTCCTTATCTGCCGCCTGTATATCCGTAAGAATCTGCTCAAGCATGCCCTTGGTACGTCCATAAGGATTAGTAATCTCCCCCTTTGGACATTCCTCTGTAATAGGAACAAATGCCGGGTCTCCGTAAACTGTTGCTGATGAAGAAAATATAATATTCTTCACACCATGCTCTCTCATAGCCCCGAAAAGCACTAAAGAACCTGCAATGTTATTATCATAATATTCCAGAGGCTTGGCAACTGACTCTCCCACAGCCTTAAGTCCTGCAAAATGTATACAGCTCTCAATATTATTTTCGGTGAATATTCTGTCCAGAAGCTTTCCGTCAGCAATATCCCCCTCATAGAATTTAACTTCTTTTCCTGTAATCTTTTCCACTCTTCTTAGTGATTCCCTGGATGAATTCACAAGATTATCAATTACAACCACATCATACCCTGTATTTTGCAGTTCAACGACTGTGTGGCTTCCGATGTAGCCGGCACCACCTGTAACTAAAATTGCCATGTATTATACCTCCCCATATAGTACTTTAAGGTCACGTTCAAAATAATCATTTCTGATTCCACCATTAAATGACTCATTAATAACCTGACCATATATCTTAGTAAATCTTGTGGCTGTATCACCATACATATGACCTTCCCTGTCATAGAAATCGTTAGTATCTCTTTCAAAGAATTCATATTTCAGCCCGTTAAAATTATAATACTCCACATCCAGCTCTTCCGCCAGTCCCCTTATGTAATTATCTGCTTTCTGAAAGCTTACCACCTTCTCTTTTACAGTCTGTGGGTCCTGTATAACAGTTGTAAACACAACGGAAATGTTGTATTTTTTGCACAGTTCTACAATTTTCCTTATATATTTTTCCTGGTCTCTGTCCAGTTTCTCATCTTCCCAATCAAGACAGGAGGTTGTTGATTTTGCCTCAGTTCTCTTTCTGTATACGAATCCTCTTCCCTTGTATTCATCATTCTTGTTCATATCAACCACTGATGAAGAGTATCTTCTGTACTCTTTAGAAGTTTTCTTCTTAAGTGTTCTTTCAATCTTGTTGTAACACTGCCAGTAGTTAGTCCATTTTAAGAATGTACCACGATATTCCTCTCTTAACATCTTATCAGCAAAATAATCCAGCTTAAGCAGACCTTTTGGATAAGCATTATACACTGTGTTAAACAGAATACTCTCATCATGCTGGTTCATAAAATACTGATAATCAATGTCAAGTATGACCATCTTTAAGTCTGATTTTTTCTTCGCTAAGGCATACTTCAGGATATAGTAGGAGTCATACATATACTCTCCTCCCATGCACATATTCATAACCTGAAGACCTGTCTCTTCTTCCAGTGTAACTGGGTCAATTCCATAGCTTCCATGAGATGCCCCCAGTACCATACACTGGTAATCCTGCTTTTTTGCCTCATAGAACATAGTTCTGGAAAGCCCCGGCTGTATAAGCAGAAAATTGCATAAAGAATTAATTGCAATAACCAGCACCATAAACAGTGCAGCAAGAATTATTCTCTTATGTCTGGAAAAAAACTTTACCATGAATCTCTCCTTAAACTCCCAACCTCACTAGAACTGGGCATACATGAATTCAGTAGTTGAGCCCACAAATCCAAATGGTGCAGTGACAAACACAAGGACAATATATATTGCCCATCTTATTACCAGCGGACGCTTATCTATCCACTCCCGGATATTAACATTCTTCTCTTTAAGAATACTAACAATAATAAGGACAATAAGAGCTACCAGTAACACATGGTAATCTCTCATGTTAAGTCCCATCTTAAGCAGAGAACCACTGAATACATCTCTTACCCTGAAATCAACAAATATATTGCCAAGGGCCTTAAACACCTGTGAAGCTGATGTACATGCATCACACAGCCATCCGATATTAACCAGGATAAAAGTGCGGAGCATCTTAAATCCCCTCCAGTACCATGACTCAGGATTAATGTGACATTTTGCAAGTCCTTTGCCATACAGCGGCTTCAGCAGATTGCTTACGGCTATTATTATACCATTATAGAAACCATAGAGAATATATTTCCAGGAAGCACCATGCCATACACCCACTATGAAGAATATCAGCAGATTGGCAAGACATACAGGAAGTACCCTGCCCGTTTGTTTACCAAACTTTTTCTTGGCGAATTTCGAGAATCTTGCCATTGGCTTTGATATAGAGAAGGGATAAAATACATAATCCTTCATCCATGTACCAAGACTTATATGCCATCTTCTCCAGAATTCACCTACAGACATTGAAAAATATGGCTGCCGGAAGTTCTCATCCAGCTTAATTCCGAATATTTCTGCCGTTCCTATAACAAGGTCCATTCCTCCCGCAAAATCGCAGTATATATACACTGAATAAAACAGCATACCTGCAATCATATAGGCTCCCTTGTAGGTATCAAGATTTGTAAGCAGTGCTGTAGCCACAATTCCTGCCCTGTCAGCCAGAATAAGCTTCTTGGCAAATCCCCACAGAATCCTCTGGGCGCCATGCTCCACAGCGGTAATATCAAATGAATGTCCATCAATCAGCTGGTGGTGAAGCCTGTCAAACCGTCCTATAGGTCCCTGCAGAAGCTGAGGGAAGAAAGATACGAATAATGCCAGCTTAAATATATTTTTTTCTGGTTCGTATTTTCTGTAATATACATCTATCGCATAGCTCATGGTCTGGAATGTGTAAAAAGACATTCCAAGAGGCATCACAAGGCTTACCCTGTTAAGGTTAAGCCCCTCCCCAAAAATGTGGGATATGACATTAATGTTCATTATGGTGAAATTTAGGTATTTCATCAGAAACAGCAGTCCAAAATTACACAGAAGACAAGCCACAAGAAGCTTTTTTCTCACCGGCTTGCTCTCACAACTTCCCATCTTAACTGTAAATATGTATGTAGTTATAATTGTAAACAGGATATAACCCATATAGCGAATGCCATATGTTGCATAGAACACTATACTTGCTGCCAGCAGAACAATCCACTGGCAGTTTCTAGGTAAGACATAATAAATAATAGCTGTTATTATAATCAGTAATAGGAAACCTGCTGAAATATAAGACATAACTAAGCCTCTAACATCTTTTTCTCACTCCATACCTCTACGGTATATGAATTGGATTTATTGTATCTCTTTCTTAAGTCCTTAAGCTGACTTAAATACTCCATTGTAACCTTGCCTGAAAGCTTTGATTCTCCTTCAGTTCTCTGCTGGAACTTATAAGGAATCTCAATAACCTTTGAATATGTACCCATGGCAAGAACCTCAACCATAATCTTCCATCCGATTGGCTGAAGGTCTGCATTCTCAATAACCTCTCTTCTGAACATAAACAGTCCGCTGGTTGGGTCAGAAATTTTACGAAGACATGGCAGCATCACCTGACCAATCTTCCTTGCTGTCCATGATACAAACTTTCTGTACCAGTTAAGACCGCCATCATCTCCACCTGGAATAAGTCTGCTTGGAATACAGAAATCTGCACCTGCCTCCATAGCCTTATACATATATTTTAAAACAACTGGTGGGTGCTGTAAATCAGCATCCATACATGCCATATAATCACCCTTAGCCATTCTGAAACCTTTAAGTACAGCTGTGGCAAGACCACTCTCGTTAGTTCTGTGCTCCATCCTCACTGCTGGAAAATCCTTAGCTACTTCCATGATAACATCAGGAGTATCATCCTTGCTGTCATCTATAAAAAGTATCTCATAATCAATTCCCTTCAAAGCATCATCAATCTGTGTAACAAGATTTCTGATATTCTTTCCTTCATTAAATGTAGGTACAACCACTGATAACATGTCGTTTCTCCTTTAATTGTATATGTAATATTATTATTCTATCACTTCAGCTAAGCCTCTACGATTATAATACTTTATACCTGCATAAACAAGTATTTTTTACACAACCATCAACCATATTTTACATTATCATGAATAATCATTTACATCAGCCAGCAATCCGAATTATACCACAGGAAAAGAAGCACTGTTTCTGCCACTATGAAGCCTGCAATAATAATACGCCGCAGCCAGTTTTTAACCGTAGTTCCCCTCATTCTTCCTAATAAATCATAGAAACCGATAAATATAACGAAAGAGCCAATTGTAAATCTGCATGTACTCATTACATGAGATGCCAGAGGAACCAGAAGCGATATTATTCCAAATATCCCCATAGAATAATGCTTTCTGTAAATCATGTATCCATACATAATGAATACGCCTATACAGAACCATCCCATATATGTATACCGTGGCTCTATCTGTCCAGTGCAGGCTTTCCACAATACTCCAAGCACAGGGAAATATTTATCCTCTCTCCATGCAATCTGCACACTTAAAAATGCCCATACATCCCCGCAGAAAAATCTTAAAAATGCCATATAGGAAAATGTTCCCAGAGGGCATAACAGTATTGAAAGCAGTTCCACAGGTTTCTTAAGAACATGTTTTATCCAGCTTCCAAGCTTTGCCCATGTAACTCTTCCCGGCTGATAGTAACGGTACATCTCAATAATCATCGGAAATACAAGAGTACATCCCACAATTCTTGTTCCACTGGCAAAGGCTGCCATTACACCGGCTGTTAAAAATTTCTTTCTCTGACAGAAATAGAAGAACAGGGCAATAAACATAATAAACATAGCCTCTGTATACATGGAAGCACAGTAAAATGTATATGGGGCAGCAAACATAAGGAACCCAATTAAGAACACATCCTTATAAGCCCCATCTCTTGTAATATTTCTTATATACTTTACTGCCACAAATGCAGCCACATATATGCACACATTTGAAACAGCCATACCTACCCAGTATGTATCTGCTTTCCAGAATGTAAGCAGCTTGACAAAAGCACATACAATCACATACATTGGGAAAAATGCCCAGTTTGCCTGGGGATCATAATCAAGGGGATAGGTATATCCATTATCCACAATAAACTGGTATCTCTTGGCATCCCACTCATTCATCAGGAAAGATATTGACCTGTCTGTCCCCATGGCACCATTATATACTGCCATCATGACAAGCATGAACAGTCTTGACAGCACCAGTATGAACAGGAGCTGCACCAGTATCTGCAGATTTTCATTAGTATTGTATTTTCTGGATAAATTCTTCATAACAATCACCATTCCGCATTAAAGCATCCTACCACAGAATCTTCATTATAATCTGATAGATTACAGCCGGTATTGCTGCTATTACAGGAATCAGGAACATGAATACTGCTACTGCATTGATAAGCTCCACATATACAAAACCAGCACAGTATCTTAACCATACAGGAACAATATAGTTCTTTTTAAGCTTAAAAAGTCCGAAAATTGCAATTATAGCAAGAACTGCAATGGATATTAGAAGTCCCTCTTTCCTTCCCTTAGGGTCAAAAGTCATCTCAATGGTGTTTTCCTGTCCAGGTGTTACCGTAACCCCGGTAAACAGACCACATACGCCTGTTTTCTGCTTTGAATTAACTTCTTTTCCATTAACTGTAATTTTCCAGTTCTCGCTGTATATTACAGGCATTAACACCATATTGTCTGTGCTACCGCACTCCACTGTCACCTTAAGTGAATTACTGTCAGCAGATGTTTCGCACTTTACATCCTTTTTAGAATCAACAAATTTACAGAACTTGTTCATATCCATTCCGGCAAGGGTAACTTCACTTACCTTGTTATACCATGGATCATCATATTCAACTCTGATTTTAACTGACTCATCTGAAAAACAGCCAAGATAAACCAGATTGTTATTATAATCCGTAAAATATGCTGTATTGTTCACATCTCCAAGAGTTGGTACAGTGACAACCTTATCATTTACATATATGTGGATTGAACTTATAAGCCATGAGCTGTTAGCATCAGATTCCCTGTTGTTAATATCCACAACATTAATGTAAAGTGCTTTGCTGCCAGTTACATCTATATTATATTCTCTTGAAGTTGATGTATTATGCACAGTTCCACCAAAACCCGTAATCAGTTCTTCTTTATCACCTGATAATGCCGTGTATAAAGCATTCTGGGTATCTATCCAGTTTCCAGACATATCTGCTTTGGTAATTCTGCTGTTAACAGAATAAGCGAATGGAAGGACATAATTGGCATCATACAGTGTATATTCTCCCACTGTCTTAACAGGAGTATAGAATTCTGTATCCAGAGGATTAATATTAGCTGCCTGTGTGATGTGGAACAATGTATTAGTAAATATTGTTCCGCCTGAATCAAGAAGCCACAGGAAATATTTAGAATATCCCAGTCTCTTTGCATACCCCTGGGTCTCACTCTGGAGAGCCGCTGTAAAGCTTGAAAGCGCACCTCTCCTCAGTATTAAAGGATAATTTGCATTAAGGCTTAAATCTGGATTGATTATTCTGTCTGTAGCAGATTCTTCAATATCAAGAGTTTCTTTTACCTGATTAGCTGTCTGGACATAATCACCATACTGGTAATCCTCATATTCATAATACTTTGGAGGACCTACAAGGGCATAGGAAGAAACAAACAGTTCCACAGCAATAAGTAACATCACAGGAACCATATTAGTTCTTATGCCAGGCTTAATTCTCCTTACATGGCACCTTACCATTACTATGAATACAACAAGATAGAATATTCCTGCTATAAACACATTATTAACAGGGAGAAGATTATATACAATAATAAACGCCAGAGCTGCTCCTGCCCCAATTACAGCCATTTTTTTATATGGTCTTACATCTGCATATACTTCCTTAAAAATCTTCTGTGCGTATTCAGCTGCCACCATTATCAGTGTAAATGCAACTAGAAATCCATTTCTTAATGTGTAACCATTATATGAACCGAAGTGCCACATAAGATTTATTCCTTCAACTTCCACAGGAAGAAGGGCAGCAAGAATAAGTACAATGTTAGAGTTTCTTAGTTTCTTGTCACTCCAGTATTTTTTCATGCCAATTACAATAACAGCCACTGCAAATGACAGGCCATATATCATCATCCATCTCTGGAAAGCAGCCATTGGGCCATCTGTTACAATAGCACTTTTAATCCAGCCAATATACTGTCCAATAATATTACCGCCAGAACCGCCCCGCTGTGAACTGCTAAGCTGTATCATAACTGGAACCAGCACGAATGCCGACAGACCAACACCTGCAACTGTACCTGTTCCCAGATTCCAGGCATGATCCTTCCATGTCTTTTTCTCACATATCATAAGAATATATACAGCACTTACAACAAGAATGTACACCAAAGACATGGCACTGAGGTAATAGTTAATAATAAACACTAGTCCCAGCATGAATATGTACATTCCCCTTTTGCCTGTATCAAGCATTCTGAAGAATGCCAGCATAAGAAGAGGAAACAAAGCCACAATATCCATCCATGGCGTAAAGCATGAGCCATAGAGAAGTGTATAGCTGCAGAAAGCATACATTAATGAAAATGTCAGCTTTAACCAGTAACTTAAGGACTTATTTCTGTAATTAACCACGGCATACATAGAAACAGCCATGACCATCATCTTTACAACTGTAAGAATAGAAATACTCTCTAATATAAGGTTTCTTGGAACAAGATAAAGCAGAAGATTAAAAGGACTAAGCATGGAGAATGCCGATATACTCATTGACACATTGGTGCCGAAACCGGTATACCAGTCAAACCAGATTGAAGCCTTTCCATGCATCCAGTCCCACAGATGGGCATACAGAGGAGCAACCTGCTGCATATTATCAAAATAGTCAATTCTGTTGGTTCCAAATGGCCATATTCCTTTACATATAAGAATTACCAGCATTACAACCATGGTAATAAGCCCTGGTATAAGATACGGCATTACTTTTTTGGTACTTTTCTCTTTAAGCACAGTATTGGTTTGTCTTTTCATATATTCCTCCGGGACATTTTATTTATCAAGAATTACGCTGTATAAAGTATATGTACTTCCATTATTGTCAAATCTGATTGTAAGAAGCTGGTTTTCCTTAGTATTTCCTACCTGAAATGAATGAGTTCCATCAGAGCTTATATTTCCAATCAGTTTATCATCAGCATAAACCGAAACTCCATTGCCCTGAAATCCCTTTAATTCCACCGTAAATACTGCCATATCCGCAGATTCAGAGGGAAGATAATATATATATGATTTATCTTCGTCCGGCATAACCCCGTCAGCCTTTGCCTTGGCAAAGCCCTGTCCTTTTCTTGCACATATTACTTCTAATGTGTTTGATACGGCTATGTCTGCTAAGGTTTTTTCATTTCTTTCAATACATATTTCCTTAGTTCCATATGTATACTCAAGATTTCCATAGCCTGGCCAGTCTGACAGTTCATGAGTCAGGTAATACATCCTGTACTCAATACCCACATTAGGATTAAATCCCCACCAGAGCACAAGGCAGTAAAAAACAACCAATGCAGCACAGATGGCGTATACCGCCACCCTGCCGCATTTATTTAATCTGTCTGATTTATTATTCTTCATAACATCACCATTTCTTAAGCGTTAATTGCAAATATGCTGATATGCTTAAACATGTGTCACTATACATGTAGCCTTTCCACTGACGATTACATTTCTCTTGGCAGCACTGATGAAGAAGCTGTCTCCTGCCTTAAATGGCATCTCATCAGCATAATCATCAGCATGAATCATTCCCTCACCTTCAATTATTACAACTGATATAAATGATGACTCATCCATCTTTATCCTGGCTTCATCCTTTATCTCATACTTCAGGCACTCAAAATACTTACACTGTACGAGACGCTCCAGCTGGTAACTATCATTTTCCTCAAGAATGACTTCGCAGGTCTTGTCTTTTTCATAGGCATTGGTATCAACCACATCCAGTGCCTTCTCTACATGAAGCTCACGTGGGTTGCCATACTTGTCCCTTCTGTCATAATCATACATTCTGTATGTGCTGTTTGAGTTCTGCTGTATTTCACAGATGATAATACCTGCACCGATAGCATGTATTGTGCCTGCCTTAACCATAACAACATCACCCTTGTGGACATTTACCTTGTTGAGAACCTCAGTAATTGTATTGTTGGCAATTCTTTCCTCTATTTCTTCCTTTGTCACGGTTCTGGAAAGACCACAATACAGGTATGCCCCAGGCTCGCAGTCCACCACATACCACATCTCATTCTTTCCATACTCATTCTCATTCTCCAGAGCATACTCATCATCCGGATGAATCTGTATTGAAAGAGCCTGCTTCGCATCAATGAATTTAATCAGAATAGGGAATCTGTCCTGAGCCTGGCACTTCCATCCCAGGGATTCCTTGCCGATAATAGAAAGGTATTCATTGAAAAGCATTCCTCTGTATCTGCCTGTGGCAATTCGGCTCTGTCCGTCAGGATGGGCAGAAAGTTCCCAGCTTTCCGCAATTATGTCATAGTCACATTTCTTGCCAAACTTGGTTCTCAACTTGGTTCCACCCCACAGGTTATCCTTGAATGCAGGGTCAAGCTTGACAATTGGATTAGTTGTGTCTATTACATAGTTAAATTCTGAATCATCGTCATTATATATTTTAACAGTATCGCTCTCTGATATTTTCTCACCAATAGATACTTCGATAATTACCACATTCTGGTCTGTCTTGTTGGCAATCTTGTGCTTGGTTCCCACAGGAAGGAACACACTCTCAAACTTATGGTAATCTCTTGTTTCCTGGTTTAAGGTAATTGTAGCAGTACCCTCTACAACTGACCAGTGTTCACTTCTCATCTCATGCTGGTGGAGATTCATACTCATTCCCGGAAATACTGTAATCTTCTTAACTGAATATTTCTCGGAATATGTGAGAAGTTCATGAATACCCCATTCTCTGTAGGACAATCTGTTGAAGTCAAAATACTCCTCATACTTGTCCACATTGTCCTTCATAATCTGCTTAATGTCCTCAGAATGGCTCTTTGATGACACATAAACTGCATCCTCTGTATTTACCACCACAATATCTGAAAGGTCATTGGCAATTACAAGATGTCTTTCAGCATTATTAATTACAGTGACATTATCACAGTTATTTTTAATTACCAGTTCCGAATGAGTTATTGTATTAAGCTCATCCACATCATCTACTGTACCGATATCTTTCCACTCAAATTCAGCTTTTACCACTTTAAGCTTATCAATGTAATGGAATATTATCTCTTCCATGCTGCCTGTAGGAATGTCCCTCATAACAGCTTCTGAGAAACGGATTGACCTCCTTATGGCTGGAACCTTTCTCTTTGCAGCCCGGCATGTGTTGAACAGCTTTGAGTCAAATTTCTTTGCCCTGTTAAGGAAATCACCAACCCTGAATATATACATTCCGCTGTTTAGAAGCCCCTCTGCTCCCTCAGCAATCTCAGGAATTATCTCTAAGGATTTCTTCTTGGCAAATCCTACAATCTCTTCACCCTCACTGATAATACAGTCATACGACTCCCTTATGTTATCTGAAGGGCTGATTCCCAGCGCAACAATATTACCTTCCTTTGCCAGTTCCTTACTACGCAGCACTGCCTCCTTATAACCTGTTCCATCAATAATATGGTCAGCAGTTACAACGAAAACCAGTTCTGACTGGTTGCAGAAAAAAGCCGCCAGCATAATGGCTGCTGCTGTACCCTTAGGAGTATTCTCTAAGATAAGTCTGTACCTAAGGCTCTGAAATACCTTCATCTGACCATTTACAATATTCCTGTAACTTTCCTTGGTCACAATGATAAATTCATCACAAAAAGGCATGTTACGGACTATTGTCTCCTGTAACATAGAACGCCCTTCTTTAATGTTCATAAACTGCTTGGGGTAGTTTTTTCTGGATAAAGGCCAAAGGCTGTCTCCACTACCTCCCGCTAAAATAATACATTTCATGAATAAATATCCTCCCAAAGGACCGTATGTCAATGTATGTTGCTATTGTTGCTGGACATTGTTACCAGTGTTACTACTTTCGTTTGTCGTATTACCACTATTGTTTGATGTATTATCCCCACCAGCATTGTTACTTCCACCAGCTGTGTTATTTCCTTCGGATGTATTGCTACCTCCACCAGCTGTGTTATTTACTCCGGATGTATTGCTACCTTCACCAGCTGTGTTATTTCCTCCGGATGTATTGCTACCTCCACCAGCTGCATTATTTCCTCCAGATGTATTGCTACCTCCACCAGCTGCGTTATTTCCTCCGGATGTATTGCTACCTCCACCAGCTGCGTTATTTCCTCCGGATGTATTGCTATCTCCACCAGCTGCATTATTTCCTCCGGATGCATTTCCATCTCCACCAACTGCATTATTTCCACCATTTGCACCATTATTATTCGAATTATTATTCACTGGTGGAACTACAGGTTTTTGCTCAGGAGTTTGTGCTGTTGCCTTGGTTGGCGTAGCAGGTGTTGGTGCTTCTGTAGCAGGTGCCGCTGTGGTTGTATTAATCTCAACCTGTGGCTGTGTTCCCTGCTGAACCTTCTTTTTTGTAGTTGTCTCTTCCTCTGTGGTTGTCTCCTCCTGGGCTGTTGTAGGCTCCGCAGTTGTATTATTAGTTACCTGTGGTTTTGTAGCCCCTGTTGTTGCAGCATTGTTGTTTCTGTTTCTATTATGCCCTGAAGCAACTACAACAATCACAATAACAATTATAAGAACTACTGCTGCCACTACACCGATTATAAGTCCCTTAAGTTCTTTTTCTGTGAGCCTTAACTTTCCTATGGCATATTTCTTCTTATTCCTGTCAGCTATGATCCTTGCCCTGCTTTGTCTTTCTGATTCAAAGAAATCATCATCTTCTTCGTACTCACTATCTTCATCATATTCATCCTCTGACTCATACTCTGAATCCTCAGAATCAGCATCACCGTCATCATTGCCATACCCTGCAGCTATAGCACTATCTGCAAGAACATCTTCAACAACGCCGTCATTCTCAGCCTTGATTGGAGCATATTCCGCAAGAACTCCATCCCTCATTCCTGCAATTTCACTCATAATAAAACTTGAATCAATCTCGATAATTGACTCAATCTCATCTATGGTATAACCCTCATAACAATAGAGAAGATATATTATCTTCTCACCAATTGTAAGGTTTGCAGCGAATTCTACAGCAGGGTCAAATCCTTCCTCTGTGAGAAATGCCTCGTTAAATTCGGCAGATGCCTCTCCTAACTCATCATCCTCCTCTATAGACTCATAGGAATAATCTCTCTGCTCAATCTCATCACTGAACATATCATCCCCACGCTTAACAGCAACATTGTATATCTCTTTAGTAGCCTCTCTTGCCATCCAGAGATGAATGTCGCACTCTTCGCTGTCGAAATCAGCAATGCTCTTGAATGCCTTGATAAAGAGATGCTTTGTAAGCTTCTCCCTTGTCTCATCATCCTCATATATGAAAGCAGACAGGTTATATATCTCACTGTAAAGCTCTGCAATAACCTTTCTGTATGCGTCCTTATCTCCCTTCTGTGACTTCTTTATGTAAGTCTCCAGACTATCTTTCTTTGCCATATAAGTCCTCTTTTCTTAAACTGATTAATCCAGCTGTTCCCTAACCATATCCAAAGCAGCTCCTATAACCTTATCCATGTCATAATACCTGTAGCTTCCTAAACGGCCTCCGAATATAACCTTACTCTCCTGCTTTGCCAGTTCCTCATACTTTGCATACAAAGCACCATTCTTGTCATCGTTGACAGGATAGTATGGCTCATCACCTTTAGTCCATTCGCTGGAATACTCTCTTGATATAATAGTTACAGGCTGTTTTCCGAATTCAAAATGCTTGTGCTCAATTATTCTCGTATACGGAACTTCCCTGTCTGTATAATTAACAACTGCATTACCCTGGAAGTTATCAGTCTCAAGTTTCTCTGTTTCAAACCTGACAGAACGGTACTCAAGCACTCCCAGCTTATAATCATAGAATCTGTCAATCATTCCGGTATATATTACCTTATCTGCCAGACTATCCAGTTCCTCTCTGTGTTCCAGATAATCTGTATTAAGTCTCACATCTGCCTTTGAAAGCATTTTCTCAATTATGGCAGTATACCCTCCGATTGGGATTCCCTGAAACCTGTCATTAAAATAATTATTGTCATATGTAAATCTTAATGGAAGCCTCTTGATAATAAATGCCGGAAGATCCTTACAGTCTCTTCCCCATTGCTTTTCTGTATATCCTTTAACAAGCTTTTCATACACGTCTCTTCCCACAAGTGACAGCGCCTGCTCCTCAAGGTTGTGAGGCTCACTTATTCCCAGATCCTTAATCTGGGATGCTATTATGTCCTTAGCCTCTGCCGGAGTAGTTATTCCCCACATCTTGCTGAAGGTATTCATGTTAAATGGAAGATTGTACAGCTCATCCTTGTATCTTGCTATTGGTGAATTCACGTAGTTATTAAACTCTGCAAACTCATTAATATATTCCCATATAAATTTGTCAGAAGTGTGAAAAATATGTGCCCCATACACATGAACGTTAATTCCGTCCATCTCTTTAGTATATATATTGCCTGCCAGATGGTCTCTCTTCTCCACAACCAGACATTTTTTCCCTTTTTTTGCGGCCTCATTGGCAAATACTGCGCCATACAGACCTGCTCCTACAATAAGATAATCGTAATGCATGACTCCCCCACCTTTGTTAAGATAATCACATTATGTTATTATACCAATTCTGCAATACCATTGTAAAGAGTATTTGAATCAGTCATAGTATTTCTTGATGTAAACTCTGTTGAATATTGAAAATGTATCCTTAAACACCTTCAATACATCTTTGGTCCCTATTCTTTTTGCTTCCTTATCCCTGACATACTTTAGTTCCACCGGCATCTCCTCAATTCTGTATCCCCGCCTGTTAAGTGCCACAAGAAGCTCAATATCATAAGCAAATCCCGATGTTCTTACAAGATGGGCCACAGACTTGATTGCCTCCCTCCTAAACAGCTTTATGCCTGTCTGGGTATCCTGTACCTTCAGATGAAAAAGAAACAGCAGCATAATATAATAACATCTGCTCATAATCCTTCTTTTCAGAGGATATACAATATGGGAATCCTTGTGGAATTTGCAGCCTATCACTACATCTGCTTTTGACTGTTCCATTTTCTTAAGGAATCCCTTAAGCTGGCCAGGAGGCAGTTCCAGGTCTGCATCCAGAAATGCTATATAATCCCCATCTGCCATGGTAACCCCTGTAATAATTGCAGCTCCCTTTCCATGATTCTTATCAGATGAAACAAGCTTTACCCTGCTGTCTTTCATGCAGGCTCTTTCTATTTCTTTTCTGGTATTGTCCCTGCTTCCGTCATTGACAGCAACAATCTCAATATTTTCTGCAAAGTCTGACACAACCTCAAGAGTTGTCATTATGCTGTTATATATTAAAGCCTCCTCATTATAGGCAGGCATAACTATTGATATTTTTCCCTGTGTCACAGTCATCCTCTTTCATATATACTTTATCTGTAATATGTCCAACTGGTACATCCTTGCGTAATGTATAGAAACCGGTGTACCAGATGTAACCTCAAGCTAAAACTAAAAATGACAGCAAAGTGAATAAGCCACTTCACTGTCATACATAAATTATGCCGGCAACGGGAATCGAACCCGTATGGGAGTATAAGTCCCGCAGGATTTTAAGTCCTGTGCGTCTGCCAGTTCCGCCACACCGGCCTGCTAACAATAAAGGATTGTAGCATATTTTTTAGTAGTAATCAAGCCTTATCGGACTCCTCATCAAAGTTTATTCTCTCCTCCTCAATAACAAGAGGTCTGTTCATAACTCTCTGATTGATACTTATTATATATTCACCCATAAGTCCGATAAAGAACAGCTGAAGGGAACCGAGAAATGATACAAGAAGAATAAGTGGAACCATACCTGCTGTAAATCTGTCCCAGTAAATCAGCTTTAATACAAGATAAACTATTGCCACAACAATACTTATTCCGCCACATATTACTCCCAGAAATGTCGCAATCCTTAATCCCATCTTTGTATATGAGGTAAAGCTCAACATAGCAGCATCATAGAGAGTAAAGAAATTATTATGTGTCTTTCCTGCTCTTCTCTGTGCCTGTGTATATTCAATCTCAGTTTTCTTGAATCCCAGCTCTCCAACAATTCCCCTTATGAATGGAATCGGGTCCTTTAAATCCCTTAACACCTGGACAAAGGACTTATCATATAACCCAAAGCCTGTAAAATGCTCAATCTGTTCAGCAGATGACATTTTTTTGATAATCTTGTAGTAGCATGATCTCAGGAAATACATTATCTTATTTTCCTTGCTGGAAGTCTTTACGGCGCACACTATCTTGTAGCCCTTCTCCCACTCAGCCACCAGTCGTGGAATTACGTCAATAGGATCCTGGAAATCAGCGCATACCGGAATAGTACAGTCACCATCAGTCTGAAGTATTCCGTAATAAGGCGAGTTAAACTGGCCAAAGTTCTTGGCATTGAATATTGCCTTGATTTTCCTGTTTTCCTTGCAGAGTTGTCTTAACTTCACTCTTGTTGCATCTGTCGAGTCATTATCAATGAACAGAATATCATAATCATACTGAGGGAGATCCTTTTCAAACATCTGTATTAATGCCTGGCTAAGGGGCACAACATTATCTTCCTCGTTGTAACATGGCACCATAATACTTATCTTTTTCATTACTCTACCTGACCTTTCGTCAACTGATTCTTCCACCAGGAAACAGTTTCGGCTATTCCCTGCTCAAATGTATAGGAAGGCTGAAATCCTGTATCTCTCACCAAATCCTCGATATCAGCACACAGGTACATAACCTGCCTGTCTGAATAAGGAACCTCACCAAACCCAACCGGGAGGCTTTTATCAACAGTATCTCTAATAACAGCAATGTAATCTTTAAGAGGTCTTGCCTGTCCACTTCCCAGACAGTAAACCTGACCATCTCTTCCCTTTTCTGACAGTGCAAGCAAAGCCTTTGCTGCATCCTTTGAATACAGATAATCCCACATCTGCTCGCCCTTGGTGCAGGAAGGCTTCTCACCATTCAGAAGTTTAATGATGGTAGAGGAAACCATGGTATTTTCCCCGTCATAAGGACCATATACACTTAATATACGGACCCATATATGCTTTATGCCCTTCTCCCTGCATGCGATTCTGGTCATCTGTCCTGCACACAGCTTGGCTATTCCATATCCATTTTCAGGAAATGCAGGAACTCCTGCATTAAGCTTCCCTTCAAATCTTCCATACTCTGCCTGGGATCCAGCCCCTACAAATGTAGAGCACCCCAAAGCTTGGGCGGCTTCCACTGCATCCAGCGCATATCGCACATTTTGATTCTGTCCATACATATTGTTACGGCTGTTTCCAAATGTGCCATCCCATCCAAAATGATAGAATGTATCAGCCCCTTCTGGAATCAGTTCAGGCAGTCTGTTAAGTTCCTTAAGGTCACAGTACACAACCTTAACATTATCTGATTCCTGTATTCTCCCGGCTCTCTTAGAACCGGGTCTTACCACTGCCACCACCTGTACCCCGTTGTGGGACAGACACTGTATTAATGCTGTTCCAATAGCTCCAGTTGGCCCTGTTATAACTGCTCTTTTCAATTTATATTCTCCATTATATATGACTTTCATTACGAAAGAGGCTTGATTATCATATTGCTGTAGAATTCATCCCTGTCCAGGAATGGTGCAAGGTCTTCAAGAGGAGGTGACACAAGAGTTCCATCTGGAAGTCTCTTGGTGGATGATTTAGGCTCAAAATTCTGTGTTGTAGATACAAATATCTCACATACAGCAGGACCATCCTCTGCCAGAGTATCCTCAATTGCCTTTTCCAGCTTATCATTACTGTCTGCACTGTAGTATGGATATCCGTAAGCAGCCACAATCTTTCCCATATCAGGAAAGCTTAAATCACCGCTTTCAGGACCTATACCCACAAACTGCTTATTGAACAGATTTGTCTGTGTCTGTCTTATAGAATGATATCCCTGGTTATTTATAATAAATATCTTGATTGGCATCTTGTGGTGAATAATGGTCTGAAGCTCCTGTATATTCATCTGGATACTTCCGTCACCTGTTACAAGAATAATATCCTTGACTTTCTTTCCAAGAGACCTGCCATTTAATGCTTCATCTCCAAACTCAGCCACAGCAGCTCCGATTGCTGCAGGAAGGTCATATCCCATAGAAGCAATAGCAGAATTAATGATGAATCTCTGGTCTTTCTTAATCTCATAGCCATGGCTTCCCACGACACAGGCAGAACCGTTACCTACAACAGTTACCTGGCCTTCGTCAAGCCTTCTGCTTAATTCTTTAATAAATGCATATACATTGGCATGGTCCTTGTCTTCATAATGCTTAGGAAGAACAACAGGATATTTTTCCTTCCAGTTCTGGCATGTCTTAACCCATTCTTCATTCTGGAATAACTTACCACCTGCAAGCTGACCTGATTTTTCCATACCACCAAGAACCTTCTCCATCTTTGAGAGAAGTTCCTTTGCATCTCCCCATACAGGCATATCAACATGAAGTGTAGGCTTCTTTAACTCGGCCTCATCTACATCATTCATAATAACATAAGCTTCTCTCGCCCATGTCTTCCAGTTATATCCAACCTGACGGATGCTTAATCTGTTACCAATTGAAAGCACCAGATCCGAATTCTGTACTGCGAAATTACCGGCTCTGTCTCCCATTATTCCGCCACGTCCCACATAATATGGGTGTTCATCATATATGGCATCAATGCTGTCCCAGCAGGTTGCCACAGGAATTCCCAACAGCTCAACAACCCTTTTAAAGCTGTCGTATCCTCCTGATATTCTTATTCCATTGCCGGCATAGAGCACCGGACGCTTCGCATTCTTAATCTTGTCTATAATAGCTTCAACAGTTGAATCTTCAATGTGAGGCGGAAGATTATTTTCATATTCCTCAGGATCAAAACCTCTTAACTCCTCTGTCTCTACTGTTCCTCCCTGTACATTAAGAGGAATATCAAGCCAGCATGGACCCGGTCTTCCTGTTGTAGCAATGTACAACGCCTTTTCAAGACAATATCTGATATCATTTGGATTAATTACCATCTGGGCGTATTTAGTCATTGCCTGGGCAGATTTAGTAATATCAAATTCCTGGTCTCCCATGGCTCTTAAGTTAAGTCCGGTGCTTCTGGCAGTTGTATCGTATCTGACCTGTCCTGATATTACAAGCATAGGGATAGAATCAAGATATCCTCCTACAACTCCTGTCATGGCATTAGTTCCACCAGGGCCTGTAGTCACACATAAAAGCGCTATCTTATTATGAATTCTTGCATAGCTTTCCGCAGCAATGGCACATGCCTGCTCATGATGGTTATACACACATGTAAGACCCTTCTGGTGTCCAAAACTGTCATTAAGATGCATGGCTCCACCACCGGTTACCGTAAATGCATGGGTTATCCCATAATCCACCAGAAACTGTGCAATATAGTCAGATACCTTTACCTTCATAAAACACCTCACCTCTGCGCTGTTTGAAACGCCAAAATATATTTATTTCTTCCCAAAAGCCCACAGCTTGTTCATGAAGAAATTAATAGGAATGTTAATAATAAGATTAATTATTGGTGCTATCATCTTATTAATTCCCAGTACTGATACCCAAAGATACAGAAGCACGTTATTGAGAATCAGACCAGTAAATGCATATGAACAATATGTTTTAAACAATGCCGCCCATATGTTTCTCTTCTCACCATCATCAGCCTTGAATACATATTTGTTATTCCAGTAGAATGACCAGAGAACACTTAGCAGGAAAGAGACCACGTTAGCTATAAAATAATCAATTGAAGGAAACAGTCCTGCATTAATAAGAATTCCAAGTGTTATGGCATACAGGGCATATGAAACGATTGTATTAGATACACCCACCAGACCAAATTGAAGAAACTCCTTAAATGTCTGTCTTGTCTTGTCTGTAAGGTCCTTTTTCAGAATTCTGAAAAGAAGTTCAACACATTTCATGTATATGTTTTCTATTGCTTTATATACTTTCTTCATTATGAATCTGCCTCACATGTTTCTACTGATTAACTGCTTCTTTAATTGTTTTAGCCATAAAATCAATCATTTCATCAGTCATTCCAGGATATACACCAACCCAGAAAGTATCATTCATGATTCTGTCAGTTACCTCAAGACCGCCATACACTCTGAAGCCTTCACCAGAAGCTCTCATTTCATCAAAGCATGGATGCTTGATAATATTTCCTGCAAAGAGATTTCTTGTCTGTACGCCGTGATCTTCTATATACTTAACAACCTGCTTTCTGTCAATTCCCTCTCTTACAGTGATTAGGAAACCAAACCAGCTAGGTCTTGAATTAGCACAGGCTTCTGGAAGAATGATTTTATCTGCAACTTCCTCTAATGCTGCCTTTAATCTGTCAAAATTATGTCTTCTTCTCTCAACGAATGATGGGAACTTCTCAAGCTGGGCACAGCCTACAGCAGCCTGCATGTCTGTTGCCTTAAGGTTATATCCGAAATGAGAATATACATATTTATGGTCATATCCCAGTGGCAGCTCACCATACTGTCTGTCAAATCTGTGACCGCACATATTATCCACCCCTGATGGGCATACACAGTCACGGCCCCAGTCCCTGAAAGAACGGATACATTTGTTAAGAAGAGGATTGTTAGTGTATACAGCACCGCCTTCACCCATAGTCATATGATGAGGTGGGTAGAAGCTGCTTGTTCCAATATCACCGATTGTTCCGGTAAATTTCTCCTCGCCGTTGATTGTATACTTTGAGCCCAGGGCATCACAGTTGTCCTCCACAAGCCAGAGGTTGTGCTTATCACAGAATTCTTTAACTGCCCCAAGGTCAAATGGATTACCCAGGGTGTGGGCAATCATAACTGCCTTAGTCTTATCTGATAATGCTCCCTCCAGTTTAGTAACATCAATATTGTACTGTGGAATTGTAACATCTACGAATACAGGCACTGCACCATACTGGATTGCAGGTGTGATTGTTGTAGGAAATCCTGCTGCCACAGTAATAATTTCGTCACCCCTCTTAATTCTTCTGTCACCTAACAGCGGAGAAGTAAGAGCCATGAAAGCATTAAGGTTGGCAGATGAACCTGAGTTAACTACCGATACATACTTAACATTAAGATACTCACCCAGCTGTTTTTCAAACTGCTCAGTATATCTTCCTGATGTCAGCCAGAACTCCAGTGCTGAATCCACCAGATTCATCATCTCCTTACTGTCGTATACACGGCTTGCATAAGGGATTCTGTCTCCTTCCTTGTACTCCTTATTGTTGTGGTACTTCTTACAGTACTCATCAACCATTGAAAGTATCTCTTCTCTTGCCTGTGATTCATTCTTATTCTCGAACATTGCTTCCTCCTAGTTAAAAAACTCCTGAATTTCTTTGTCCATACATGCCACAACATCTCCGCCTGCAGCATACACCTTTGACCATTCCACTGATTTCTCAATGGCAGTATCAAAATTCCATCTTGGCTTCCATCCAAATGTAGTCTTAAGCTTTGAACAGTCAAGCTTAAGAAAATTAGCCTCATGAGGGCCTCCATCATAGCGGTCAATCCACTTAATACCCTCACCCCATTTGGCACAGAATGTATCTACAAGTTTTCCTGTAGTAACGCAGTCTGTCTCATCTGGTCCCACATTATAGAAACCTGCATATTTCTTATCTTCAAACTGTTTCTGGGCAATTATCAAATAGGCTGCCAGAGGCTCCAGCACATGCTGGTATGGTCTTGTGGAATGTGGATTTCTCACTATAATATCCTTTCCCTCAATAGCTGCCCTTACGCAGTCAGGAACAATTCTGTCATTGGCAAAATCACCGCCACCGATAACATTTCCTGCCCTGGCTGTAGAAACTGCCAGATCCATATTGTTAAAAAATGAATTGATATAGCTGTGGGTTACAAGTTCTGAACATGACTTGCTGTTGGAATATGGATCAAATCCATCCAGAGGCTCATTCTCCCTGTATCCCCATTCCCATTCATTATTCTTATATACCTTGTCAGTTGTGACATTCAGGAAAGACTTAACGCATGGATTAAGCCTTACACACTCACATATATTCACAGTACCCATTACATTAGTTTCATAGGTATATACAGGATCTTTGTAAGAATCTCTCACAATTGGCTGTGCTGCCAGATGAAGTACAATCTCCGGCTGTGTCTGTTCAAATACCTTCTTAAGATGGTCAAGGTCTCTTATATCTCCGATAACAGAATTCATCCTGCTTTCCACATCAGCCATAGAAAACAGATTAGGCTCTGTTGGAGGGTTTAATGAATATCCCGTAACCTGCGCCCCAGCATTAATAAGAATTCTGCAAAGCCATGTTCCCTTGAATCCGGTATGTCCCGTAACAAGAACCTTCTTACCCTTATAAAAACTTAAATCCATTGCCATTCTCCTTCACCGAAAAACTTAATCCCAGTTCTTCCATGGAGCCTTGCCAGACTGCCACAGTTCCTCCAGCTTTTCCATCTCTCTCTTGGTATCCATACACTGCCAGTAACCGTTGTGGTTAAATGCCTTTAACTGTCCAAGCTGGGCACATTTTTCAAGAGGCTCCTTCTCAAATACAGTTGAATCCCCGTCAATAAAATCAAAAATCTCTGGTTCGAGAACCATGTAGCCGGCATTGATACGGCTTCCATCTGATGTCTGTTTTTCCCTGAAAGACTTAATTGTGTTATCACTGTCTATATCAAGCACACCAAATCTCTGTCCTACTGTAACCGCTGTCATAGTAGCAATCTTACCATGGGACTCATGGAACTTCACCAGGTCATTAATATTAATATCACACACACCGTCACCATAGGTAAGCATAAATGTCTCATTACCTACATATGGCTGGATTCTCTTAACACGTCCGCCTGTCATTGTATTAAGTCCTGTATCTACCAGTGTTACCTTCCATGGCTCTGAGAAATTGTTATGCACTGTCATCTGTCCGCCTTTGGTAAAGTCAAAGGTAACATCTGAATTATGAAGGGCATAATCTGCAAACCACTCCTTAATCACATACTGCTTGTAGCCACAGCATATGATAAAATCGTTGTATCCATAGCTTGAATATTCCTTCATAATATGCCAGAGAATTGGCTTACCACCAATCTCAATCATTGGCTTTGGTTTTAAATGACTTTCCTCACTGATTCTTGTTCCGAATCCACCTGCTAAAATTACTGTTTTCATGTTAATCTCCATTCTTTATGGGTTTATCTTAGTTTCCCTGCGCCAGTACTCAAGGGTTTCCTTAAGTGTAGTCTCTAATTCAATCTCAGGCTCCCATCCAACTGTCTCCCTGATTTTAGTAATATCAGGCTCAATAATAGGTACATCCACAGGTCTTAACTTGCTTTCATCAACCCTTACTTCAATATCCTTATCTGACAGGGCAACTATTCTTTCAAGAATTTCCTGAATAGCAACTGCATGTCCTCTTCCCACATTGTAGGTTTCCCCCCTCTTGCCATCTTTAACCAGCATGGCATAAGCCCGGACAACATCTCTTACATCAGTGAAATCTCTTCTGGCGCTCAGGTTTCCCACATATATAACAGGCTCTGCCAGTCCATTTTCAATATCAGCAACCTGCTTGCAGAAATCTGCAACCACGAATACAGGTGTCTGGTTAGGACCAATATGGTTAAACGCCCTTACCATCATCACATCCATATCATAGGCATCAAAATATATCTTTCCCAGCATGTTCTGGCAGGATTTGGTGGCTGCATATATATTGCCGGGACGTAATACATTATCCTCAACAATAGGACATTCCCCATCCTTGATATGCCCATACTCCTCTCCTGAGCCAATAAGAAGCACTCTTGGTTTATAATCCAGCGCTCTTACTCCATCCAGAAGGTTAACACAGCCTTTGATATTAACATCAATTGTAAGCCCAGGATTCTTCCATGAATAAGCAACGGATGACTGGGCTGCAAGGTGAAATATATAATCTGGTCTTATCTTATTAAGAAGCTGTGTAACCTGGTTAAGCTCAAGAATATCAAGGTCGTATATTCCCGAACAATCCATATCAAGAGTCTCTTTTTCAGTTTTGGTGACATAGACTTCCATCCCCTGCTCTTCCTTAAGATGCTTCACAAGATAGGGGCCTACGAATCCTCCACCGCCAACAACTAAAGCCTTCATCAACGCCTCATTTCTACATCAAAAATTTGCACCCCTATGCTATTTAAGATATGAGTGCAAATTTTATTGTTTTTACAGTTTTGATACTTTAATCTCTTTTTCAACTAAGGCTAAATCATTCTTAACCATTCTCTCAACAAGCTCCTGGAAAGAAATCTCTCTCTTCCAGCCAAGCTTCTCTTCAGCCTTGGCAGGATTGCCAATTAAGAGTTCAACCTCGGCAGGTCTGAAGAACTTAGGATTAACAGATACAACAACCTTTCCAGTTGCCTTATTCTTTCCTACTTCATTAACGCCCTCTCCTTCGAACTCAACATCTATTCCTGCTGCAGCAAATGCTGTCTTGGCAAAATCTCTTACTGTTCTTGTCTCATTAGTTGCAATAACATAATCATCTGGCTCATCCTGCTGGAGTAAAAGCCACATAGCTTTAACATAATCCTTTGAATGGCCCCAGTCACGCTTTGCATCCAGATTACCAAGTTCAACATGGTCAAGAATACCATACTTTATTCTTGCCACAGAATCTGTAATCTTTCTTGTAACGAATTCCTTACCTCTTCTCTCTGACTCATGGTTAAAGAGAATTCCTGAACATGCATACATATTGTAGCTTTCTCTGTAATTTCTTGTAATCCAGTGTCCGTAAAGCTTTGCTACTCCATATGGGCTTCTTGGATAGAATGGCGTTGTCTCATCCTGTGGAATAGCCTGAACCTTACCAAACATCTCTGAAGTAGAAGCCTGATAGAATCTGCACTCCGGCTTTACCATTCTGATTGCCTCAAGCATATTAGTAACACCAACTGCATCAATATCAGCAGTAGTACATGGAGTATCCCATGATGTTGCAACAAACGACTGGGCTGCAAGATTATATACCTCGTCAGCCTGTGAAATCTTCATGGCATTAACTAATGACACAATATCCTGCATATCAGCATATATGAAATTAATCTTATCCTTTATGTGATCAACATTGCCATAGTCCACAACGCTCTTTCTTCTCATAAGGCCATATACATTATAGCCTTTCTCAAGAAGAAGTTCTGCCAGATATGAACCATCCTGTCCTGTAATACCTGTGATTAACGCATTTTTCATAATCTATCCTCCAAATATGTGGCATTATAAATATTGTGTATTGCCATCTTCTCTTAACTGTGCAAGAACCTTCTTAATCTCCCCGGCGTTCTCCTTGGTTGAGATAAGTGTGGCATCTTTAGTATCTACCACAATTATGTCTCTTAAACCAACTGTTGCAATAAGTTTCTCAGAACCCTCAATTATACAGTCCTTAGTATTAACCGCTACCACATTACCGTTAATAACGTTTCCCTCGCTGTCGTTAGCTTTAATTCTTCCTACAGCAAGCCATGAGCCTACATCATCCCAGCCAAAATTACCAGCCAGTGTATAGATATCAGAAGCCTTCTCCATAATTCCATAGTCTACAGACTGTGATTCCAGATTAGGGAACTCCTCATTAAGAACCTTCTGGTAATCATCTGTTCCGATGCTGTCCTTAATCTTTAACAGACCATTGTATGTGGAATTCATAAACTCCTTAAAGCAGTTTAGAATTGTTGATACCTTCCACACAAACATTCCTGAATTCCACAGGTATGTTCCATCAGCAAGGTATGACTTCGCTGTCTCAAGGTCAGGCTTCTCAACAAACTTCTCAACAGGGTAACTTCCGTTATTACAAGCATCTTTGTTATACTTAATATATCCGTATCCTGTCTCAGGATAGTTAGGCGTAATACCTACAGTAACAAGATTGCTGCCACTTTCAGCCACCTCACAGGCTTTAACAAATGTATCCTTAAAGATATCATTATTCTTAATGAGGTGATCCGATGGAAGCACAATCATTACCCCATCCTCATACTTACTGGCAACATGTACGGCTCCAAGTCCGATACATGGTGCGGTATTTCTTCCAACCGGCTCACACAGAATATTCTCTTCTGGAAGTCCCGGAAGCTGTTCCTTTACTAATTCTCTATAATTCTCATTAGTTGCAATATACACATCTTTAATGTCAACTAATGGACTGATTCTCTCCACTGTCAGCTGAATCATTGTCTTTCCGTCATCTGTCAACGATAAGAACTGCTTAGGAAGATTTACACGGCTTCTTGGCCAGAATCTCTCTCCCTTTCCTCCTGCCATTATCAACGCTGTTTTCTTCATCATAATCCTCATTTCTGAGCGACTTGTTGGGCAAGAACCATCTGCTTTCGCTCAAAGCAGACAGTCACATGAAAAATAGGCACACTTTCCCGAGTACACATACTCTAAGAAATTATATATCCAACCCGGCTCTTTGTCAATTATGCTGTTTCACAGTACAGATTAATTAATTTCATCCATAACACTCATATATGCCGGACGTATAATCTTATTGCTGGTAATCAGTTCTTCAATTCTGTGGGCACTCCACCCCACGATTCTTGCAACTGCAAATATTGCTGTGTATAGTTCCCTTGGAATTCCAAGCATGTCATACACAAACCCACTGTAAAAGTCAATGTTTGGACTTACTCCCTTGAAAATATGTCTCTTTTCTGCAATAAGTTCCGGAGCGGTCTCCTCTATATTCTGATAAAGCAGCATGTCATCTTCACGGTGCTTTTCCCTTGCCAGCTTCTCTACATACTTCTTAAAGACTCTTTCCCGTGGGTCTGACATAGAGTAAATGGCATGTCCCATTCCATATATAAGCCCCTTACCATCAAAGGCCTCCTTATCAAGAATCTTTGACAGATATGCACGCACCTCATCCTTGTCACCATAGTCATATACATGGTTCCTGATGTCTTCCATCATCTCCATTACTTTTATATTTGCGCCGCCATGCTTTGGTCCCTTAAGTGATGACATTGCAGCTGCAATTGTAGAATATGTGTCTGAGCCGGAAGATGTAACAACCCTTGTTGTGAAGGTAGAGTTATTGCCTCCGCCATGTTCCATATGCAGAATTAAAGCTGTATCAAGTACTTTTGCTTCCGTCTCCGTATAATGCTGGTCTGGTCTTAACATCATCAGAAGGTTAGCTGCTGTGGACAATTTGCTGTCAGGATTATGAATAATCATACTTGCATGATTTTCATAATGATTGTACGCATTATACCCATATACAGCCAGAAGAGGAAACTGGCTGATTAACTGGATGCACTGCCTTAACGCATTAGGCACACTTGTATCCTTTGCATTCTCATCATATGACTCAAGTGTAAGAATACTCCTTGTCATGGAATTCATTATATCCTCTGATGGTGCCTTCATAATAACATCCCTGGTAAAATTAGCCGGTAATTCCCTGCATTCACCTATCAGTTCTGCAAAATCTCTCTCCTGTTCGCTATCTGGAAGTTCACCCATCAACAGAAGATATGCTATTTTTTCAAATCCAGGTTCCATCTCTCCTAATGAATCAATCAGATCTTCCACCCTGTATCCACGGTACCACAGCTTTCCGTCATCTGGAATCTTCTGACCATTCTCAATCTTTGATGAGGATATTTTGGAAATATTAGTAAGCCCTGTAAGCACGCCATTTCCTTTTTCATCACGAAGCCCCAGATTCACACCGTATTCGTCATACAGTCGTGGTGATATGCTGTCATTTTTCTGGCAGATATTCTGCCACTTTTCAACACAGTCATTCAATTGTTCTATCATCTTCCTTAGGCACCCCCATTCTTTCAACTTCACTGCTCATGACAGTTTCCAGCTGTTTCATCAGATTCAGCAACTGTATCAGATTATCTTTTCCAAACTTATCTATGACATTACCATAGTATTCTTCCAGTATTTTTTGCTGCTGAGTCAAAAGCTGCTGACCGGATTCTGTGATAGTGACATAGGTTCCTTCACTTCCATTTCCATCATGGGACCATACCACAAGTCCACGTTCTTTCAGATTCCCAATCATCTTTGATATCTGGCGCATTGACAGCTGCATTTTTTCTGCCAGATCCTTAAGATATGTTCTCCCGGAATATATCTGTTCATTTGTCTCTGTCTCTCTGATAATATTTAATGCTATGTAATCTGGTGCACTAAGCACCCGGCTTATCTGCTCTTTATTGAATAAATATCTTCTTATTGTCAGCTCATTGCTAAGCTTTAAAACATCTATTTCATTATTTTTATCTTTCATTATGTGTTCCTTTCTGTCTGTGTCAAAAATGCCAGTCTGCGGACGTACTATTATTGTCCACAGGCTGGCACTGCCTTTTTAGAGGTACACGGCTTACTGCCGTTAAATATACCTGCGTAATATAAATATATGTATTATTAATATCCCATATCAGGATTTGCTGCTGGGGCTGGAGCTGCCTCTTTAATATCAGCAACAGCAGCTTCTGTTGTAAGAAGAGTTGATGAAACGCTTACTGCATTCATAAGGGCACTCTTTGTAACCTTGACAGGGTCTATAATTCCTTCCTTCATCATATCAACATATGTTTCATCAAGTGCATTGAATCCAATTCCATCTTCACTCTCTTTTACTTTATTGACAATAACAGCACCATCAAGTCCTGCATTTTCTGCTATTGCATATAATGGAGCCTCAAGAGCCTTGATAACGATTCCAGCTCCTGTTCTCTCATCGCCTTCAAGCTTCTTGGCTGCTTCCTCAGCCTTCTTCTGGGCATGGATATATGCAGAGCCGCCGCCTGCTATAATTCCTTCTGAAACTGCAGCTCTTGTTGCATTTAAAGCATCCTCAATACGGTACTTTGCTTCTTTCATCTCTGACTCTGTTGCAGCACCAACACGGATAACTGCCACACCGCCACCCATCTTGGCAATTCTGTCCATTAACTTGTCACGGTCATAATCAGATGTTGTCTCTGCTGCCTGTCTCTTAATGCTCTCTATTCTGTCACTGATAGCTGACTTATCGCCCTCTCCGTCAACAATTACAGTTGAATCCTTTGTGACCTTAACAGACTTAGCACGTCCAAGCATATCAAATGTAACATCCTTAAGCTCCATACCAAGATCATCCAGTACAGCCTGTCCGCCTGTAAGAACTGCAATATCAGCAAGGAGATCTTTACGGTTATCACCATATCCAGGTGCCTTAACCGCAACAACCTTTAAAGTACCACGGAGCCTGTTAACAATAAGTGTAGTAAGAGCTTCTCCTTCAACATCATCAGCAATTATAAGAAGCTGCTTTCCTGACTGTGCTGTCTGCTCAAGTATAGGGAGAATATCCTTAATGTTTGATATCTTTTTATTTGTGATAAGAATATATGGGTTTTCCATATTGGCAGTCATCTTTTCCTTATCGTCACACATATAAGAAGACAGGTAACCATTATCAAACTGCATTCCTTCTACTACATCAATATCAGTATTCATGGTCTTTGATTCTTCAATAGTGATTACTCCATTCTCTCCGACCTTCTCCATTGCATCTGCAATCATATTTCCAACTTCACTGTTTCCTGCTGATATAGCAGCTACCTTTGCAATGTGGTCTTTTCCTGTTACTGGCTTGCTCATCTCTTCAATTGCCTCAACAGCTGCATCAGCTGCTACCTTCATACCTTTTCTTAATATGATTGGATTTGCGCCTGCGGCTACATTCTTCATTCCTTCATTAACCATTGCCTGTGCAAGGACAGTAGCTGTTGTTGTACCATCTCCGGCAATATCATTAGTCTTGGTAGCAACCTCTTTAACTAACTGGGCACCCATGTTTTCATAACTGTCTTCAAGTTCAATATCTTTTGCGATAGTAACACCATCATTTGTAATAAGTGGTGTTCCATAAGACTGCTGAAGTACAACATTTCTTCCCTTAGGTCCAAGTGTTACCTTAACTGTATCAGCTAATTTGTTAACACCATTTTCCATTTTCTTTCTTGCATCAATATCATAATTAATTTCCTTTGCCATATCCGTTTCCTTCTTTCACATAATATTATATTTTTATTCAACCACTGCAATAATGTCATTCTGGCTGAGAATTACATACTCTTCATCATCATTAATCTTTACTTCAGTACCTGCATACTTGGAACAGATAACTGTATCGCCTTCCTTAACCTGCATTGGAATTGTCTTTCCATTCTCTTCTTTTCCTGGGCCCACCGCAATAACAACTGCTTCCTGTGGCTTTTCTTTGGCACTGTCTGGCAGAATAATACCTGACTTTGTCTTTTCCTCTGCCTCCTTGTACTTTAATACAACCTTGTCACCTAATGGTTTTAACTTCATATTAACTACCTGCCTTTCCCTAATCCCAATGTTTCTGTTAGCACTTGTTGTCTGTGAGTGCTAATGGAACTTTAAAAAATAAAGCTTCCTGGGAAGCATTAAAGATTAATTTTAAATTGTTTATTTTTAAAGTATTATATCGCCATATTTCATTTTGTCAACACTGTTTATATATATTTTATTTTTTTTATCCCTCCTTCACAATTGCCAGTCACTTAAGCATCTCTGCTATATTTCTATAAATCTTCTCCGTAGTCTTCTTGTATGTCTCCAGTTCTTCCCTGGTAATACCCTTGAATAACTGTTCATCCATCTCCCTTCTTGCTTCAGAAATCTCTTCTATAATCTTCCTTGATTCCTTGGTAACCTTATAATGCGTGTACCTTCTGTCCTCCGCATCAGGAATCGCAGTAATATACTTACGCCTGCACAGATTATCTATCGCCTGGGAAACGTGTCCACGGTTTAATTTCAAGCGTCTATATATGTCAGTAGGAGTATCATCATCACTGCACTGTGACAGAAAGAACAACACTTCAATATCAACCTTCTTTAAATCATACTTCTTCTTTATATCCGAGAAAAAACTTTCCAGAAGACGTTTAAATTCTCCACCCTTTAATGCTACTTCTAATTGCTCATCCATTGCCTTATCCCACTCTTTTTTCTTCAAGAACCTTCTTATAATATATCTCCAGATGACCCCTTAACCTGCTTATACCCCGGCTTTCCTGCTTCACACATCAGAATACCCATATATGCATCATACAAAGCCTCATCCATTGGGTACACTTCTTTTCCTGTATCAACGTACTCTTTCATTCCAAGCAGTATTCCTGTAATTGCCGCTTCATCCTCCGACAATCCCGCATATCCATAAGGGTTGGTTATGTCCAACTTCTTACAGGCAGCCAGATTATCCTTGTCAAGATAATAGACTGTATCATTGATAATCTCGCCTCTTGTACCCCTTAAGTTTATGTACCGGTTTCTTATAGGACTTCTGTACTGGTCAGACATAAAATCATAGAATGCAGTCTTTCCATCAGCATACTCCATAATAAGGTGTTTTTCTTCCTTTTCAACAACTCTGCCCTCTGTCAGCACCTCATATCTTGTTCTGGTATCTGTAACCTTCATGGAAAATGTTTTGCCTGTTATTGCCACATCTTCCAGCCCTGTGCCAAGCATCCGCCTTATAACACTAGCAGCATGGTAATCGTGCATGGCTGATATGGTAAGAGAAACTGGCTCTCCTATAGTTCCCGATTTACATTCGTCAATTAACGCCTTTATAGAAGGATAGAGAAAATACTGCTCAGCCACCTGGATTCTGGCTCCATTTTCCACATCCTGCCTGATAGCTTTAAGTGTATCAATATCAAGTCCCGCAGGAGTCTCTGACAGAACAGGAATTCCCTTAGCTGCCCAGTATCTTACCACATCACTCATACTGGATTTATTCACTGCACTAACGACAAAATCTGGCTTTGACGCAATTATCTCATCTTCACTTGTGGTAGTATGAATCCCGTACTCCTTCTGTATCCTGTCAGCCTTCTCCTGCCCTCTGCAAAGTAATGCTGTCAGTTCAAACATATCTGGCAACGCTCTTGCAATTCTTACATAAAACAGGCTTCTCCACCCGGAACCAATCACAGCAAATCTAATCAATATCTTTTTACCTCCTGCTTTGCGTGTCATTATACATCTTCCTCTATACACGTTACTTCCTCTGACTCAGATATTTTTTAACTAAAAATGCACAAAAATACGGAAATGTATATATATTGTTTACACATCCAACATTGCCATTTATTAATTTCAAGCCATATGTTATATCAGAGTATTTTTCACTGTTAATCAGTGTGGAAAGAGATTTGGATTTACTATTGGTTGCTTTCACTTCAACGGGAACAAGATTGTTTGCTGTCCTTACGAAGAAATCCTCCTCAAGCGTAGAATCATCACGTTTGTAATAATACAATCCACAGCCGCTTTTTACCAATGCCTCTCCTACAATATTTTCATACAATGCACCTTTATACACTCCAAGATTCTTATTTGCTCTCAGGTCAACCTGCGCTTCCTCATCCAGCATTGCTACAAGTAATCCCGTATCAGCAAAGTATAATTTGTATTTCGTCTCATCATAATTTCCTTTCAACGGTAGTTCGGGAAAATTAAGACAATAGCACACATTAACAATTCCGGCATCCTTCAACCACTCAATACATCCTCTGTAATCCTTAAACCTTGCACCTGAAGCCACCTTACTTAACTGAAACTTCTTATTATCCCTGGACAACTGAGGTGGAATCTGGTCAAAGACATTGAGTATTCTTGTCTGGTCCATTCCCTGTGCATACTTTCTTATATCTTCCCTGTAATCAGATATAAGCTGACGCTGTGTCATTAATGATCCTTCAAATGTTCCAGTAGCAATATAATTACGGACTACAGCAGGCATTCCCCCCAGGATGCAGTAATCCATAAACAATCCATGGTAAACAGACAGCTCCAGTTCATTAAATGGCACAAGTTCATTCATATGGTCGAGCATCTCATTTACAGTTTCACAAGAATACCCTTTTGCCCACAAGAACTCTTCAAAATCCATAGAATACATTTCATAATCTGTTTTATATCCAACACTATTACTCTCTATTCTCTTGTAATTAATTCCAAGGAGCGAGCCACTGCATATAACATCAAAACGTCCATCCTGAAAGAAAAACTTAAGTGATGTTGCAATTTCAGGAAATTCCTGCAGCTCATCAAAGAAAATAAGAGTCTTCCCCTCTATGAAATGCTTAGATGGATCAATACGTGATATATTCCTGATTATGTCTTCCGCCTTATATCCATCACTGATTATCATTTTATATTTTGGCTCTTCAACAAAATTTATCTCAATTACTTCATCATAATTACCCTTTGCAAAACGACGTATACTTTCTGTTTTTCCAACCTGTCTTGGTCCTTTTACCACAAGAGGTTTTCTATCTGAGCTGGCTCCCCATTCTTTAAGATATTCATCAATTTTTCTCTTTAAATACACAACAACACCCCGCTATCATCAGACATTCTGTAATTATATTATATGTTCAATTACAGGAAATATCAACATATTTACGCAAAAATGAGGGAATATCTTACCTTTGGTTACAAAAATATGAGGGAATATTACGCCATATATCACAAAAATATGAGTGAATATTATACTCTATGTTACAAAATATGAGTGAAACTGCAAATCACCTCTCCAGCACATAATAATATATACATCCCTGTATACTTGAGTATCTTCCCTGGTCAACAAGGTTGTAATATTCTAACGCTTCATTTATCGCAGCTTCATTATCAATGCCTTTATAGTAAGGGTTTACTATCAGCAGAACCTTGTCGCTTGACTGCCTTGCAAACTGGTACAGATCCTCTGTAAGAATGTAATCACTCATTTCCACGGTATTCCCGTTAGTATAGAACACTCTTCTCTTCCTTTTATCATCCCAGTTCAGACGGTACATATTACCATTAATAAAATTACCATTAGATGTTGGAATTATAATATTCCAGTCAGCTTCATACCCTGTTTCCTTAAGAATATAGTCATAAGCCCTGTCAATATAGGTATACTGGGTGTTGTATATCAGGTAATCCCCGTAAAAAATATCCCCAACAGGTATGTTCTTATCTCCAGTATAACACATTGTTACACTGTCTGTATCAAGATTAATAAAACTAAGCAGTGTAAAAGGGTCTATTGTTATAAAACACTGTACTGCAAGAAGCACTCCAACCGCAGCCTGCCCTGCTCTTAAAGCCACAATCTCTTTTCTTACCTTAACTACCTTTCTCACTCTCTCCACAACATATATGGCAATTAAATACAACAGAATATCTCCCACCACGTTATACCTTGCCATAGGTGCCGTAATATAGAGACATGAAAATGCCACAAATGCAACTAACGACGCTATAATACAGTGTATATATTCATTTTTCTCTCTCTTCTTTTTATCCCTGATGCCATATACAATAAGGACTATGGCACACACCAGAATAATTACCACAATAAGCCAGTTAAAATTAAGAATGAACTGCTGCTTTAACTTAGTAACTATATGGGTGATATTAAATCCCAGACAATTAGTTCCGTTACTATTCCACTTGATTCCTGTATTTTCCTCTCCATACTGGGTCCACTGGGACACTCCGCCAATAGTCTTCATATACCATAACTGAAGAATAGTAGATACAAGAGTTGTATACAGACATCCATCTGTAGCAATTTTCTTTATTGCAGAAGTTCCTTTACCACTTGTTATATGCCTTATAAATGTTCCCACAACCAGACCAAATACTATCACAATTCCTGTCTCTTTCGTCTGGAAACACATAAGGCTGGCTACACCTGCAATTAATGGCTTATTATATATAAATCCATACAATGCCATCATGAAGAAACATCCAAGAGCATAATCCGGGTTAAAATATGTGGCAGTACTGTAGAACAGTGGTGCCAGAGATATAATAAATGTATAGATAGCAGCATTTTTTTCAGATGTGCCCTTAACTATCCTTAATATAATCTTGTAGATACACCACAATGCCACAGCTGTAACACAATAACTGGTTAATGACACGCCAATTATTCTTTCAGGAAAAAGCAGCTCCCCAGCAAGATATATAAGAGAAAACATCATGGTTGGATGTTTACATATACAGAACAATCCTCTGTATTCTTCAAAATCAGTGAAAGTAAACTGCTGCACAGCCTGGCTGAATCTCCAGTAGTACTCTCCCGAATCCCATCTCTGCATCATTTCAATAAAAGGAAATCTCATGGCAATTGCAACACCAATAACAAGAATAATGAATTTTTCCCTGTTAAACCACTGCCCCATGACGGTGTCACCATTAATGAAGGAAATACATCCACATATAATAAAATACAATGCAAAAGGGAGAACAGAAAATACCCAGTAAACCAGGTCTCCAGAAAAATCAATGGTCTTGACAGAAGAAAAAATAATTGCAACTGACAGCGCAACCGGCTGCACTGATAAGAACATAAGCTGACTGTTAAACTTCCCAATCAGATTCTTGCTTAGAGCATATACCACACCAAACACCGCATATACAACCACTACAATCAGCAGCTGCAACACCTTGCCATGCTGGATATAATACCCCCATGTCATAGCTCCCCACAGAGCCATGGCAAGAAGCATCCCAAATATATATTCTAATTTTATTAAGAGTTCTTTTTTTTCGTTATATTCTTTGCTATTCACTGCCTGCACCTTTCTCATACATACTACTATCAGCCCACTGCTTTATGAATTTCTTCGTTGCAATGCAACTCCCGCAATTCTATCACACGTCTGATTTTTTTCAACATAATAAATGTGAAATTTTTATGAAAAAGACCATCTACAGCCATTTACGACTGTGATGGTCTACTAGTTACTACTATTTATTATTCATCAGAATATCATTATTATTCAGATATTATGATGTGTGTGCCAAATCATTGCCTATGCCAGATTAATTCTTTGACGGATTAATTCTTTGGCAGCTTCATCTTTCCCACTACCATTACTGCCACAATCTTAATCAGATTAACAATGAGAAGTGCCCATGCCATTCCCCATATTTTCCATGCAAATGTCATGGGAACTGCCAGAACAACGAACATTATCATATACACAATATTAATATACAGCTGGTACTTTTCATCAGTAAATCTTAAAAGCACAACAGTAAGTGTATTAGAAAGGAAATAGTATATCTGGCCTGCATTGGCAACCCACAGATAAGGCTTTACATCACTATATATATCAGGGTACATAATCATTACAAATACCATGGATACCCCGACACAAAGTACATTAAGCACTGCGCCTCCTGCAATAACAGCCATACACAGCTTAAGGAATGTGCTGCCCTTAAGCTTTCCATTAAATCTTGCCAGATGCCCCATGATAACCCCGTTAAGAGGCATGGAAACCAGTGATATCATCTTTCCAACCAGCGTTGCGGCATAGAATATGGTAACAGCCACTCCTCCTGCAATTGCCTGAAGCATAAGCCTGTCAGCATTGAGAATTACGGCTGCAATAAGCTCGGTAAGAGACAATATTATAACAGACTTCATGTTATCCTTGTAATAATCGGACTTCCTAAATACAGGTTTGCGGTACAGAGAGCCCTTAATTACAACAAATCCTACTGCCAGAGCCTCACCAATAAGCATAGCTGCAATCCATGAGTGAGTAACAGGAAAAAGAATTATTCCAACAACATACCCCACAGATACGAGAATATAATATAACAGAAAGCCTCTGTAATTAACATTAAGCCTGAATTCTACATCACTGTAATATCTAAGAACAGTTACAACCATAAGTGCAAAAAATCCCAGAAACATCAGGACAGAACCATCTCCCAGCCACATAAGGCCTGCCAGGGACACTGGTATGCAAAGAACTGCAATATACAGAAGAAATCTGTTATAATCCCCATTACAGTCAATGTTCTTAGTCCTTGCCACCATTCTGGAATAATTAGCTGCCACACCGAATGTAGAACCCATAATAGACACGATTGACAGAAGAGTTAACACCTGTCCGAATCTGTCTGTACCCAGCTGCCTCTGAAAGCATGGATACAGAAGGAGCTGGATAACGCCATTCATGGCAATAAGCCCCAGCATACTGTCTATCAGATCTCTTGAAACGCCTTTAACCTTATCTAATACCTTCACATGTTCTCCTATCTATACAATCACGTGGTCGGGAACCTGCTTCTCAACTGGTGGAAGCTGCATGTAATCACCATACTGTGCCTTTAACACCTCATCAAAGCATGCAGGCGCATCAAAGTAATCGTCATCCACCTGAACAGATACAATATCCTTAAACCATTCTTTCTTAAGCGTAATTCCAATCAGGTTAATTGGATAATTGCTGTAGAAATATCTGCCTGTACTGCCCTTTACAGAGCGGCTTAACTTCTCATATCTTCTGTACAGATAATTCAGGCTGAACAGCTTTCCCACTGCGGCAAGCACAGCTACAACAACCTTTGAAATGCCTGAATACTCAGAGAGGTCAATGCTGTCCCTGTGTCCCATTGCCATTCCATATACGAATGTAAGTCTTGTCTTTAATATCTTTTGTTTGAAATCGCTGTCATATGCATTATCCAGAATGAAGAAATCAATGCACATCCTGTTCCTGCATTTATCAAGACACTTGCTTATACATTTGTCAAATGTCTTTACAGGAACTTCATCTCTTACATTCACAAGTCTTGTAGTGTAATCAAGGAATCCGCCAGGAGTAAGCTCCTTGCTTGTCACAAGCACGAAATCCTCACCCCACTCCTCTGCTGGTACTGCAAGAATCTTCTCATATTCTTCCCTGGTAAATGCCACATCTATATCATCATCCCATGGAACGAATGACTTGTGTCTTACAGCCCCGATAAGAGCACCTGAATCATAATAATACTTAATTCCATATTTATGGCACACCTCATGAAGCTTTCTCATGGTATATCTGTTAGCTTCCTGTGCCTTCTTTAAATTATCCATTATCCTTTGTTACCCCACTAAACCTTATCTTACTTCAACTTCCTTTAATGCTGCTACAAGAGCGTCATTGTCCTTCTCGTCTCTTACTGCAAGCCTTATATACTGTTTTCCGTCACCCACCTTCTTGGTAAGGTCTTTAATAAGTATGTCCTTTTTTAACAATATACAGCACAACTCATGACCTGTAATTCCAGAAAGCTCACACATAACATAATTTGCCTGGGATGGGAACACCTTAATATATGGAATACTCTCAAGTCCCTGTACAAGCTTTGCTCTTGCAGCTCTTAACTTAACTAAAGAAGCTGCATAATCCTTATTGTACTTCTCCATAATCTGCATGTAGAATTCACCAAATGAATTGATATTCCATATGGCAACATCCTTCTTCATGTCAGCAATAACATCTGTATTACTGCTTGCCAGAATACCAAGTCTCACACCAGGCACACCGTATGATTTAGATATACTCTTAACCACATACAGTTCACTGTAAGATTCTAATATGTTATCATCCAGTAAAGACAGATCCTTAACGGCTGCTCCTTCAGGAATGTCAGCAAAATCCACAAAGCTTTCATCAATAACAAGTTTTATTCCCTTGCTCTTGCACCAGTCAATTAATTTCTTAAGTCCATCCAATGGAATATAATTACCACTTGGATTATCAGGATTAATAAGAATCAGATTATCAACAGCATTATCGGTATAGAACTTTATAATATCATCTGCATCGTATCTGAAGCCTTCCTTTTCAGGTCTGTATCCCACAATCATTGACTTATCATATCTGTTAGGATACTCCTCGAATGTTGGATATATACATCCAAGCTTACCTGTGAAATGTTCCATCAGAGATTTAATAAGCTCAGCTGCACCATTTCCAACAAGAACATATTCCTGTCTTATTCCGAAATTATTGGCTGCAAGAAGAGAATTAACCTCCATACCAGATGGATACTGGGCAATCAGTGTCTCGAAATTAGACTTTATCTCCTCGTTAAGCTTTTCTGGTGGATAATATGGATTAACAAGATAACAGAAATCCTTTAATCCCGGATATCTCCAGAATCCACCATATCTTCTGTTAATCTTGTCCAGCTTATCATCATCACTGTCTGCAAACAGAGACTCAGCAATATTAAGATCCTGTATATTATCTATCTCATACCACTTCTGGCCTGTCAGTCTCTTTGCACGGATTTCCTTAGTCTCAAGCATGGCAATAAGCTTAATTACTGACTCATAATACTCATTCTCGCCCATTGCCTTCTCATAGGCAGACAGAAATGGCACGTATGTATTAGCACTGAAATGACTGCTGAACTTATATATATTAACTGTCTTATAATACTTTTCCTTCTCCGCAAACTTAAGATGCTTTCCAGGAATAAAATCAACGATGCAGTCGTCATCGTCAAGCTCCATACATGTTCCATCCATCCAGCTCTCAAACTTATCCACCAGAGCCAGAGTCTCTCTCTTATCATCAAGCAGAACATCAATAAGACTTTCCTCGAATACCAGATCTGATTCAAGAAGAAGTGTATCCTCTGCACACAGATAATCTTTAGCAAGTGCCAGAGAATAGATATTGTTAGTCTTATCATATATTGGATTGTTGATGAACACTACTGGTGTCTTCACATTCAGAGTTCCAATATAATCAATTAACTTCTGTCCTTCGTATCCAACTACTATTACAATTCTTGATAAGCCTTTCTTATCCAGAATACGGAGTGCTCTCTCAATCATTGTCACTCCATTAACCTTAACCATGCACTTGGTATTATTGTTTGTAAGAAACTTAAGCCTTTTCCCCATACCTGCAGCCAGAATTAAACCCTGCATACCTTTGCTCTCCTTTGGTAATCTAATTATTTCAACCCATAAATAAAATGTTACATGAAAAAAAGTGTGAAAAACCAACGGATTTCAAAAGCTTTTCACACATTTTTCACATATTTTACTCTTTATTTACTGTACTGTCAATGGTGTCAGTATTGTTATAATCTCCCAAAGGGTTAAAACTTTATAAAATACAGATTTCCATTGTCACTGGATATAAAGCTGCCTCCTGCGGCACCTTCCAGTCCAGTCTTTAATTCAGAAAATTCCTCATCCAGATATGCTCTTCTGTCCACATATATGCCGGCAAACCCCTGTTCCTTTAGATACTTTACCATATCGCCATAACTCATCTCTGAAACATTCTTATTCCACTTATCCTCTTCTCTTCCCTTGATAGAGCCATAGCTCCATCTTAAGGTATCAGAGTGAACAAATCCAACATACAGATGATAATCCCACATATCATTTACCGGACCAAATTCCGGATATTCATGGTACGGAAGCTGGTAAACCATAGCTCCTTCATCAAGCTGGTTCTCAATTCTTTCCACAAAATCCTTATCACTTGCATATTCTTCCCTGATAGTATCATAAGGAGGAGTTGCAAGATTCGGACATCCTTCCCATATACTGAATATACATGCAAGGCCAAAAACGCCATAAACAATATATATAAGGATACCTTTAAGCACTTTCTTTGCATTGATAACTTCCACAAGCCTGTCCATGCATAATGCCACCGCAAGAATTGCCACATATTCAATAAATATTGAAATTCTGTTGTATCCCCGAAGCAACGGACTTACAAAGAATGCAAACATTGCACCAATTCCGCCTATTGTTCCAAGCAGCACCATGGCAATATTAAGCTCTGACAGATACCCCAATCTTTTACTTAATATTCCATCCTTTCCATCTCTCCTTGCAAAAAGCCACAATCCAAGAATTATGAATCCTATCATTCCAATTATTCCCAGATACGCTGTAGAATTCTCATTTACAAGAAAAGCTGCATCATTGTAATAATCAATATACTTATCGTACAGTCCATGTCCATTAACAGGCATGAAAAGCTGGGCAATCTTTAAGCCATACAGCTCTGCCTGCTCAAATCCCGAACGGTCGATAGCAGCGCTGTTGCTTCCGTTAATCAGTGTGTATATTTTCCCTGGCAGAATACTTAACACCACGAAAAAGCATACCATAACAGTAGCAATTACGCCTCTTAACCCCTGCCGTATCTTACCTGTCTTTAACAGCTTGGATATGGCAGTTACAAGGAATATGAAGCATGTAAAGAATGGATAATAAGCTATACCATTATTTGCAATCAAAAATGTAAAAAACAGAACCACATAATTAATCTTTCTCTTGAAGAAATTCCTGTCTGGTACAAGAACATCATCTCTTTCATATATCCACAGGCATATAAGGATTGAAAGAGGAACGAAGTAACATTCAGTAAGAACGATGTGTCCTATATTTCTGTACAGCATATATGGGGATACCGCAAATACAGATGAGGCAAGTGCATTTGTCCAGCAGTTTATCTTCATATTTCTCATTACAAAATATGAGATAATCCCTGCCATAAAATATATAGACAAATACGTAAGATTCATAGCTGCCGCTGCACTTCCGGTTATAACGGCGAATATTTTCATAATCAGCAGGCCCACATTATGCATCATGGATGATGTAAAATCATAGTACTGTACGGTAAAAGGTGCTCCCAGCCTGTCAGATGTCATGTTCCATCCCTGCTCTGTAAACTGCTTGGCGTTTACAAGAACCCCCATATCATCGCCACCGAAATATGACATTGGAATATTAATATCCAGCTGGCTTAAATCCATGAGATGATAAAGCATTGCAAATATTATTACAATCATCAGTAAAAAGCTGCAATAATCCTGCCATTTATTTTTAAAATGCTCACCAAGCTTTGATTTCATATGTCTTATCCTTTCTTCATTCATTCTCCAATAACAATACTGTTAATATCAATATCCACAGGAAACTTGAACCTGATTACCTTTCCATATCTTCCTGTCTTAATCACATTGCCATCAGCAGTATCAACTCTTACTCTTGTGCCTGAAGAATCCTTACATGTAAATACTTCAGGCGAATAATCATACAGAAACATATCCATTGAATCAGAATATATACAAAAACTGTAACCATCTTCTCCAAGCTTTAAATCTAATTCATTACAATCTGCCAGCACTACATACCATTTTGCAAGATGACTTAATGTCTTAAATCCACTGCTTTTCATTGTATCATAAAGCTGTTTTAATTCGGCGCTTTCACCTTTGTTTGTATATATATCATCCCAGCCTACAACATTATTCTTCCTCTTAAGCCATGTTGTATATGCCCTGTTGGTATAATCCGGATCTAAGGTATACGTAGCATAAGATGTATCCAGAACATATTCCATCCCGATATCATCAAGAAGTCCCGCATCAATACTGTCTTTCATTGTATCAACATCGTTCTGGTAAAACGTATCTGCATCCTGAACAGAGTAACTTCCAACAATACTGTCAAAGGCAAATGTAAGTGTTATAAGAAATGCTGCAGCCACATTAAAGCATACAAACCAATTCCTGTTACCCAGTAACCTGCTGCTAATGTAAATTATAACAACGGCTAATATAAGAGAAAGGCCCCAGCTGCCAAAATATGCAGGAATATAACCTTTAAACCACTCTACTTCCTTCTGATATTTAACTGATATACTGATAAGAACTGATGGCATAACGATTAATATGGTGCCTAACACAGCCATACCACCCAGGTTCCTTACCTTTTCATCATTCATATATATAAGCACGAGGATTAATGCTGCAAACAAAAGTATATATGACAGGACCTCTGAAAAACCCACATTATTTTTAATGAAATCTACCCACTCAACAAAACTAAGCTGATGCAAATCTGTTATTGCAGCTCCCAATCCTACCGAACCTGAACATTGCTTAAGGAATGTAGGAATAATCTTACCAGGAGACATGTTAGGTGTAGCTCCATCATAATCTCCTGAAGCTAGAAATCTTGCAACAATATTTGCAATACACCATATAATTTCAATAATTATCTGTGGAAGTCCAGTTTTAATTGACTTCCAGAAATGTTTTTTTACATAATCCCATCCATCAATACATACTAAGGCAACAATAAAACACAAACATAATACATATGCTGCCTCATATATGCCAAGAGAAATAAACCAGAATATACAGCTTGCAACCTGAAATCTTACTTTTCCGGTTTTTCTGTAACGGATATATGAATACACTGCAAGAAGAACCATCAGAAGACAGAACTGCACAAGTCCATGGAATGCATACACACCTGTATAGTATGTTGCTCTAAGAGAAATAACAGCAGGGAAAATTAAAACAGTAAGATATTTTAGTCTTTTGGAGTCTGTTAACTCTCCTATTATCCCTCCTAATACTAATCCATCAAGAAACATTGCACCAACAATCATACCCTTATACACTATAAGAGGAAGATAATTCAATGCAAAGTTACTGTAAAACGAAAATATCAGTATCCTTCCATATGATGTAACCCATCTTTCAATGTCTCCAAGCACCATTTTTCCGATTGTAGTGTCATTATTAATTGCCACTCCCAGATCAACAGAACTCCACATATCATCAAACATGTAACCACTTGTAATCACCAGCTTGAAACACAGTATATACATTATGGCAATGGAAATCCACATTATATATTTTCTGTAATTATTCCTTATCATCAGAATTCTTTCCTACTCTCTCAATAATCCTGTCGAACTTCTTCATAATGTCATCCCACTGGAAGTAGTCCTCCACATATTTTCTGGCATTCTTACACATGATGGCGTATTCTTCAGGATGTTCCATCATATAGTTGATGCATCCCTCAAATTCGAAATAATTCTTATAATACAGACCACCATTACTCTTCACACAATGACCTTTTAACACATCACATATTCCGTTCACAATTACAGGAACAGAAAGTGTCATTGCCTCAAGAACAGAGATAGAAAGGCTTTCAAACTTTGATGGAAGTATAAGTGCCTTGGCACCTTTAATACCATCAAACTTGTCCTCCTCACTTACGAATCCAAGACTAATAATATCCGGACTCTTAGGAATATCGCATACAGCCTTTCCCATAAGAACCAGCTTTAAATCACTCTTTACTCTTCTCTTATACTCAATGAAATACTTAAAAAGCCTTGGGCAGTCCTTGCCCTCATCAATACGCCCCACATATATAAGATAATTATCAAGGTTGTATTTCTTCTTAAATCTTTCGCTGTCCACAACCTCTGGAACCTCAACACCAACGCCCATAACCTCGTATGGTACATTTTCATTGTGGAAGATTGAATGAACCAGGTCCTTTTCCTCATCTGTTAAGAAAACAAATGCATCTGCTGCCCCGAACACCTTCTTATACATATCAAAATGTATGAAAGGCTCCTGATGGGCTGTAGGTATGAATATTGCCTTGTTCTTAATTCTTACTATACTCTTTACAGCAGTATAATACAGGTATGTTACAACAATTATTGCCTCATACTCATCCTGATGCTTGTCCACATACTCCACCAGATCAGGACAGTATGGTCCCATATGTTCAATCCACTGCTCTGATATCTCCTCCTCAATGTGAGGGTTGGAAAGCATCATTGAATCCAATGCAGAGAATACCTTGGGTTCACGCTCATGGAGAGTCTTGAATCTTCTTACTGTAACACCATTAATCTGCTCCACGCCTTCGTTGTAGTAATTAGACCACTTAACATACTCCACTGCACATGAAGTCAGCACTTCCACATCATATTTTGCAATCAGTCTCTCGGCAATCTGTCTTGAATACAGCTCTGAGCCTCCGTTAACCTCCAGGCCATATCTCTGGTTGATAATAGCAATTTTCTTCTTCATAACATCCTATCCTCTCTACTGAAAGGCCTCCATAAGTTTATCTGTAATAATGTCCCATTTAAAGTTATCTAATACGAATTGTCTTCCGTTCATACCCATTCTGTGGGCAGTTTCCTGATTATCAAGGATATAATTAACGCAGCCTTCAAACTGGAAATAATCCTGAAAATACAATCCGCCATTAGAACGTTTTGCAAAATCTGTAGTTACCTCACATCCTGTGTGGACAAGAACAGGTCTTTCACACAGCCAGCTTTCCATAATAACAAGGGAAAAGCTCTCATGTAATGAAGGCTGGCAGAGCAGCTCTGCTCCTGCGTAGGCATCGAATTTAAGCTGTGGTTCAAGGAATCCCATATTGATAATGTCATCCCTGCTCTCCTCCGGGATAGTAACTTCGCCGCCACCAATCATAACAAGCTTAAGATTACTGCGTTCCGGATTTCTTTTCTTGTATTCTGCAAAATACTTTATCAGTGTATATATATTTTTACTCTCATCCTTCCTACCTGCATAGAGTATATAAGGATAATCTATATTGAATTCTTTTCTGAACCTGTCCCCATCATACTGGAATTCTGTATCCACTCCTGCTCCAACAACAGTTTGTTTTACCCCGGACAGCTTAAACAGCTTATTTGCCAGCTGTTTTTCCGGTTCTGACAGATATATCATACCTGCAGCTTCAGAGTACACCTCCCTGAAAGTCTGGAAGTAGGCATAACACTCATCATGGAGACATGGGATAAGAATTGACTTGTATGGACATGCCCTCACTCCCTCATATGTGGTAGTAAACATATATGGAATATATATGAACCTGTGATATTCCTCACTGTGGTCCTTAATATATTCAAACAAATCAGGGCTGTTTACCATTTCCCTTAAAAATGTCTCTTCTTCATCGTAGGTAATGCTCTCACCCCTTAACAGCTTACCATTAATGCTGTGAAACAGAAGGCTGTTCCCCTGTCTTACCTTAAATCTTCTCACAGGAATTCCTTCTACCTCCTCCAGACCTTCCTTGAAATAATTTACTGTCCAGTCCGAAGTAAATTCCTTGACGCAGGTGGTAAGAACCTCTAATTCCACACCCTTCTTATGAAGATGCTCAACTATTCCCTTTAATTCCAGTTCCGCTCCACCTCTTATGTCCTTGTGGTACCACGGAATAACAAATCCTAATTTTTTCATGATTAATCACCATTTCTAATGGATTTACAGTTAATTCTAATTACCATTACTTCCAATAAATGAAACTAAATATTTTTTAAATTTATCTGCAACAGCCTCATAACGGAAATCATTTACCCTTTCATTCTGAAGCCTTATTATTTCTTTTCTTAAATCATTATCTGTCACTACTCTGTCAATGCACCCTGCAGCAACTAAAGGGTCACTGCTTTCAAGTATCATCCCCTGGTTATTCATAGTTTCAGGAATTGCTGTTGTACCATATGCAATTACAGGCACCTGAAGCATCATGGACTCTACTATTGGTACACAGAATCCCTCGTGCTCACTCATGCACAGGAACACATCTGCCAGCTTGTAACATGCCAGTATCTCATCGAATTTAATGTGCCCTGTAAATACAACATCCTCCCCTATTCCCAGTTTGTTTACATACTTCATTAATCTTAAGTAGTATGCATCCTCTTCTTTATAAGAACCGGCAAGAATTAGCCGGGAATTCTTATTATACAGCTTTTTGTAATAATAGAATGCTGCAATAACATTCTCATGCTTCTTATTAGGTGCCACTCTTCCTGTAAAGAGAATATTAGTCTTATTATCCCTGAAGTCCTTCATAAAATGCCGTGATGGCTTTCTCTTATAATCCTCCATTGGGATAACGATTGGAAGTACATCTATCTTACACTTATATCCCATATTAATCAGGTCGTTCTTGTTGAAGGTTGACACCGCAAGACAATAATCAACCTTATCTGCAAGATATTTTGCCCCCTCAAGACCATATTTACATATCTGGCAGAATCTTTCATCATTGCCTTTAAAGAATTCAGGAGGAGTGACATTATGATATACCATAATTTTTCTGCACTTGAATCTTGCAATGTCATAATTAAGCTTTGTTCCTGTGGAAAAATGATATATAAGCACATCCGATTTATCCAATGTGCCAATCTTCTCAACAGGCTGGGCAACTCCCCTCTTAACATTGGAAACAATGCTTTCTGCATATATTCCTGTGGAATAACCCATGCTTTTTATTACCTTCTCGAATGCCACTGCATCATTACTTACAGCATCACCATTAGCAATGGTGGATAATACCTGGATAACTCTCATGTTGATAATCCTTTACTGTTTATTAGACTCTGATTCTAATTGCGAAATCTTTGCTTTCAATTCTTCAATTTCTTTTTCCTGCTGGTCAATATAACAGTTCATCTGGTTCATCATACGCACTACAGATGCATTGAAGCCATCCTGTGCCATAACAATAGGCTCTACAAAGAAATATACCAGCTTTCTTATAACCTTTCTTATGAATACCCTTATTCTGCCTCCCTGAAGTGGTCTGTAAGGGTTAACATTCCATTCATGATTAGCAACATACAGGTCTTCCTTAAACTGTAGCTTGTCAAACTTAACAACATTCATTGAACTGACATCAACAACCACATCATCGAAACTAAGCAGATCATTAGTGTAGCCTTTGGCATTAATATCAGCCTTGATCTGCTTCATAATCTCTTCAACATTAATATTATTTTCCATATTAGCCTCCGTTCAACTAGAAGTTTGCATATATAAATGACTGAACTCCCAGAGTATAACCAAATACAATAATTATAAGAATCAGGCCATAATATACCAGCCATCTTACAGGCAGGGCCATCTTGGCTACAGACTCTCTTATATTTATGCCCTTCTCTTTAAGTAAACTTATAACAAATACTACTGCACATCCTGCCAGAATCACAATATAATCCTGTAATTCAAGTCCCAGATTGAAAAGGCTTCCATCAGTAAACTGAATGAACCTGAAGCTTACCAGTGAATACTTCATCATAATGAGTGCCGCTGTAAGAGAAACACCCATATCGAAATACCATCCAATATTTACAAGTATAAATGTCCTTATAATCTGGAATATATGCCATCCCCTGCTTTCAGCATTAATATGACATACCTTCAGTCCCTTTTCATACACCGGCTTAAGAAGTGCACTTATGGCAATAATAAAGCCGTTGTACAATCCGTAAGCAATATATTTCCATGAAGCACCATGCCATATACCCACCACAAAGAAAATTACCAGATTGGCAAAACAAATTGGAAGTGTCTTTCCTACAAATGAACCAAAATGCTTCTTTCCCCATTTACCAAATCTGTTCATTGCCTTTGACAGTGACAACGGATAGAATATGTAATCCTTCATCCATGTACCAAGTGTGATGTGCCACCTTCTCCAGAACTCACTGATAGATTTTGAAAAATAAGGCTGCCTGAAGTTCTCACTCATGTTAACCCCAAACATCTGGGCTGTACCTATTACGATATCCATACCGCCTGAAAAATCCATGTACAACTGTACAGAATACATAAGCACTGCAACTATATATATCAGCCCGCAGTAATTGTCATAATTATTAAATACCTCATTGACAACAACTGCTGCCCTGTCTGCAATTATAATCTTCTTGGCAATACCCCACAGAATTCTCTGTAGTCCAAACTGAAGATTCTTAATATCAAGTCTTTTTCCTTCAAAAAGCTGTGGTGCAAGATGGTTGAATCTTCCAATTGGTCCCTGCAAAAGCTGTGGGAAAAAGGATACGAACAATCCCAGCTTGAAAGGATTCTTCTCTGCCTCATATTTCCCCTGATATACGTCTATGATGTAGGAAACTGACTGAAATGTAAAGAAGGATATTCCTAATGGCAGAACCCAGTTTACCGGTTCAATAAGAGAGCCCCCGGTTCTTGAAAGAACTGCATTAATATTCTCAATTGCGAAATTAGTGTACTTTACAACAGCTAACATTCCAAAATTAAGAATACATGCAGTTGCAAGGATTAACCTTTTCTTTCTCTTTATCTTTTCCTTGTATACCTTCTTTTCTTCTTTGGTAATTGTTTCCTTGTTGGCTTCCAGATATTCATCTGAACCTTTAATGACTTTATCCAGAAGTATACCGCATATATATATGACAGCAGTGGCATATACCAGAAACAGCGAACATTTCACACTGGATACAAAATAATATCCATAGCTTACAATAAGAAGCCATATCCATCTGTATTTCTTAGGGATAACATAATACCCAATAAGACATGCTGCAAGGAATGCAAAGAAATATAATGTTGTAAATAACATAATTATAATCCCCTCCATTCCAAACCTGTTACCTTAGTATAATCTTCTGCCATATTATTGTAGAAGTCTTCAAATGTATCGTAGAAATAATCTGATTTATTATAACTTCCGTCAGCTACATCCTCAAGGAATATCGCCAGAGCTTCAGAATATACGTTGCCAAGTGCTCCACCCATATGTCCCTCCTGGTCACCATAATCACAGTCAGAACGTGGGATGAAGCTCATTTTAGCATTATTAAAATCATAATACTCCACATTACACTCTCCTGTGATAAACTGACTGAACGTTTCGTGGACATAATCCATTCTTAAAGTCTTTACTATAGTAGGAGTAATCGGAGAGGTTACACATATAAGCCTGATATTGTTGTCATTACAGTACTTCACCATCTTCTTAAATACTGTCTTTACATTCTCGTCAAGATTGTCATCACTTCTGCCAACCCAGGTCTTAATATAATCCTCTCCTGGAGGAAGCTTTCCATATTCCGTACCCTGCCTGTCAAAGAAGCCCTTGCCCACATAAGGTCCGTCAGCTCCTTCCACAAATCCGTCCGTACTGTATGCAGACTCAATATCATTATTCTTATAGGCATCTGACGTCTTAACAGCAATATTACGCTTAACTCCTGACACAGAAACATCCCAGCTCAATCTGCTGGCAAGAAGATTTCTCATATCCATTACATCCCTGTTATTAAACAGATACTCCATCTTAACTTCCGGATTCTTAAGCTGCTGATATATAAATGACCTTGTAAAATGTGTTGTAGGCTGCTCCCACATCCAGTACTGGTAATCCACATCAAGTATCACCGTCTTAATATCATTATCATCTGCCACATCTTTGAGAATATAATAGGAATCTTCTACAGTTTCTCCCGGTATTGCCATATTTAATCCATTAGTGTGGAGTCTTTCATCAAGTTTTGCAGGATTAATTGCACCCCTGCAGTGAGATGCACCAAGAATTATGGTATCATAATTCGTTTCCTTTGACTCTGCTTCGTTCATAATAAAACGGACATAGCCTGTCTGGGCAAATATGAATTTACATCCGCTTAAGATTACCGCCAGAAGAAGCAGGAATATACCACTCCTTATCCAGGGCATTAATTTCTTCATAGTTCTTTCTCCAATCCTTATTCACTACACCAGAAGCTGGTTAAGCTTGTATGCCTGTTTATCCCAGCTGTATGCGTCAAGTATTCTGTCTGCCCCTGTAGTTTCCTCTCTCATAAGCTCTGACAGATTAACATAGGGGTCATCTGGTGAGATATATACCGCAGCCTTCCCAAATATCTCTGGAAGGCTGGCTCTATCAGATACAATTATTTTTGCTCCTACACTTAAAGCTTCAAGGGGCGGAATTCCAAATCCCTCATAATATGAAGGAAATATGAATGCCCTGCAGTAAGTCATAAGTGCTTTTGCCATTCCATCTGATGCAAATCCCACATATATTACATTATTAAGTCTTTCACTTCCGATAATCCTGTCAAGATTCTTTCCTGCAATAACGAAAGTATCCTCCGGGTTTGCTCTTGCACACTTAAGCACCCAGTTTACATTCTTATTCTTATTGCATGAAGTAAGGGTGAAATAATACTCTCCCTTTTTAATTGAAGGATACTTCTTAAAGCATTCCTCATCAGGCACCACATCCTTAAAATGCTGCCATCCGTTGCCAATTACCTGTATCCTGCTTTCATCAATTTTAAGCAGATCCTCAATTCTTCCCTTAGAGAACTGTGAAACGGTAATAACAGTATCTGCTTTTTTCTTTATACGTTTATACACCTTGTTAAACCACAGAATCTCTTCTGAAGGATAATCATTAATCTGAGGAAATATATCAGCAGTCTCTGCATAGCACACATCATGCAGACATACAATTCCCTTAGGTGCTATCATGGAAGCTTCATTACACAGATTAACCGGAATGTATCCGTGCAATCTGGTATACAGTCCGAATACCCCCTGTGTCCAGCATCGTGAAAATCTGCTTCTTATTACCTTAATATTCCTGTATTCAGGAACAATGACAGCATTTGCTGGAACAAGAATGCTTATATCCTTGCCTTTACATATTTTATCCAGTTCATTAAGTATCTGGTATGCATATCTGTCCACACCAGAAGACATGCTGGAAAGGAATCTTCCATCAAAACAATATTTCATATCTTTTCCCATAATATAAAAAACCGCAACATTACATCCTGTTGTCTTTTAATATCTCAATATCATCAAATGTCCAGCTGTGAGGAACTCTTAAGACTCCCACATCGGTCACATTGGAAACCACCTCGAACCTCATGGCTTCCTTGTAGTAATCCACTGGATTGCCTTCACCCCACTCAATAGTCACATCTACCCAGTACTCTCCTGGAATGAGCATAACCTCATCAAGTTTTACCTGGTAATGTCCGTCCTTTTCAATATCGAAATTGTCGAATCTGTCTATTCTGGTATTCGTTCCATAACACCATAATCCGTCACTTCTGAATATTCCGAATCCGAATACACCATCTGTAACCTTTTCCTTCACAGAATAACTTAGATCCAGGGTGATACTCTCACCTGTCTTGAAAGTTCTTTGCTCCTCCCCATTGCCGTTAAGCATCTTAACTTCTGTAAACTGAACTCTCTTATCGCCATATCGTTTATTTCTTGCCCGTGCAGCCTTAGTCTCCTCCCGGATTCTGTCTTTTTCTGCCTGATCCATTCTCTCATTATTCATGTAATCAAGATAATGCAGGTGAACCTCCTTAGGCTCTCCTTCCATCTCAATCACACCATCCTTTATCCATATTGAGCGGTCACATATCTGCTCAATCTGTCCCAGAGAATGGGATACAATGACAATTGTAGTGCCTGCCGCCTTGATTTCGCGCAGCTTGTTAAAGCATTTTGCCTGGAAATTAGCATCACCTACTGCAAGAATCTCATCAATAAGAAGAATGTCCGCATCCACATTAATTGCAACAGAAAATGCAAGGCGCATATACATACCTGAAGAATAAGTTCTTACAGGATTATCTATGAATTCCTGCAGCTCTGAGAAATCAATTATATCCTGGAGTCTTGCATCAATTTCCTTCTTGGTCAATCCAAATATAGATGCATTGGTATAGATGTTCTCCCTTCCGCTCATATCAGGATGAAAGCCTGCTCCCAGCTCAATAAGGCTTGATACCCTTCCACACATCTCTATAGAACCACTGTTAGGATATATTATTTTCGTCAGAAGCTTAAGTGTAGTACTCTTTCCACAGCCATTTTTTCCAATAAGACCTACTGCCTCCCCCTTCTTAATGGAAAAACTGATATTGTCAAGAACAGTTCTGTTTTCATATTTATTTCTTTTCCAGAACAGAGCTCTCTCCTTTAATTCACTGCCCTTGTCGAAATAAACCTTAAATTGTTTGGTCAGGTTATTTACCTCAATTGCATTATCCTTATTTTTCATACTGATTTTATCCTCATTTCTATGCGAATATTACATACCTCAATATGCACCTGTTTTTCTTCTCATGTTATACTTATTAACAAGGCTTCTAGAAATTCTCTGCAAAGCCCTTCTGAAGCTTGTTAAAGCACACAAATCCCAGAATTATGAATATAACCCCTATTCCCAGCACGTATAACAATGACATCATCTCCGGCACTTCCTTGTAGTACAGAATCTGTCTGTACATTTCAACTATTGGTGTCATTGGATTTGCCCTGAATATTGGCAGAGCCCAGTCAGGAACCATCTCGCTTCCATACATGACAGGTGTCATGTACTGGAGAGCCATTGTGACAATTCCAAGAATGTACTGGAGGTCTCTTAAGTAAACTGTCAGTGCAGCTACAATCATTGCAATGCCTAAGCACAATATGTATTCAACAATCATAACTACAGGAAGACATAACAAAGCCAGAGGATTAATTCCTCTGCCGGATACAATAAGAACTGCAAATATAACTAAAAAGGTGAGAAGCATGTTGACAAATCCGCTTGTCACTGTTGCTATTGGCATTACCTCGCGGGGAAAATATATCTTCTTCACCATATCTTTCTCACGCAAGATTGAGGTAGAACCGTCCTGTATGCTGGATGCAAAGAACATCCATGGAACCAGGGCAACGAAAAGAAACAGATAATACTGCTCATAATTAGCCCTCATTATTATCTTGAACACCATGGTAAACACAAGAAGCTGAAGCAGTGGATTGATGAATGTCCATAAAAATCCCAGGACAGACCCCTTATATCTACCTCTTAAATCTCTCTTTACAAGGCTTATTATCATCTCCCTGTAGTCATACAATTCTTTTAAATGTTTCACTTTAATCCTCATTTCTTAAGCGCATCGCGTTATTTTCTTATCTAAGAATGTAGTCCATTCTGTTCTTTACAGTTTTGGCACTGTTTTCCACGGAAAGTTTTTCCTTTACATGTGCACAGGCATTAGATCTTATTATATCATAAAATCCCTTATCATCAAATAATCTTCTCATATAGCCTGCCGCCTGGTCTTTATCTGCCTCTGCCCATCTGTACCCTTTCTTGAATGGCGGAATATCTTTATCAAGAGTAACCATCTCATAATCCACCATACAGGCACTGTCCTTATCCATAAACTGTGTAGTAGCCGACCATCCTGTGGCTATTACTGGCGTTCCAACCACCATTGCCTCAGCGCAGGTAAGCCCAAACCCTTCTGCCCTATGCAGGGACACATATACATCCACACATTTAATCAGGCTGTTAACCTCAGTTCTGGTCATATTCCTGTCAAGAAAATATATATTGTCATATCCTCTGGTAAGGTTTTTTATGTCTTCTATATCCTTATCACTGTTCTCTTTTAGTTTAACCACCAGTGCCACATCTTTTTCTTCCGGACTGAATGCTGCCTTAAAGCTTTCAATCACCTTGCCGGGATTCTTTCTTTCTGCGCAGCTTCCTCCGTCATACATCATAAGAAAGATGAATTTGTCACCTGGAAGTCCGAAGTACTCCCTTGAAAACCTTTCATCCACTGGTGCCTTTACAGGATATGGCACAGTAACAACTGGTTTTCCGGTAAGCTTTGAGAATATCTTCTGTTCAAAGTCTGATGGTACCCACAGCTCATCAACCAGATTTAACACAGGCATCCATTCTGAAGGAAAATCCTCCATCTCCCACAGCCAGAAACCAATATTATAGTGTCCATCGAAGACCTCTTTTCCTAAATCCATATAGGCTGATGCCATCTCGCTGGCATTGATATGGAATATATTAACGTTATACCTGAGGCAGTCTTCAATCTTATCATCACAGGAGTGGTCTGTCATATTCATTCCCGGAGGGACATAATAATTATATATAAGATTAGGAACCCCAGCATTATCAAGAATTTCAGACACATATCTCATGCTCTGTCCCAGACCTGTGTCAACTCTTATGTCACCGATAAGATTAATCCCGTCAGGAAATTCACTCCTTGCAAAGCTACGGATATGGACTGAACCTATATTTTCTGCCTCTCTGTTAAGCACCCCTGCCTTAATCCTTGAAAGCATGCTCTGTGGTATACATTTTTTAAGAAGGGGGCGCATCCTTTCCCCTGCATTAAGTATTGCCTTGGAAATACTCATATCTTCTGCTCCATAATAAAATCATGTACCGTCTTACCCAGCTTCTGCGGACTGAAACGGCTTACAGTATTCCTGTATGCAGATTCATCCACCCAGGGATTGTAATTATTAAGCATTGCTGCCAGATTGTCAATCTGTTCTTTTTCCCCGCAGTCAATGTCAAATGTGTTAATACTGCCATCTGTAATCTCCTGGAATATAGGAAGATTGCTGGCAATTATAGGCTTATTGAACTTCATTACCTCTATTACAGGCATTCCAAATCCTTCCGCCTTGGAAGGGAACACGAATGCCGACATGGAAGCATACAGCTCATGTTTCTTATCGTGGGTTACATAATCAAGGTATATTATATTGCTGTCCCTGGCCATGGCTTCCTGAAGCTGTGTTCTTATGTCCTCTTCCTGCATCTTGCCTGCAAGAACCAGCTTTTTGGTTCCTCCATTATCCCTGTACTTCTGGAATCCTTTAAGAAGCAGGTCAACACCTTTACGCTTCTCCATATTACCTACATACAGGAAGAAATCCTTATCAGAATTCTCCCAGGTTTTCTTAAGGGGATTAGCAATAATATAGCCGTTACAATTAGGAATATTACGGCTTACAGGAAAATATTTTTCCGTTGTAAGTTTTGTCTGCATGGAATTATACAGAATCATATCCGTTTCCTTCAATGTCTTTGAAAGTCCATGCTTAAAATACAGGCTGTAAACCTTTCCAAAATACTGCACATACTCAATAGGGAACATGTCATGGACAGTTATCATAATCCTGAAATTCCCTTTAAGCTTTACAGGAATAACAGTATTAACCTCCCAGAATATGTCTGGTTTAATTCTGCTAAGCTCCCTCTGCACAAATGAAAAATAAGAATACACACCAACACTTTTATATATCTTTTTCCCCTGTGTAACCACTGGTATTCCCATTTTCTCAAAGTTTCGTATATACTCACTCTCTGCCACATCTGACAAAAGATAAAACTCTAAGTCATCATACTTTATCAGCTGGTTTAAAAAATCATTGAGATACATGCCCACGCCGCTGGGTCTGCTACCCATGGTTCTGGCATCAATAGCTATCTTCATACAGCCACAGCCTCCAAATCAACACTTCATTGGACACACTGGTCCAGACATTTACATAACTTACTGGCAGAATCTGTCCAGGAATGGCTGTTAAGCACACGAGCCACAGCTTCCTCATCCTGCTTCCATCCACTAACCAGCTCATCAATATTTATGTATGGGTCTTTACAATCCACATACCTGGCACTGTCCCCATAAACTTCATGAAGCACAGGAATATCGCCAAGAATAATCCTGGCACCCATACACAATGCCTCCATTGGAGGTATTCCAAATCCCTCAAAGGTTGATGGGAACAAAAATGCCTTACAGTACTTCATTAATGCCTTTGCCGTATTATCTGACACATACCCCACGTAGACAATGTTCTTCTGCTTATCAATAGCTGTCCTGTCTCCCAGCGCCTTTCCTGATATTACATATGTTGCCTGTGGGTTCTTCTTTGCATTCTCAAGAATCCACCTTAAATTCTTATTAGGTGCCAGAGAAGCAAGATAAAAATAATACTGGCCTCTCTTAATCCTTGATGCATACTGGTCAAATATCAGTTCATCAGTCTTACCTGTATCAAAATGCTGCCATCCATTTCCCGCTACTGTAATGTCCGGATTCTTCAATCTATAATGTGAAAGAATCTCCTGCTTGGAGAATTCACTTACCGTAAGTACTGCGTCTGCCTTGCCAAAAGCCTTTCTGTACATAAGCCTGCGGAACAGTATCTCATGCCAGTCTCCCGGCTCATTAAAATATTCCGGATGGGTTCTGAAAGCAATATCGTGAACTACGGCAATTCCGTCTTTCATGAGAAGAGAAACCTCATTACACAGATACACAGGCTTTGCCTTCTGTGACTTCACATATCTGTTGAATGTGAACTGGTCCCATTTTCTCCCTGCTGTGCCTTCAATCACCACAATCTTAATGTTATTGTACATTGCCTGGTATTTTTCAGGAAAGACAGAAGTTCTCTCTGAATCAATGGAAGGCATTACAATCTCAACTTCATATGGCTTGTCTTTAATTAATTCATCCAGCTTACGTGTTATTTCCCTTGCATACCGCTGCACTCCCAGCACCGGTCCATACAGGAAATTACCATTAATCACGTATTTCATACCCATCACTCCCTGCATTACATTTACATCTTTGGTTTATAAGTAGGTACAATTTCCTTAATGCATTCTCTTATATCATCCTGATCCTCAGAATATGCAGTTTCTTTAAGCTTAACAAGCTTTTCCTCGAAATGTTCTTTATCGAATTCAATAGGCTTTCCTATGTGAATCATCTTGTTGGCAGTATCCTGAAGTCCTTCCTCATCCATAAGAAGTTCCTCGTACAGCTTCTCCCCGGGACGAAGTCCGGTATATTTTATCTCCATATTAACGCCCAGGGTATATCCTGAAAGACGTATAAGGTTTTTCGCCAGATCATCAATTTTAACAGGCTCTCCCATATCAAGTATAAATATCTCCCCGCCCTTTGCGTAGGCTCCTGCCTGTATTACAAGAGAAACAGCTTCCGGTATTGTCATGAAGTATCTGATAATATCCGGATGGGTTACAGTAACAGGGCCTCCTGCCGCAATCTGTTCCTTGAACAGCGGAATTACAGAACCATTACTTCCCAGCACATTGCCGAATCTTACAGCCACGAATTCTGTAGATGACTTCTCATTAAAATACTGGATAATCATCTCACATATTCTCTTGGTGGCTCCCATAACATTAGTTGGATTAACTGCCTTGTCTGTGCTTATCATTACAAATCTCTTAACATGGTATTTATCAGCGGCATTGGCTACATTCCATGTTCCAATTACATTATTCTTTACCGCCTCATTAGGGCTGTCCTCCATAAGGGGAACATGCTTATGGGCTGCTGCATGATACACAATATCCGGCTTGAAATTCTCAAATATCCATTCCAGTCTGCTTACATTTCTCACTGAACCGATTAAAGTAACCACATCAGCCTGTGGGTAGTCTCTCTTTAATTCCTGCTGGATATCATAGGCATTGTTCTCATATATATCAAATATAATCAGCCTCTTAATTCCATGCTTAACAAGCTGCCTGCACAACTCCGAACCAATTGAACCGCCGCCTCCGGTAACAAGAATTGTCTTTCCTGACACATATCCCATAATAGACTCCAGGTCTACATTAATAGGGTCACGTCCAAGAAGGTCAGTTACATCAACATTTCTGATGTCATTAACATTAATCTCACCATCCATCATCTGATATACACCAGGAATGATTTTCAGGTTACATGGAGTTTCCTTACATATGTTAAGAATTTCTCTCTTTGTCTGTGTAGACGCAGAAGGAATTGCAAATATAATTTCATCCACATCGTAATATCTGGCGTACTGCTTAATGGTATCCCTGTTTCCCACAACCTTAACGCCTCTGATGAATTTGCCGATTTTCTGTGGGTCATCATCAATAATGGCAACAACTTTGGAATTATCCAGATACCTTGAGTTGAATATCTCTCTCATCAGTACGTTTGTAGCCTCACCGGCACCAATAATCATAATATTTATCTGCTCAGAGGTATGCCTGTAATTCTGTATAAGCGTTCTTATGATTCTGTACATAAAACGGCTTGTACACATGGCAACTGTCATAAATACCCCGGCAGTAAAATAACATGATCTTGGAAGCATTTTACCGCTTATGGCTGTCATGGCAAGATATGCCACATCTGCCACAACACAGGCCTCCACAATCTTATACAGCTCCGCAATACTGGCATACTGCCACAGACTGTGGTACATCCTGAATACCCAGAATATTATCAGAGTCATTATTGTAAAAATCAACCATGTATCTTTCACATTATCAATATACTGAGGCTCAATTGATGCAATATTTACATCAAAACGCATAACCAGTGCCAGCAGCACACATCCGTTAATCAGTATGATATCTGTAATTATAAGAAAAACACGTCTTATTAAAAGCTGTAGTTTATCCCTTTTTGTCTCTTCCATTATCTGGACTCCTTTTTCAATATTCCTGCAACGGTTCCAATTCCGTAGCTAAGGTGCAGCAAAAGAAACAGGCCTGGTAAAGCTGCATTAGTTTTATTTCTCTTATCACCGGCTTTTACTGATGCCATCACTGACATTACTGCTGCCAGTACTCCATAGGCTCCCCACATTATACCTGTGAGAAGATTAACTGTCTTCATTATTCCATCCAGTGCTTTTCCGAAGAATTTCTTTATCAGCGAGCATTTCCTGGCAAGTTTCACAACTGCCATAGTTATCCCTGATAATCCAATGGCACTTACAAATGCAAATGGCACAAAATGATATACTGACAGGCACTCCGGACACACCTTTGATGTGACTCCAATCCAGTATCCATTGGCATATTTCTGTTTAAGCATCTTTGGAAGGCTACTTCTAATATGCTGGTATGAGATTATCTGTGGGTCAAAACAGATTTTGAATCCTGCTTCTCTCATCCGGTAATGAATCTCATTATCTTCTGTCCTGACAAGATTCTCATTAAATCCCCCTACTGTGTCGAACACCTTTCTCCTGTATGCCCCATGAAACACTGATTTAACATATGTTTTACCTGGATTATTCCTGTAAGGGGCTATACCTGAACCAAACATGCTGTTTTCTGCAAGAAGCAGCGTTTCCTTCCATGGCGTTGATTCATCAAGAATTGCAGGTCTTTGTCCTCCACATATATCTTCCCCGGATTCCAGCACAGCAATATTCTTACTTACGAAATCCTCTGGAATCTCTGCATGGGCATCCACCTTAATAATAACCTCTGAGGTGTAGTGCGCCAGTGCCACATTCCACCCGCTTGGAAGATTCCTCTTAGGATTGTCCAAAACCATTACTCTCTTAAATGGGTTGGCACTGTCTTCGTTCTCCTTTGCAAACTGTTCCATAACAGCCTTGGTATTATCTGTGGAAGCACCATCTACAAGAATAACTTCACAGAGATTATGACCATAATCCTGTTTTCTGATACAGTCCAATATGATATTAATTGATTTTTCTTCATTGTATGCAATTACACATATAGTACAGCTAAGCATATTCTCTCTCCAAAATCTACTTTAAAACTGAAACAAAGGTATTCCACATTACAGTCATATCTTCCCTTACCCCGAACCTTCTTAAGCTCTCAAGATTATATTTCATCTTAACAGGAAGAATCTCATTTACATATACCTTATCCGCGTCCTTCGCATCCTTTAACAGCTTGTCCTCATCCTTGTAGGCTATACTTGTCCTTGAGGTAAGACCTGCTGGAAGCAGAAGTGTGGCATACATCTCACCAGAATATTCCTTAACATATTTCACAACCTCCGGTCTTGTCCCAACCAGGGTCATGTCACCAGCCAGTATATTAAAAAGCTGTGGAAATTCATCCAGCCTGTATTTTCTAAGAAGCTTTCCAACCCTGGTGATTCTTGAATCATTATTAACAGTTACCTGGCTTCCCAGCTGTGAAGCATTGTCCACCATGGTACGGAATTTATATATCTTAAATATCTTTCCATACTGTGTCACTCTCTCCTGCCTGAAAAAGACTGGCCCCTGGGAATCCGTTTTAATCATAAGGGCAATTATTCCCATTGGTATTAATAATATTGCAAGAAGCACCAATGAAACGCATATGTCCATCACTCTTTTTACCTTAAACCATCCGGAATGGCGGACAATGATATTATAATAACGCCTTACTTCCCTGGTTCTCATTTTCTCAGGAAGTTCTTCCCATTTTCTAAGCTTCATATAATCCTCATTTCTCAGGGTTTATCCCACCCAGTATTAACGCATCTTCCAATCAATCTTATTTTACCAGTTCATTAAAAGTATTTATCACATAATCCACCTGCTCGTCTGTGAGAAGTGTGTGCAGTGGCAGTGTAATCTCATTGTGGTACATATTATATGAGTTAGGAAAATCCTTAATATCAAAGCCCAGATTCTTATAGGCAGTATGCATTGGAAGAGGCTTATAATGCACATTTGTTGCAATCCCCTTCTCTGCCATCTTAGTGATAAGGTTGTTTCTGTCTTCCTCATTCATATTAAGGACTCTTACAAGAAACAGATGTCCACTGGATTTAAAATCACTTCCATAGTGGGCAAGAATCTGGATATTGTCACCACTTATACCTTTAGTGTACTTTTCTATTATTTCTTTTCTTCTTGCAAGAAGCCCCTGGTATCTTCTAAACTGGGCAAGTCCTATTCCAGCCATAATATCGGTCATATTGCACTTGAAATATGGTCCAACAATATCATATTCCCAGGCTCCAAGCTTTGTCTTTGAGAGAGCATCCTTAGACTGTCCATGAAGTGTAAGAAGCATAAGCTGATGATAAATCTCCTCATCATCCACACCTGGGATGTGTCTCCATACCAGCGCACCACCCTCTGCTGTGGTAAAGTTCTTTACTGCATGGAAAGAAAAGCTGGTAAAGTCCGCATCTTCCCCACTCATCTTACCCTTTCTGCTGGCACCGAAACCATGTGCTGAATCAGCAAGAATAAGAATATGTCCCAGAGCCTCCTGAAGCTTTCCCTGTGGCTTGAACAACCCTCTCTTATCCATAACGATATCTCTTATTCTGTCATAGTCCACCATGACACCGGCTATATCCACAGGAATAATGGCTTTAGTTTTATCAGTAATAAGTTCTTCCAGTTTTTCATAATCTATATGGTAGGAGTCTGCCCCCACGTCAACCAGCTTTAAAGTTGCTCCAACATGTACCACAACGCTGGCAGAAGCTGTGTAAGTGTAAGCAGGAACAATAACCTCATCTCCCGGACCAATTTCAAATAATCTTAGAGCCATCTCCATACAAGCAGTTGCAGAATTAAGCGCAACTGCCCTGTCAGTATGGCAGAATCCGGCAATTTTTTCCTCCAGTTCCTTAGTCTTAGGCCCTGTTGTTATCCATCCGGATTTTAAAACCTCTGTTACCTCTTTAATCTCTTCATCAGTTATATCTGGTGGTGAAAATGGAATCTTCATATCATCCTCTCATTTCTTAAGCAGCTTCTATTCCTGTGTCTTTACCATATCAGGAAAAGCATAGGTAAGATTTCCTGCGGAATCACCTACAGTAATGGAATAGCTTATTGTATTATACCCATTTTTTGTAAGAGTTATTGTCTTAGTTCCTGCTGTTTTCCTGAATGTGCATGGAACAGTTCCCACATACACACTGTCCACATACACGCCTGCTCCCTCAGGAGATGTAATAATTATATTGTAACTTCCGGAAGCTGTTGTTGAAGCTTTTGCGGTTGTGGTCTTTTCTGATGCTGTGGTTGTTTCTTTCGCCGCTTTCGTAGTGGCAGCTGTAGTAGATGTAGCTGTCATATCAATAACCTTAGTTACATAGGCAGAATTAACTTCTATTATCTCTGTATATTCCTTATAATTGTTCTTTACCAGCTTTACAGTATGCCTTCCGTAAGGCAGCTGTACTGGTGTGGAATAATCCACCTCTTCACCATCTATGGACATAACTGCCCCCTCAGGTGTTACCATGAAATTCACTGAACCCTGCTGGGTTACAGGCAGGAGATATTCACCAAAATCCAGTGTAACCTCCTCTCCCTTCTCCACAGTAACTTCCTTAGTAGCTTCCATTGAGCCATTCTTCAGGTTAACTTTATACGTTCCTGTGCCGGCAGTTATCATCATGTCCTCTGTTACATTAAATAGCTGTGCATTACCTATCTGGGCATATCCTCCCACAAATGCATCGACACCTGTAAACTTAATATATCCATGCCCCTTATCAACCACTATGGAATATACTGTGTTGCCAATTCCTCTTAATGTCACCTCATCCTGCTTGAGAACCTCTGAGACAGGTATCTTATCTTCTCCTGATATAACAAGGGCCTTATCACTGTACACATAGTTTGATGCACCGGAGCTTATCTTTCTTTTGTTCTCATCAATCTCAACATTATTAAATCCTGTCACCTCAAAGCTTTCAGGATTACCATATATAGATGTGGCCACACCTTTTTTGCTGCATATTACGTCGTATATTTCTCCAAGGGTAAGATTAGAGGCCGCAATAGCGGTTTTGTATTTTGTCTGGAAATCAGTTCCTCCCGAATATGGAACCTCATACTCCACTCCTGACGATATATCTATAAAATTAGCTTTTTTGTTATCTCTATCAATATATGACAGAACACCTGTCACTGTTATCTCCTGTGAAGCATTAGTTGTTGCTTCTGTTATATTTTTCTTTGGTGCAGGAAGTATTGAGCTGCCCGGTGTCAGCGTTCCGGTTTTATTACCATTGCCGATAGTGCAGCCAACCAGTGCCATAACACATATCTGAACCACCAGAAGAACAGCTGTTGTTCTTTTCTTAATGGAATTATTCTTATCCATAACCTCGGATGTACCTTTCTATAGAGTATAGTTACCCAGTTTTTATGTATACTATTTTTTGATTTTATCACATTGCACGTATAGTTGCAAGAAAATCAAGCCTTCTGCCATTCTGGGCTATACAGTTCTCCAGCTTTTCAATGCTCTTGGGAGGAACCCATGCTTTATTCATGTTGTAATAGTAATTTGTAATCTTCCAGAATTTTTCTGGAAATGTAAACAACACTGACAGGACTTTCAGTTCCCCGTCTTCTACTGGCTTGACTTTGTCATATTCATCCAGCATCTTGAAAGCAAGGTCTATATCCCAGTTATATTTCTCCAGTATTTTTCTCATAAACTGGTATAAATCCCATATCTGGCAGTCAACCCTGCATTTTTCCATATTAGTTACCGCCGTCATAACACCAGCGGTGTTGCTGCCTGCAGGACAATTCCCCCGCTCTGGTTTATCACATATAATCACATTATGATAATTGAAATTACCATGAATAAGTTCATTGCTGTCCAATGCCTTTTCAAGCCTTGCTTCAACCTCACTGTTTTGAAGCATATCCACAGCCGTCCTTGCTTCTGAATAGAATTTACCCAGTTGTCTGTATATTGTCAGTTCATATTCTGTCCTTCGTTTCTTATTTTTCAGATAGTTTTCTGCCATCTTAAGCTCTCTGGTATGCCTTACAACAGTATCCTTTATACTGCCTCTGGACAGCCTCACACCACTGTCATTAAAGCACAGGGATCTGGATGCGGCATTAAGGGCAATATGGAGCCTTGCCATAGTTGATACAGATGCCTTTATATCCTGTAGATTTTTAACATTGCACTCACTGCCAGGGTACATATCCTTAAGGACATATTTCCGGCCCTCATCTGGCAGGACGGATATTATCTCATTATCAGAATTTCTTACATATGTATCAACATTTTCAAATCCATTCTCTTTTACCGCTCTTGTTATGCAATCCTCTCTCAGATAGTATTTATCCTGTTTACTGCATTCCAGCAGCAGCTTTTCTCCCTTGTCAGTAGACACCAGTATTCCACCCCGTCCCCTGACACAGCCCATTATCTTTACATCATACTGGTTAAGTACTTCCAGTGATTTCTCATTCATTGACGGTCTCCCCCACACTCTCTTTCTGATTATAACTATTATTATGTGTGGGTGAAAAAAATAATGCCCCTAAGTTTTACTTAGGAGCAAATCATTTTTTGTATTTTATTTTAATGATTTCTACTGGAAATGATCCAGCATGGCAATAAGGGTAGCCTTATCATTCAGCTTAGGATTATCCATAACAACATGAAGAAGTTCATTCAGGGTCCTGCCTATCTGGGAGCCTGACATTCCATACTCTATAAGGTCATTTCCTGTTATATCCAGATCCTTAATAGTAAAGCAGTCTCCTCTGTCAATAATACCTTCCATCATCTTTCTTACAGCCACTATGTGATTGTGGGTTCCCGGTAGCATAACACCTGTAGTCTCTTCCTTTGCCTTCGCCAGAGCTTCTGCATGAATCAGAAGATTATTCATAAGCTCTTTGCCAAATCTGTTAAGGGCTTCTCTAATAGCTGGCTCATTCTCATCAATCTTTCCCTTGGAATTAGCTACAATCGCTGTAACCGAATCAACTGTATGGTTGTCCATCTTCAGCCGTCTAAGGACACTTCTTGCCTCCTCCGGCTCAAGGGAATTCATAAGTGCTGCATATCTTAAAACCGGAGTATTCTCTGTGAATCTGACCATACACAGGGCATTCTGTCTGTATCTTCCCTCAAATATACGGGATATTTCAGGAAGAACTGCGGCAAATATTCCGGTTGAATAGAAAAGCTCTGCCTTTTCAGGGTTATCAGATAACAGTGTTTTGGTAAGCTCCACCTGTATTCTCTCCATGCTGACCTGCTTAATTGTATCTGACAGCTTATTAATTGCATCATATGTATCCGGGTGAATATCAAATGAAAGCTGTGCCGAGAATCTGATGGCTCTCATCATTCTCAATGCATCCTCTGTAAATCTCTCCATTGGATTACCAACACACCGTATAACCTTTCTCTCAAGGTCACCCCTGCCATCAAATTCGTCAACGAGACCATTCTTATCATTGTATGCCATGGCATTAATAGTGAAATCCCGGCGTTTCAGGTCTTCCACAAGATTAAGGGCGAATTCCACACTTTCAGGATGTCTCCCATCCTTATATTCACCATCAATTCTGTATGTAGTTACCTCGTATCCTGTTTTTCCTATCATAACAGTTACTGTACCATGCTTCAGTCCGGTATCAACTGTTCTTCCAAACATGGACTTTACCTGCATAGGCAGGGCAGAAGTAGTAATATCCCAATCGCTTGGTGTCTTACCCATGAGAGTGTCCCTTACACATCCGCCCACAGCATAGGCTTCACAACCATTTTTTTCAATTGTACTGATAATGTTTCTCACATTCTCAGGCAGTTCCATCAATACCTCCCAGTATGCCTTAACGCAGGTTTAGCCAGAGTATTCTTCTAGATATACTAGTACGCCTTGCCCCAGTATACCATCTTCTGTGCTGGCTTTCCGCAGCATACGCATACGTCACTTAAATGTTCCTGTTCAAATGGAATACATCTTGATGTAGCAGTTGTATCCTCTTTAATCTTGTCCTCACAAGCCTGGTCACCGCACCACATTGCCTTAATAAATCCAGGCTTTGTAGCTGCTGTTTCCTTGAATTCATCATAATCTAATGCAACATATGTATGGGCATCTCTGTGTGCTCTTGCCCTTTCAAGCATCTCAACCTGCATTGTATCAAGAATTTCCTTAATCTTAACAGGCAGCTCATCAATGACAACCTCTGTCTTTTCTCTTGTATCTCTTCTGACAACGATAGCCTTACCAGCTTCAATATCTCTTGGTCCCATCTCAACACGTACTGGAATTCCACGCATCTCCTGCTCTGAGAACTTCCATCCAGGATTCTTGTCTGAATCATCAACCTTAACACGAAGTCCTGCTTCCTTAAGAGCCTTGGCAACTTCTGCTGCCTTCTCAAGAACGCCCTCTTTCTTCTGCATGATAGGTATTACATCAACCTGTACTGGTGCAATCATTGGTGGAAGCACAAGACCGCTGTCATCACCATGAACCATGATAATGGCACCAATAAGACGTGTAGTAGTTCCCCATGATGTCTGGTGAACATATTTTAATGTATTATCCTTATCTGTATACTGGATTCCAAATGCCTTTGCAAAACCATCACCGAAATTATGGCTTGTTCCTGACTGTAATGCCTTGCCATCATGCATCAGTGCTTCGATTGTATATGTTGCCTCTGCCCCGGCAAATTTCTCCTTATCAGTTTTGCGTCCCTTGATTACAGGAATTGCAAGAACCTCTTCACAGAACTGGGCATATAGGTTAAGCATCTGCTGTGTTCTTGCCTCAGCTTCTTTTGCAGTGGCATGGGCAGTATGTCCTTCCTGCCACAGGAATTCTCTTGAACGTAAGAATGGTCTTGTCTCTTTTTCCCATCTTACAACTGAACACCACTGGTTATACACCTTTGGTAAATCTCTGTATGACTGGATTTCATCCTTGTAGAAATCGCAGAATAAAGTCTCTGATGTAGGTCTTACACACATTTTCTCCTGAAGTGGGGCAAGTCCACCCTGGGTTACCCAGGCAACCTCTGGCGCAAATCCCTCTACATGGTCTTTCTCCTTCTCAAGAAGACTCTCTGGAATGAACATTGGAAGATATACGTTCTCAACCCCTGTCTCCTTAAATCTTCTGTCCATCTCCTTCTGGATGTTCTCCCAGATAGCATATCCTGCTGGCTTGAATATCATGCAGCCCTTAACGCTGGAATAAGCCATAAGCTCTGCTTTCTTAACCACATCTGTGTACCACTGGGCGAAATCTACATCCATGGATGTAATCGCCTCTACTAACTTTTTATCCTCTGCCATAACTCCCACTCCTTATTTTTATTTCATTAATTATTCTTTTCATTTCATCATGAGACTTATATTCTGTCAGAAACTGCTCAAAAACTTTAATTAGTGTATCACGTTGCTGCCCCTATTTCAAGACATTTCACTATTTAAGCATACGCCATCTCTATTCGTGCATGCACTATCTCTATTATCATATCCTCCACCATTCTGGTGTAATATCATATACTTTGCCGTCAACATTTATCGAATGGGCACATAGAGCAATTTCCCTGGGCTTAAGGCCAATTTCTTTTATTACTTCGTCAGACATTCTATCTGGCATACCAGTTCCGGAAACATTCACGCCACTATTATACTTTACGTCACCAACTATTCCATGTCCTCTTGACGCAAACTGTGCCCTGATCTGGTGAAATCTGCCTGTAATAAGATTTATTTCCACCATTGAAATACACATTCCGCCGTCTGGCTCACAACCTGTCCGGTTTTCTTCTCCATCTTGCGGTTTAATCTTTGCCTCTGCAACAACTTTATACTCCAGCTTTGCCTCCTTTGCTCCGGGGCAGCCTTCTTTCACAACTTTAGCAATGTTATCATTACCTTTAATTAGATAATCCACAAAAATACCCTGTTTCTCATCAAGTTTTCCACATACAAGGGCATAATACTGTTTACAAAATCCCTGTTGCTGCATTATCTTTGTATATCTGCCAGCACTTTGCTTATTCTTCGCAATGAGAACCAGCCCGCTTACCGGTCTGTCCAGTCTGTTTATAACAGCAGCATATACGCTTTCTTTCCTGCTCTTCTGGTAATTCATTACCTCACTTACCAGGTCCAGATCAAAATTCTTACCACTCTGGGTAAGCTGCCCTGCAGGCTTATTAACAATTATTTTGTCCTTATCCTCGAATACAATATCCATATATCTATGCCTACCTCTGACTGAATACTTTGGCACCATCATATTATAAAAGCCAATGCCCGTCAATTTTTACTTGACGGGGTCTTTTAACTTGTTTATTATCAAAGTATATATGGGTGGGGAGCCCTTATATCTCACAATACTTACATAAAAAATAAGTGGTTGGAACCACTTAAGAAACGAGGTAATTATGGATAATTATACACCAGACCCATTCTGGAATAATAATCAGAACAATGTTCAGAGTAATAATCAGAATGATTCCCAGAATAATGTGCAGAATGACATTCAGAATAACAATCAGAATTCTGCTGGTAATAATAACAGTACTACTGGTTATGGCAGCTATTCTGATAATTATAGCAACAACCCTAATCAGCCATATAACAACGACAGCAACGTATATGGTAACTCTGGCAACACCTACAACAACGGCAATGTCTACGGTAATACCGGCAACACTTACAACAACGGCAACGTATACGGTAATACCGGCAACAACTACAATAACGGCAATGTATATGGCAACCCTGGCAACAACTACAATAATGGCTACAATAACAATGGCTATAATAATAACAATTATTATGGAAATAATGGTAACCAGCAGAACAATTGTCCGAATTTTACATTAATGCTTGTCTTCTGTATATTAAGCATCCTGTTCTTAAGCAAGATTGTTGGCGCTATTGCATTAGTATTTTTATTCCAGGCAAACAACAATTTCAGATATGGTTATTACGATAAATACGAATCAAACATCAAGATATGCAAGATTCTTCTTGTTGTCTCAGTATTTGTTGGTATATTCGTTTTCATAGGTTCAATGGCAATTGGATTTTCTACCAGTGGTTTATTCTCCATGATGTAATGGCAGATTATTCAACTTTCATCATTCTGTAACCAACGCCGATATGCGTCTGAATATACTGGGGAGAATCAGCGTTTTTTTCCAGCTTTTTCCGAAGTGTCGCCATGAAAACTCTCAGGGAAGCAATGTCGTTATCCCAACTGCTTCCCCAAATACTCTGCGTAATGAAAGTATGAGTCAAAACCTTGCCGATATTTCTTGACAGCAGACACAAAAGTTTATATTCAATAGGCGTAAGATGTAATTCTTCATCATCTAAATATGCGCATCCTGCAGCATAATCTATACGAAGTTTGCCGTTTGTGAAAACGGCGGCTTCGGCGGCGGTCTCGTTCTGTATCATATTAAGCCGCCTTTGCGTAACCCTGAGCCTTGCCAATAGTTCCTCCACAGAAAATGGTTTGGTCAGGTAATCGTCAGCACCCGCATCCAGAGCATCAATTTTATCGGTATCTTCGCTTCGGGCACTTATGACAATAATAGGCATATTTGACCATGTGCGGATTTTTTTGATAACATCAACACCGTCAATATCGGGAAGTCCCAAATCCAGCAGGACAATATCAGGATTGTGGGATGATGCTTCCAAAACGGCGTCTGCACCGTTAGATGCGGTTAAGTATCTGTAATCGTGTGCTTTAAGGGTTGTTGAAATAAGATTTTTCACCGAATTATCATCTTCTACAACCAATATCAAGAGTTTATTCATGAATTTCTACCTCCCCGGCTGGTAATGTAATAGTGAACACCGTACCATGCGGTGTATTGTCCGAAACGATTATTTTGCCGCCGTGTGCATTTACGATGGAACGGCACAGTGATAATCCCAAACCTAAGCTGCGTCGGCTGTCGGCTATTTTATTCGATCCGCTGTAAAACATATCGAACACCCGCTCTTTCATTTCATCGGGTATTCCATCACCGTCATCAGCAATGGATATAACGGCTTTATCTCCTTGCTTCCAGGTTTTAATCAGAATATTAGAGCCTTTCGGCGTGTATTTAATTGCGTTATCCACAATATTTATGATAACCTGCACCATAAGCTTTGCATCCATTTTGGCAAGAAGATAATCCTCTTTGTTATGGACAGTGATATGGTGCTCCACGCTTTTTCTATTCACATGATGAAGTGCTTCGGTGATGACATCGTCTACCAAATCCTCTGTAATGTGAAGATTAAGCCGTCCTTCTTCAATTCTTGTTACCGAAAGCAGATTTTCCACAAGATTGATAAGCCACATAGAGTCATCGTAAATATCGCTATAAAGCTGATTCTTTGTTGCTTCGTCAAAGGAATTGCCGTTTGATATAAGATTGCTTGCGTTTCCCGAAATAG
>CAMEWO010000007.1 GCA_945946665.1 uncultured Eubacterium sp.
CCTTGAAATATAATAGTTTATAAAAAGAAAAGGGGTGTCAGAGTTGACACTACCTTCTTCTATTAGGGGGGATTGTGTATGAAACGATTTGCTTCAACATTGGTTTTGTTCATCACAATATTTTTTTCATTAACCGTCTGTCATCCTGTGTATGGTGCGCCAGAAACGGATGAGAAACGTGTACTGTTCTTAAGTTCCTACTCTTATGCATGGGACACTGTACAGATACAGATTGAAGGAATCAAGGAAGGTATCGGTGATGGCATTGTACTGGACTATGAATTTATGGATACCAAGCGTTTTCCTGACGAGGAAAGCCAGAAGGTTTTCTACGAGGGATTAAAGTATCGTCTGCAGCGTGTGGCTCCATATGATGTGGTGATTCTTGGAGATGATGCAGCTCTTAATTTTGCCGTAAAATACCGTGATGAACTGTTTTCCGGAATACCATTGGTATTCGAGGGCATTAATAACACAGATTATGCCATTGAACTTGCAAAAGACCCGCTTATTACAGGTGTTCTGGAACAACTCTCTTTTGAGAAGAATATTAATTTTGCAAGAACGCTTTATCCTAATGCAAGGCGCGTTGTCAGTATTCTTGATAATTCAGTCACAGGTGAAGCTGAGAGAAAGTCATTCTATAAGAACGCTGAGAACTATCCGGACCTGGATTTTTCTGAGATTAATACATCTGAATTAACAACTGACCAGCTTATTACCACTCTGGCAACCATAGATACTGACACTATCCTCATATATATTGTTATGACCGAGGATGCCAGTGGCGTGCAGTACACTAGCAGCCAGTCTATCAAGCTTGTTTCAAAATACGCCAGTGTTCCTGCCCTTAGGATGGTTTCTGGTGGCATAGGGGAAGGTCTTTTAGGTGGTAACATCGTATCCATGGAGCTTTCCGGAAAGATAGCAGCCCAGATTGCCACTGAGATTGTTAATGGAAAAGCCCCTTCTGACTTTGATGTTATTGTTGACAGTCCTAACATATATTGTGTAGATGAGAATGTAATGCGTAAATTTAACCTTGACCTGTCACTTATTCCAAAAAATGCAGATGTTGTAAACCACAAGCTTCCATTTTTCGAACGCAACAAGGAAGCTATCCTTCCTGGTGTCATCATACTTGTTCTGCTTCTTTTCATAATAGGCTTGCTGTTCTTTAAGAATATCAAGCAGGATAGCAGGGCAAAGGACCTGGAGGAGGATAAGGAGAATTTAACAAAAACATCCCTGTCAGACTTCCTTACTGGAGTTTCTAACAGAACATGTCTTTATGCTGATTTAACAGAACTTATTCTTCATAATTCAATATGTTCTCTGTTTATATTTGATGTAGACGGATTTAAGCAGATTAATGATACATACGGACACAATGTGGGAGATGAGGTATTAAAAGAAGTTGGTAGAAGACTTAATTCTATATCAAATAAGGATTTCACGCCATACCGCTTTGGTGGCGATGAATTTGTGTGTATTCTCCATAACAATTTCAAACACCAGATTGACTCTTATGCTAAAAAGTGTATGGAACTGTTCAAGCCAGATTTCAAACTGCTGGATGGAAGGGCAATTACAGTTCATATAAGTCTTGGCATTTCCGTATATCCAGATGATACGAGTACTATGAAGGAACTTATAGAATATGCTGATAAGGCAATGTACACAGTCAAGAAGAACGGAAAGAATTCCTATGCTCTTTACTGCGATATCAAGAACAAGTAAATACTTCTGTTAATACATAATGCCCGCCCTCTATGATAACCATAAGGGCGGATTTTTTTCTACTACATCTCTAAAAACGCTGTAAAATATGTTAATTTGTAGTATAATACAAGTAGTTAAATTTTTTAGGAGGCTTAACCAATGAAAAAAAGACACACTACTATTGGTGTCAAGATTATTACACTGTTTGCGGTTATGGCAGTTATCTGTGGTGTGCTGACTGGAATTATCCGTTCCAGCATTACTGAAACAGAAAAAATTGCGACCAAAATAAGTGACAATTACCTTGACAGCATACGTAACATTGACAATGTTACAACAAACTATGCCTATTTATCAGGCTATCTCAATGAATATCTTCTTTCTGATAAGGACGGACGCCCTGCAATAGCTAAGAAGATACAGACTACTCAGGGCACCTTGCTTTCCAATCTTGCATCCATCAAGGAAAACATGACTTCAGACCGTGAGAAATCAACCTATGAAAAGCTGGAGACTTCATATAACAATTATCTTACAGCTTACAACAACATTTTAACTAAAATTGACTCTGGCGCTATTCAGGCAGATGACGGACTTGGAAAGGATATTGATAATCTGTCAAAAGACTTAAAGATACGTATCCGTTCTGTTGAGATTATTAACACCACCAACACAGCCCGTGCCAAAGCCCAGTTGTCAGAAACCAGCCACCAGAGTACTGTCATGTTTATTGCATTGATAGTAATCCTTGTGGTTATAACAGCTGTATGTGTATTTATCACAATATTTGCAATCCTTCTTCCTACCAAGCGTGCAACACGCCGTCTGGGAGTTATTGTAAATGACATTGAAGAGAATAAGGGTGACCTTACAAACAGAATTCCAGTGGAAACATCTGATGAAATCGGACGTCTTGTAGAAGGTATCAACAAGTTCATCGATGTACTCCAGAACGTAATCCGTGAAATTAAGGCAGATGCCGAACAGGTTAAAAACAATGTCGGCATAGTATATGGTCAGATTAAGGCAGCTGATGGTAATATTGTTGACGTATCAGCAACCATGGAAGAGCTTACTGCCAGCATGGAAGAGATTACTGCCACCGCTGTAAGCATCTCTGACAAAGCAGAATCAGTCTATGGTTCAATGCAGACAATTGCAACGAAAGCTGATAATGGCTCTGATTTCGTTAAGGAAATCAAGTCAAGAGCACATGAGTTAAGACAGCAGGGTGAGGACAGCAAGAAAGCAACTATGCAGGTTGCAAAAGAGATGAGCGAGGCATTAAAGATTTCTCTTGAGAAAAGTAAAGATGTTGACAGAATTAATAGTCTTACGACTAACATTCTTGACATTTCCAGCCAGACCAATCTTCTTGCCCTTAACGCTTCTATTGAAGCTGCAAGAGCCGGCGAGGCAGGCAAAGGATTTGCAGTTGTTGCTGATGAAATAAGGGTACTTGCTGATTCCAGCCGTGATACAGCTAATGACATCCAGGAAATCAGCAGTCAGGTTACAGCCTCTGTTGATGAACTGGCAAGTAATGCAAATAAGATGATTGAATTCATATCTGATGTCATCCTTCCTGATTATGACAAGCTTGTAAATACAGGAGACCAGTATAATTCTGATGCCGGAAGCTTTGATACAATCATGCAGGATTTTGCGGAAAGTGCTAAGGTTCTTCAGAATACAATGCAGGAAATGGCAGGTCTTATCCATGATATGTCAACTACTATCAGTGAGTGTTCTACAGGTCTTTCAATCATTGCAGGAAACACAACTGATATTACACAGAGCATGACCCAGATTCAGACGGGTATTAACGATACAGAGAGCATTTCCAACCGTCTTGAGTCAGAGGTTGGAAGATTTACCAGCATATAATTAGGAATAAGAGGTGTAATTATGAAAAGATTTAGAAGAATAACAGCTTGTATTATGACGATTATATGTGCGGTAAGTATTTTCGGATGTACTACATCTACAGCAGACAGTGATAAAATCGTACTTATAATGTCAGATGTGCAGGAGGGAACTCATCCAACTGCCCTCTCCTGTGATAAATTTGCCCAACTGGTAAAAGAAAAGAGCAAAGGGCGTATTGTTGTTGAAGTATACCATGGAGACCAGCTTGGTACAGAAGCAGAACAGGCAGAACAGGTATCTGTTGGAGGAATTGATCTTGCCCGTATATCAACCAACATATTAGCAACATATAACGATGACCTGAAAGCACTTCAGGCTCTGTATCTTTACTCAAGTGATGAACAAATGTGGAGAATGCTTAATGGTGAAATCGGGAATTCTTTCCTGAATTCCGAGACTATGAAAAAGAATGGAATTACAGGTCTTACATGGTATTCAGGTGGAAGCCGTAACTTCTATAACAACGTTAAAGAGATTACAAAGCCTGAGGATCTTAAAGGTCTCACAATCCGTGTAAATACAGATTCCATGGTGGCATTCCTCGAAAAATGTGGTGCCACACCTAAGAATGTAGCTTACAATGATATATTTAACTCAATCTCATCTGGTGCCATCCAGGGTGCTGAAAACAACTGGCCATCTTACATATCTACAAAGCATTATGAAGTTGCCAAGTATATAACAGTTGATGAACACACAAGAATACCAGAGATGATTGTTGCATCTACAGAATCCATGTCAAAGCTCTCTGCCAGTGATCAGGAACTGATACACCAGTGTGCTGTAGAAACTACACAGTTCCAGCGTGAAAAAATGGCTGAGTATGACCAGAAAGCAATTAAGACAGCTGAAGAATCAGGCTGTAAGGTAACATACCTTACAGAGGCACAGGTTAAGGCATTCCAGGATGCTGCAACAGCTGTTAATGAAAAAGTAAGTTCCAAGTATATCAGCATAATTAATAAGATTAAAGCCGTACAGTAATATACTGTAACGTATATGGTTATGCCGCTTCACAAACTATTAGATGAAGCGGCATTTGCCCGAAAATAAGCCAAAAAGGGTCAGCCGGTTTGGTACAGCCATGGAAACCCTTTTTGTCTTATTTTTTTACATCATGTGTAGGTAGAGCTTTTTTATAATGTCAATTGTATAATCAACATCATCCCTGGTGTTCTGCTCTGACAGCGTAAAGCGCAGAGAACTTCCTGCCTCCTGGTCTGACAGTCCAATGGCTGTAAGCACATGGGATGGGTCAAGGGAACCGGATGAACAGGCGGAACCGCTGGATGCGCAGATTCCGTTCTGGTCTAACAGTATTAGCAGTGTCTCTCCGTTAATTCCCGGAAATGACAGATTTACGTTATTGGGAAGCCTGTTAATTCTGTCACCATTCAGTCTGCTTCCATCAATCCCGCCTAACGCCCTGTCAATAAAATAATCTCTTAAGCCGGTCACATACTGGTTTCTTTCTGTCAAAGACTCCTCTGCCATGCGGGCAGCTGTGGCAAATCCTACAATTCCCGGAACATTAAGGGTTCCTGCCCTTCTTCCTCTTTCCTGGGCACCTCCGTGGATGAATGAAGGGATTGCAATTCCTTTTCTGATATACATAAGCCCCACTCCCTTTGGTCCATTGAGCTTATGGGCGCTGGCACTCAACATGTCAATATTCATTTTCTCCACGTCAATCTGAATATGCCCCATAGCCTGAACTGCATCAGTATGAAACAGTATCCCGTGATCCTTTGCAATCCCACCTATCTCTTCTATTGGCTGTATGCTCCCTATCTCATTGTTTGCAGTCATCACTGAAATAAGAATAGTATCTGGGCGGATTGCATTTTCCACATCCTCTGGGCTGACCCTTCCATATTTATACACGTCCAGATATGTCACCTCAAATCCGTGCTTTTCCAGATATTTACAGGTATTAAGCACAGCATGGTGCTCAATCCTGGTTGTGATAATATGTTTTCCCTTATTACAATTACCTTCTGCCGCCCCAATAATTGCCCAGTTATCTGATTCAGAGCCACCTGCCGTAAAATACACCTCTTCAGGTTTTGCATTTATTACCGACGCAATTGTCCGTCTGGCTTCATCCACTGCCCTGCCAGCTTTTCCCGCAAATGTATACACAGCAGAAGGATTACTGTAAACCTCACTAAAGTATGGCTTCATAGCCTTATAAACTTCTGGATACACCGGTGTGGTAGCCGCATTATCCATATATATCAATCTGTCCATTTCTTTTCTCCATTAATAAATTTTCCCATGAAAATTAATGATAATTGATGATAATTGATTCTAACGGCACCAGATATTATAATTCATTGCCCTCCCGGCATATCAATAATTCATCTGCACATAGAGAGATGGATTTGTCGTCTTTCCAGTATCAACCATCTTACCATTCTTATATTCCATTGTAGTGTTTAAGCTGTCACTGGCACTGCTTGAACCAATATGGGCAAACAGGCTTCCTCCTTCATAGTAGTACCGGTCTCTTGCCTCACTGATAAATACTGCTTTAGGATTGCCCTGTTGGTCAAGGGTATACAGTGCAAATATCATTTTACCATAAAATTCATCTGTTATGGTAGCGGTAGTACCAACCACCATATCCATAATACCATTGCCGTCAATATCTTTAACGGTGATTCCAATATTTTTTGAAGGATCTGTTCCATAACAATCCGCCATTACCAAAGGCATGTCATTTTCTATAAGCTTATCCGGTGTCCACTTCTCTCCTATGGCCTTATCGTACAGATTAACAAGCTTCTCGAATCCACCGGAATTATTTGATGTATTCTTTGCAGATGTTTTCTCTGCGGTGGTTTTCTCTGCAGTGGTTTTCTCTGCAATGGTTTCACCCGGAACTGTATTGTTGTTACCCATATGGTCTGTTCCCTTGTTTCCCTTTCCACATCCAGATAACGACATAATTAATATCAATGATAGTGCTATTATTCTTTTCTTCATCACTACCGCCTCCTCATATTGTAAGTTTTAGCTCATTATATCACGATTCGCACTTCGTGCTTGACGATTTCTTCGAAATCTATCGTGATTGTCATTCGCCGCTCGCGATGAACATGCTCCGCCTGCTCCCGCTCGCTAATACTCATTATATCACATCCTCACTTACAAAACCCTTACATACATAACTTTTTTCTATCATTTTAACATTACGTAAATAATCTGTATTTTACATGCTTATTGACATTCTATTACCTTGACACCTTATTTTATTAAAAATATAATTTATTTCAGATAATAATGTAAAACTACAAAATAATTTTTAACCCATAACAAGGAGAAAAATATGCGTTCATCATCAAAACAGATTGATATGACAAAAGGGCCAATAATAAAGCTTGTTGTCCTGTTCGCCCTGCCAATATGCCTTGGAAATATTCTGCAGCAGCTGTACAGCACAGTAGACACACTTATAATCGGTAATTTCTGCGGTTCTGTTTCTCTTGCTGCCGTAGGTACAAGTTCACAGCCAGTAGAAATGCTTCTATGCATATTCTTGGGCATTGGTACCGGCGTATCCATACTGGTTTCCCAGTATTTTGGCAGTAATGACGCAGACAAATTAAAAAGCACTGTTGCTACATCAGTTTCATTTCTATATATGTGTGCTGTTCCTGTATCTGTTCTTGGACTATTTATTGGGCCACTTATCCTTAAATTCATGCAGGTTCCAGAAGAAACATTCACATATGCCACATACTACATTGACATAATATTCCTAAGCACCCTTGGAAATATGGGATACAACATGAATGCCGGAATTCTGCGTGGTCTGGGAGACAGCACTGCATCACTGTTATTCTTATTCATATCATGTTTTGTAAATATCATTCTGGACCTTGTATTCGTAGCAGGATTCAGGATGGACGTTCCCGGTGCTGCCCTTGCCACAGCTATCGCCATGTTCGTATCCTGGTTTTTCTCTATTGCATACATTAAGAAAAAATACCCTGAGCTTGAATTCACAATACTGCCTCACCATGTGGACTTTGGGATATTAAAAGAGGTCATATCTGTTGGTCTGCCACTGGGACTTAATAATTCCCTGTACTCAATCGGTCATATTATAATCCAGTCCCTTATTAATGCACAGGGCTCTACATTTATTGCAGCATGTACTGTAGGTGGAAAAATAAATGGTCTTGCCAATGTTGCCATTACATCCTTCTCTTCAGCTGCCACTACCTATGCAGGTCAAAATCTGGGTGCAAAAAATTACAAACGTCTTAAAAATGGTGGCTTACGGATTCCATTATTTTCTGGAATTGTTACTGCCATTGCAGGAATAACCATGACCTGTTTCTGCAGACCTGTACTTGCCTTATTTACTAATGATGAGGCCGTTCTAAGGCTTGCTGTACAGTATGTAAGAGTTGTTCTGCCATTCACATGGTGCTATGCAATATTCAACGGAATTATATGCTTTGTCAACGGACTTGGTGAAGTAAAATTTCCTACAATTGTCAATATACTTATGTTCTGGGCTGTAAGAATACCGTGTGGATTCATTATTGCAAACTATTTTGATGGAACATATATTATGGCTTCATTTCCAATTAGCTTTGTATTTGGAATGCTGGCAATGCTGTCCTACTATCTGTTTTCGAAGCGGTGGAAAGAAATCAAAAGACTGGCGCAGTAAGAAAGTCAGGCTCATGTTGTCTGTATGCTTCAGTGGCATGGCTGCCTGTAACAGATGGGTCACCCTAAACCGGTATCACACACCAATCCCCATAAACACGAAGATAATCTAAGTGTTGCGGCATATATGGCTTACACTCGCTTATTTCAGCAACAGCCCTTCAACTCGCCCCTGACGGGGCTCAGACAATCGGGCAGTTGCTGGCGAAGTGTAATCCATATATGCCGCAACACTAAGATTTCTTCTAAACGTTTATGGGGACTGGCGTGTGATACCGGCTTAGGGTGACCCATCTGTTACAGGCAGCCATGCAGGCGTACAGACCAAACAACCTGAATCCCATCTTTCCCCTCCAAAATATTCCGTGGCACCATTACTCAATGTAGATTGAATCGGAACAGGACTGACTGACCCTGCACCACATACAAATACTCTGGAACGATTAGGAGAAATCTTAGTGCTGCAGCGTGTATGAATTACACTTCGCCAGCAACTGCACGGATTATGACAGCTTAGACTGTACCCCTTATACAAAAAGGGCACATTTAGAAGAAATCTTAGCGCTGCGGCATGTATGGATTACACTTCGCCAACAACTGCACGAATGTCTGAGCCCCGGTCAGGGGCGAGTTGTCGGGCAGTTGTTGAAATAAGCGAGTGTAATTCATATATGTCGCAACGCTTAGATTCTCTTCGTCGTGACCTTTTTATATAAGGGGTACAGTCTAAGCTGCCATAATCCGGGCTGTTGCTGAAATAAGCGAGTGTAATTCATATACGCCGCAACACTTAGATTTTCGACGTGTTCCAGAGTATTTGTATATGGTGCAGGACCAGCCAGTCCTGTTCCGATTCCAACCTGTCATCTTATTTAATGGTGACACGGATTATCCATTAATTATTTTGTCCATGAATTCCTTTGGATATGAGTATTCTCCCCTGTAGTTAGATGCATTAAATTCAGGATACTTCACAGGTGCATACACATCATCCTTTGGCGAGTCGTCCTGTGTATAAATATACATAGAGTTGTAATCCCATGTCACGATTTCATCCCTGGCATCTCCATAGAGATTTACAGCCTCTGCACACAGAGTTGGATGACCGTCATCCGGGAATTTCACAACCTGAATTCCATTTCCATCAAGAAGTCCGCCCTGCTCAGGGTCAGCATTAGTGAGAATGAAATCCTGCCCATCACCTGTCCAGTTAACAGGAGTAAGGAGATTTCCATTCATCTCGTTCTCCATCTCCCACAATGGCTGTCCTTCACTGTCATAGAAATATATGATTCCCTGATGGCCCCAGAAGTTCACAACAACCATCTCATAACCTTCCTTGTCAGGACAATAATTAGCAATACTTACTCTCTGGGCATGCCCTATTCCTTCCTTCTTGACGAGGTTGCCTTCAAAATCACTAATTATGAAGCCTTCTTTTCCGGCAACGCAGGCAAAATATCTCTTTCCCTTATTCGGTCCAGAAACAAACATTCCTGGAACTATCTCATCTATATGGTCTTCACTTACCGGCATTGTCCATATCTTCTTACCATGACAGTCAAGCATATTATAGCCCACAAGAAGTTCATCATGCCCATCACCATTAATATCTATTGCAAATGGAAAATGTCCTGTATTCTTATCACTCTGGAAATGCCACATAACCTCCAGATTATCATTAAGGGCGTACACTCTGCAATAACGGTCTTTTATAAGAATATCACGAGGCTTGTCCAATCCTCTGAAATTACATATTCTCATTCCATCAGGATTGATTCTGTCAAAAGCATACACTTTATCAGGAACACCTATTATTGTGCCATCCTCCTCAGCTGTTGAAAGAGGGCTCTTTGCGCGCTTCTTAACCTCTCCTGTCCGTCCGTCAAGAATCAAAACCTCAAAATTCTTTGCAGTAATAACCTCATCGAAACCATCTCCGTCAATATCATATATCTGCATAGGCATATCAGCAGAGATTGTTCCAAGTTCTGTGTTAGTTGTAGGCTCTCCATGCTGCCACAGAACATTTCCATCAAGGTCAATAGCTGTAAGACAGCTTATTGTTCCGTAGGCATCACGGTTTACTCTCTTCTGGCACTGGGCAAGCACAATCTGGTATTCATTATTGCCCAGAAGATGTCCGAATCTTACCTGTCGTCCAGTTCCGAAATCCTTAAGGTCAATCTTCTTTACCAGCTTCATCTTAGGATATTTCTTCTGTGCCTCCTCACAGCTCCTCTTATATTCAAGCCTTGCATTATCAATCTTTACTGCATTCTCATCATCTGTTGTAACATTAACATATTCAAACTGGGCAGGAACAGATGCTGTAATTGCAACCTTTCCACCCTGCTTTGCATACTCTGTATGGACATCAAAATACTGCTTTCCGTCAACAAAGCATACAACATGGTCACCATTTACATTTACTTTAAGTACATAATAATCATCGCAGTTATAATCAAATGGGACGCTGCCAATAATTTCAATCTCTTCCTTATGCCTGTATTCAAGGCGGAGACATTTTTCCTCAAATACCAGTACCAGAAGGTTCATGGAATTCTGACAGCAGAAGCCTATACCTGCTGTTCCCCACTTGGTAGTGAACATACGCATCTTAACTTCCAGCTCATAATCCTTCCAGAATCTGTCTCCACTTGTAAGAGTAGGAAATGTTCTGTGAGGCTTGTCATTACGGATTCTCATCTGCTCCATGAAATGCTTTCCATCATATTCTGTAATAATCCATGACGCTCCCTGTCCGTTATATGCATGGTTGCACACAGGGTCATTCCATCTGCCCCTGTAGCCTGGATAATTAACATAGTGATACTCTCCCATGGCTGAATGATTCTTGTCATAAGGGAATTCACCAATAGGAAAATCAAGAAAATCTTCTTTTAACAGATACATATTCACTACCTCCAATTTCTTTGGTTTGATAAATGGATTTTAACACATTTCTGCAAAATATATAACAGATACTTTTCTCATTTTCAGATGTTTTACATAAAAAACACTCCCAAGATTTCCGTTCTGACAGTTCCAGGCTGACCCTCACAGACCCAATCCCATGCGCTGACGGGAGGGCAGTTACAGTCCACCGCCCTCCCGTCAGCGCATGGGATTGGGTCTGTAAGGGTCAGCCTGGAACTGTCAGAACAGAAATCTGAACAATGGGTCAACAAGCCATACTGCAATACGCTGGAATTTACTTAGAGCAGACATATCATCTGAAAACATCTCTCTATATGTATTTGGTTGAAGTACACCTTCATGGGCATCAGCTTCATATCTCTGCATATTTGCCCGTAACTGGCTGTTCAGCTCCTCACTGTGTATAACCACCATCATCTCCGTATCCTGGTAAGCACTTTTCATATCCATATTAAATGAACCAATTACAGATATATCATTATCTATAGCAATACTTTTTCCGTGATAAGAATATTCTCCCTCAAACTCTAACAGTTTAAGCCCTGTTCCAAGAACTCTGTCCTTGTATCTTAACAAATCTGCTGCCCCAAATGGATTTCCGTTGTTGATTACAGAGTTAGTCATGAGAGTTACATTTTCAACATTATCACATACCTGGGTTAATGAATCATACATGAAATTATTGCAGATTATATATGGAGTGTGAATAACAACATCTTTTCTGGCATTCTTCATCAGCTCTGACAATTCATAGAACACTACCGGTTCCTTGGAGTATAGGCCTGTTGGATTAGTAAATATGCTTATTCTTTTAGCTGACACTGTTTTATCAGTATAATCCACCTGCTCATACCATTGTGGGTTATCGGCTTTATTTTTGTCATATACACTCTTTAATTCATTTCTGGCTGCGGCAGTGTCAGCATTATTCTTCTTTCCATCAGATATAGTCCAGAGCCTGCATTCCTTCTGGTTCCAGATATCATCAAAATAATCCTTTAACCTGGCTGCAGAAGTATCTGCTGCACCATCACCCACAACAAGAACGTCCCTGTCATAATTCTTATGACTGTCCTGGGTTCCAAGGAAGAAATCAAATGTATTCCTTCCGCCAAGAATATAAGACCTGCCATCTACAAGAAGATATTTATCATGCATCCTGCTCATTCCTGTCCACGGAGTAAGCAGATTAATCTGGTTATATACCTTTATCTCAACATTTTCAGTGGAGACAAGTGCATGAAAACATGGCTTATGTTCCATATCACGCATAAAGGATGCCCCATCCACAAGAATCTGGACATGAATACCTCTCCCGGCAGCCTCCATCAGTGCAGATATAACTTGTCTGCCTGTGGTGTCGTCATGAAACTCAAATGTAGACAGGATAATAGATTCTGTTGCATTATCAATAAAACGAAGACGCTCTGTTAAAGCATCTCCGTTTTCCTCAATAATCATTGCCCTTTCACTGCATTCTTCCTGTCCATAGCAGTCATCAGGATTAAATGTCTCTTTTGTTTCTTCACTTACCTGGGGTTGAAATATGTATGGCACCGAAGCGCCAATTATCAGATATAAAACCACCAGCAAGATACTCAATAATATACTTAATAATACTGTTTTCACTTTTGATATCACTCTGCCTTGCATTCTTTAATCAGTCCTATATGAAATTTAATATAATTTGCTAGGGAAAATATAAGAAGTGCTGTCATTACAATTATAATTCCATCTGCAACTAAACTGTTAAGATTAGGAAACAGTAAAAGTACAAACATTCCCACATCCAGTGTTATAGTGCATATTTTACCAAACCACTGGGCACCAATCCACTTGTTCTGCTTCTTAATCAGATAAAGCCCCATTACGCCCATGTAGACTTCTTTGATTATAAATAAAACAAGAAATGGAATTATTGCCTTGTAGTGAAATGTAACTGCTATTGCAAGAGCCCCCTGTGTCAGCTTGTCTGCCACTGGGTCCAGTGCTTTTCCGAAATCTGTTACCTGATTGAACTTCCTTGCAATCATTCCATCAAATGCATCCGTCAGCATCCCCACTGCCAACACAATAAATGCCATTATATAATCTTTCAAAGTTGAAGAATTGTAATACATCACCAGAAAAACAGGAAGTAATACAATTCTTATATACCCCAGAATATTTGGAATTGTAAAATACTTATTCTTCATTGTTACACCTGTAAATTGTAAATCTCTTATTCTTTATATTATTATACCTGTTTTTAATCCTGGTATAATCTTATAGGCTGCTGTCTATCCACCCTGACAGCTCGTCAGGACCACAGCTTCCAACTCTTGAAGCCACCGGCTTTCCACCCTTAAACAAAACAAAGGCAGGAATAGATGAGATACCATAATTAATGGCAAGTTCCACATCCACATCTGTATTCACCTTGACAAATTCAAGTTTTCCTTCATATTGCTTCTCTGTCATCTCAAATATTGGTGCCATCATCTTGCATGGCATACAATAGTCAGAGTAAAAATCAACCAGCACCGGCAAACTGCTTTCCAGCACTTTTGTATTAAAATTATCTTTGTTTACATGCTCTGCCATATTAACCTCCAAAAATCATATTGTACTTATCCATTCCGCAGCAGATGTTGCCGCATTAGCCCCATCAGATACTGCGGTTACCACCTGTCTTAGATGCTTGGTTCTTACATCTCCCGCTGCAAAGAATCCAGGAAGTTCCTTGTCCGTACCAGCTTCCATGGTCTTGCCATCTTCCCCTGCCTTGATGTATCCATAATCATCAAGCTGGACAATTGTTTTTACCGGGTCTGTTGACGGAGCTGAGCCATATGCCACAAATATACCCTGTAATTCTATTTTTCTTCCACTTTGAAGAACCAGTCCATCCACACGGTCTTCACCGGTAATTGTTGAAACTGTTTCACCTAATACCAGTTCTATGTTATCCTGATTTTCTACCTTTGATACTGTGGACCTGGAACCACGGAATTCATTTCTCCTGTGGATAAGGTAAACCTTCTTACACAGGGATGAAAGATACATCGCCTCATCAAGGGCAGTGTCACCGCCACCAAGCACCGCTACAGTTTTATCCCTGTAGAAATTGCCATCACATATTGCACAATAGGATATGCCCTTTGCTATGAACTTCTCTTCCTCAGGCAGTCCAGTTTTTTTCGGTGATGTGCCAGCAGCATACACCACTGCCAGAGACTCTCTCACAGAGCCATCCTTGAGCTGTATCTCGTAACGAGGTAGTGTCCTGTCATCCCCACTGACTATCTTACTAGCCTGTCCGTTTTCTCCACACACTCTCTTTACTGACATCATTTCCTGTTCAATGAACTCAACAGAAAGCTCTGCTGCATGTTCACGAAATTTCATTCCCAGCTCAAATCCTCTTATTCCAGGAAGTCCGGGATAATTATATACATGTCCGCCTTCCCCAATCTGACCTACACCGCCGAAATTTTTTTCTATAACAGCCACTGAAAGATTAGCACGTTTTCCATATATTGCAGCCGCAAGGCCTGCAGGGCCGCTTCCCACAATCAGTATATCGTACAAAGTCAAACCTCCTGATTAGTTTTTCAGGCACTGCCTGTACACTTTATATTCCCCAGAATACCAGGTAAATATGTAACCGTATTATGATATTATACATTTATTTTTCATCAGTTGCAACAATGTTAAATAACTCATATCAAGATACATGGTGGTCATATTTTTTACTGTAAAGTCCATGCATCTGTATTTCTACAAACGCATGGACCAGCCACTATAGTATTCTATTTTACTTTCCTATAAAAATCTTTCCATAAACTGTGCAGGAGACATAATCTCCGGCTTCTCGATATCTATATCTGAGAAATCTTTATCTCCTGTCACAAGAATATCAACATCTTCAATAATTGCTGTGTAAAGAACCGGATAGTCCTTCACATCCCTGATATCAAAGAGTCCGCTTTCTATCTTACTAGGAGTATAGACATATTCAAAACTCATCATCATAAGCAAGTTGTTGATTGCTATCTCTCTACCTGAAAACTTTCTCTTGACTACGCTTTCTAACTCTTCTACAACATATGATGACAAAACAAGCTGATGATTTGAAAATATATAATTCATCATTGCATCCATCTTGGCACCGGGAAAAAGCAATGCCGATAACAACACATTGGTATCAAGCATAATTCTCATCTACTTCACCACACTTTCTTCCCGGAACTCTTTTATCATTGCCATTACATCATCATCGTCTTTAAGCCCCAGTCTTTCCGCTTCACCAGCAAATGCCCTCTGTGCTTCGCGAAATGCATCCATAGATGAATTCATCATATAGATTCTTCCAGACTCCTCCACAAATAATACTTTATCGCCATTTTTGATTCCAAGCTTTTTTCGGATTTCAATAGGTATTGTAACCTGTCCTTTTGATGTTACTTTTGCTAATTCCATATAAAACCTCCTTTTGTTGGTAATATATTCCTTACTTTCCTTACAATATAATTATATTCAGAATTCATAAAATTATCAACCCCTCCTCATTCAAGGTTTCCGGCTTTGTTATTTATCATCAATGCTGAATATCAATCTCTATCCCCTTAATATCCTCATCAATCATGTTATTTATATCCATTAGCTTCTGAATCTCTTCCTGGGCTTTGGTAACATTATCTTCAGCCTTTTCTTCGGCTTCTTCCTCCTTAGCTTCCTCGGCCTTCTCTTTAGCTTCTTCGGTCTTCTCCTTAGCCTCCTCAGCTTTCTCGTCAATTTGTTCTTTCCCTTCAAGGACTGCCATACTCACTATGTCTTTTTCTGCCGCTTCAATAATTGTATCTGCTGCTTCCTTTGAATCAAGCATATCCTGGGACTTCAACCGGTCAATCTTCGCATCCGTTATAGATTCTGTCATAGCTTTTACAGACAGTTTCCCTTTCTCAACCTGCTTGCTGTATTCATTTTTCAAATCATTTAATTCTTTTACTTTCTCCTTATATTCCGTCGAATCTGTGTTACCAGCAGAATCAGATTCAACACCATACAACTCCTTAAGGTTATCCAGTTCTTTATCAATATCGTCTATTTTTGAATTAGCTTCCCGGATTTCTGTGACTACAGCCTCTTTGCTGTCCTGCATATCCTTAATGCCCTGGCTGGTCTCATTATCTCTTTCCCAGGCATCATTAATAAGCTTCATTGCCTTATTTCTGGCACTGTTTCTCTTGTCACTGATTCTGTCAGAGATATCATTTTCGGAATTATTTCCCGGATTAACATTGTTAGCGTTAAGATAGTTACCAAGCTTTCTTGCATCTATGGTTTTTCTGTTGTCTGATGTCTGGGATTTAAGAGAAATATCTGATTTCCTGGAACTATTAATATTAGTATTTATATTATTTGCCTTTACTGTAAGCATATCATTATCACTCCCTCTTAAACTGTATATATGCTGCCAGCTTGTATTACGATGTTTTTTTACAATTCCCTAATTACACTGTAAAATCAATCTTCTGTCCAAGCTGTTTCTCTGATTCCGTCCTGATATTGTCACTCTTTATCAACTGCTGTACATCTGAAACCTTCTGAAGAAGTTCTTCAATAGAATTGGCCGTCACCATAACAGTATCCTCATCATTCTGCACAATTCTTCCTTCATCCTTTGTCTTGTGAAGTCTTTCTTCCTGTTCTTTTTTAGCAGCTTTCTTAGCCTCAGCTTTCTTTTCTTCCTTCTTATTCTCTGCCTTCTTTTCTATACGCTCTTTCTGGGCTGCACTGGATTTATTAAGTACTGCAAAAAACGAAGCTGTTCCATTATCATTAACCTGCATTCCAAATCCTTTTACACTGGCTCCCGTTGCTGAAAGGCTGCTGCTAAGCTTATCTAATCCACTGGCTGCATTAGCAATAATTCCCTCATATTGCTTTCTGTAATTCTCATCCTCTGCCATTCTCTCAATCTTGTCTTCGTCAATGAGAACCACCATATTACTGGCATTAGCAAAGCTGGCAGCATTTGCTTTAGCATTCTCCTTCTGGTCCTCACTTACAAGTATGAAATTCATGTTAGAATATTTCTTTTTTAATTCCTCATAATACTTTGAAGCCTTATCACTTAATTCAGGCTTGCCAATTGTCTGTCCATAAGATTTCGTCTGGGAAGTTTTCTTAGAATCTCCAGATTTGCTGGTTTTATCATAACCAGCAACATTGTCTGCTATCTGCGAAATATTACTCATAGATTCATTCCTCCTTGAATGTGCATTTTGCCAAAATCCATTTCGGCATACTTTGATTTACGAAAGGCTGATACACCTTTTCATAACTTATATATCGACATATTATCATAAATGTTTATGATATTTTTATTTTTTATTATTTATGTTAAAATATGTCTGCTTACTATATATGTAGATTGGAGATAAATATATGTTAACATCCCTTGCACTGGTATTTCTTGTTGGACTCAGCTTTGCTGCAATCTGTGAGAAAATCAGGCTGCCACGAATAATCGGCATGCTGCTTACAGGAATTCTGCTTGGACCTTATGTCCTCAACCTGCTTGACCCGTCAATTCTATCCATATCATCTGATTTAAGACAGATGGCACTGGTAATAATACTTATAAAAGCTGGTCTTTCACTTAACTGGAATGATTTAAAAAAGGTAGGACGTCCTGCAATTCTTATGTCTTTTCTTCCTGCAATATTTGAAATTGTGGCATTCATCATATTTGCGCCATCAATTCTTCACATAAGCCACCTGGAATCAGCCCTCACTGGAGCTGTTCTTGCCGCTGTATCTCCAGCTGTTGTAGTGCCAAGAATGGTTTCACTTATTGAAGAAGGATATGGAACTGATAAAGGTATTCCACAGATGATTCTTGCTGGTGCATCCGTGGATGACGTATTTGTAATTATTATATTTACTGCCCTTGTTGACATGGTGCAGGGTAAAAATTCTGGTTTTACAGGACTAATCGATATTCCAATAGCAATCATAACCGGGATCGTCCTTGGGTGTATAGCAGGAATCCTCCTTGCTTATTTCTTTGAAACTAATTACTCCCACAAGCACCTTGTACGTAACAGTGTAAAGGTTATTATAATTCTCGGTACTTCTTTCCTTCTTCTTGCCGTTGAAGACTGGCTTGAAGGTAAAATTGCTATATCCGGACTTCTTGCTGTTATGAGTATGGCAATGGTTATTGCCGCAAAAAGCATTCCTAAGGTCACAGCACGTCTCCAGGCAAAATTCGGTAAGCTTTGGATTGCAGCTGAAGTAATTTTATTTGTTCTTGTAGGAGCAGCCGTAAATATCCGTTATACAATGGAAGCCGGAATAGGTGCTGTACTCATGATATTTGTGGGCTTATTATTCCGGTCTGCAGGCGTGTTTCTTAGCACAATCGGTACAGGTTTCACGGCAAAAGAAAGACTTTACTGTATTATTGCATATATGCCTAAAGCCACCGTGCAGGCGGCAATAGGCGCAATACCACTTTCTCTTGGACTTTCCTGCGGCAACATGGTATTGTCAGTTGCAGTTCTTTCTATCCTTATTACAGCACCTCTGGGTGCAATAGGAATGGATCTTAGCTACAGGAAACTGCTGGAAAAGAAGTAACTTGCAAAATAAAAATAAGGACCAGTAAGCTAGAATTCTCCTGCCAAACAAGATAATTCTGGCTTACTGACCCTTATTCATACTATTATCAATTACAACGCAGCTTTTCACTTCTCCTGCTCAGCGTCTGCCTTTGTTGCATGTATCGTCCCTGCCGGATGATGTGGTGGTGCATAGATTGTAGATAACTTAAGTGGCATTCTTCCCGTATTAACAATATTATGCCATGTACCAGCTGGAACGAACACGGTATCTCCCCTTCCAGCTCTTGTCTGCATATCCATCCTCTCCTGACAGTCGCCCATCATAACCATAGCCATTCCCTGCTCAATCCTTATTATCTGGTCAGTGTCAGGATGAATCTCTGCACCTATATCAGAGCACACCGGAATACTCATAAGTGTCATCTGGGCATTACACCCCGTCCAGAGCGTATGTCTGAAATGTACATTATTCACAGCCATGCATCCCACATTAGCCACATATGGTCCAGGGCCATTATCTACTCTGGATTCACAGTTCCAGTTATTCATATTTATCAGTTCACCTATATTCATTTTTTATATTATATGTCAGAAAAATATAATGTTATCACAAAAATCTGTAAAATAAGTATTTTCCGCTACTCTTTCACATTGAATAATTTTCTCTACGTTGTACAATATTCTTATAAAATGTTGTACAATATACTAAAAAAAACGGAGGATATTTGCCATGCTCTATAAGAATCCAATAATACCGGGATATAATCCCGACCCAAGTATCTGCCGTGTCGGCAGCGATTTCTACCTTGTTAATTCCACATTTGAATTCTTTCCGGGTGTTCCAATATATCACAGCAGGAATCTTGTTAACTGGGAACTTACAGGATATTGCCTTACAAGACGTTCACAGCTGGAACTGGAGGGATGCCGTAATTCCGGCGGAATATATGCACCTACAATCAGATATCACAAAGGCACGTTCTACATGATAACCACCAATGTCACTGACAAGGGAAATTTCGTGATTCATACTGATGATATCAATGGAGAGTGGTCTGAACCGGCCTGGATTGACCAGGGAGGAATTGACCCTTCCCTTTTCTGGGATGATGACGATAAATGTTACTACTGTTCAACTGGTGTGTTAGATGGAGTAAGAGGAATTGTTGCATTTGAGATTGACCCTCTTACAGGTGAAATTTTATCTGATAAGCACCTCATAAGTGAAGGATGTGGTGGACAGTGCGCTGAGGGTCCACACATATACAGGAAAGATGGTTTCTACTACCTTATGATTGCTGAAGGTGGAACTGAATATGCCCATAGGGAGACAATGCAAAGGTCTGATAATATATACGGGCCTTACACACCATGTCCACACAACCCAATCATTTCCCACAAAGAATACAAAAAATCTGAGATACAGGCAACAGGACATGCAGACCTTGTTGAAGATGAAAATGGCAACTGGTGGCTTGTATTCTTAGGTATAAGACGTTTCAGCCATGCTCTCCTCCACAATCTTGGACGTGAGACATTCCTCGCTCCTGTCACATGGGATGAAGAGGGATGGCCCGTTGTAGGATACAATGGGAACGGTACAATTGAACTTGTTATGGATGCTCCACTTCCAGGCTCCGACTGTGCTGACACTATTGCCAACACTGTAATTGACAAGTCAACCGGACTTCCATTGATACATGCTGACCACAGCATTAATATTGTTTTTCACACAGATTCACTTGATAAACGTCTTCAATTTACGAGAAATCCTGATATGAGCCGCTACCTGCTTGACAGCGCCAATGGCACCCTGACTCTTACAGGAACAGATATAACTCTTAATGAACCAGGAAAGTCCCCAACAATCCTTTCATTCAAACAGCCAGAGTTCACTACCACTCTCACTGCTGCCATGAGCATTAAGGATTCCGATGCCAGACGCTGTGGAATTGCAGCCTACTACAATAACGATTATCACTATGAGATATACATAGGCAATGATGATAATGGAAAATATGTAGGCTTCTATAAACACATTCACGATATGGGTGCTGAGCTTGCCCATATTCCGATAAGCCGTGAGGACTATAATCTCCACCTGCTTGTAAGGATAGACACTGACAGGGAGGGATACACCTTCTCATATGCCATTGCTGACACTGTTAATCCTGGTGCAAGAATAGCATATGAAAAAATCGGCAGTGGACTTAATGCAGGCTTGAGCACAGAGGGTACCCGTACCATGACATTTACAGGAACGCTTTTCTCTTTATTTGCAGAAAACGGACATGGAGTATTTGAAAACGGTGTTTCTCTTGCAATTAATCCGGATGAGAATTACACCCTGTAATATATAAGCACCTGTATGATGTGCCATAAAGCTTGAGGCTTACATCTTACAGGTGCTTATTAAATTAATAGCGATATGCATTTAATTATCTGGGTTTAATTATACAGCATCTAATTATAACCAGATGATGTTATCAAGCCCGGCAAATGTTCCCTTATTGTTATTATCAGTTATTATAACTGCATCATTAATATCGCCAAATGTAACAGAACTGATTCTTCCAAGCTTTTCACTATCTGCCAGAACATATCTGTTCTGACAATGCTTGAAAGCCGTCTCCTTAACCAGTGCCTCACTGATGTCAGGCGTTGTATATCCTCTCTTCTGGCTGATTCCGTTAGCTCCAAAAAATCCCTTGTTGAAATTCATCTTCTCTAATGAAATCACAGCCTGATTGCCAACAACTGCCTCTGTTATTCCCTTAAGTTCACCACCAATAAGAATAACCCTGAAACCAGATACAGCAAGCTTACGTGCATGTGTAACAGCATTAGTCACATATGTCGCCCTCTTTTCCGTAAGAAAATCAATCATACATTCTGTGGTTGTTCCTGCATCAATGTATACAAAATCCTCAGGTTCAACCAATGTCGCTGCATATCTGGCAATTCTTTGCTTCTCATCAGAGTTGACATTCTCCTTCTGGGACACAGAAAGCTCAGTTGTGGAATATACAGCGTCCTTAGCCACTGCGCCACCAAATACCTTAGTCAGCTTTCCTGCATTATCAAGAGTATTCAAATCCCTCCTTATAGTGGACTCTGAACTGTCAAGTAGTGTGGTTAATTCCCCAACTGTAATACTACCTCTCTCGTTAAGCAAATGTAATATTTTCTCATGTCTCTGTTCTGTAAACATATGCTGCTTCATTCACCTGCCTTAATCTTTGATGTATCTGTTTCTCTTATTATCTTCCTGATTGCAAGCAATTTACCTGCAGATACTGACAGCTCATCAACCCCCATTGATATAAATTCACTTGTAAGGGTAGTATCAGCACCTAGTTCGCCACATATTCCTGCCCATATACCCTCTTTATGTGCATTTTCAACTACCATTCTAATCATCTCAAGCACAGCAGGATGATGACTGTCATAGAATTCATCAAGATTACTGTTCTGACGGTCAATAGCAAGGGTATACTGGGTTAAATCATTAGTTCCTATGCTGAAAAAGTCCACCTTCTTAGCCAGTTCACGGCTTATCATTACAGCAGCAGGAGTTTCAATCATTATTCCAGTCTTGGGATTACCGATAGATATTCCGTCTCTTGAAAGTTCTTCCTTAACCTCCTGCTCAATATCTTTGATTCTGTCTACTTCTGAAACACTTGTAATCATAGGATACATTATTGATATATTACCATATGCACTGGCACGATACAAGGCTCTGAGCTGTGTCTTGAAAATCTCAGGTCTTTGAAGACATATTCTTATGGCTCTTAACCCAAGTGCAGGATTCTCCTCTTTACCAAGATTAAAATACTCTGCCTGCTTATCAGCACCTATATCAAGTGTTCGTATTATTACAGGTTTTCCAGCCATGCTCTCTGCCACTTTCCGGTATATGCTGAACTGTTCTTCTTCTGTTGGATACGTGTCTCTCTCCAGATATATGAACTCACTCCTGAAAAGCCCTATACCTGCTGCATCGTTATTCAGTACATTTACTACATCTTTAATATTACCTATATTGGCATATAACTTAATATGTATGCCATCAAGTGTTACATCCTCCTTGCCCTTTAACTGAAGAAGGAGATCTTTTTTCTCAGAATCCTTCTTCTGCTCTTTTCGCATCTTTTCCAGGGTTTCATCATCTGGATCAATATATATACATCCATTGTTTCCATCTACTATTCCCATGTGCCCGTCAACGCTCTCATCCAATGGTATGTCTACACCTATAAGTGCTGGAATCCCCATGGTCCTTGCAAGTATAGAAGTATGAGAATTAACTGAACCTTTTTCACTTACAAATGATAATATCTTACTCTTGTCCATCTGCACTGTCTCAGATGGTGCCAGATCTTCTGCAAGAACAATTACAGGCTCCTCTGAGTTAATTCCACCTTTCCTGCTGTCCATGAGTATATTAATAATACGCTCTGTAATATCCTTGACATCTGCTGCCCTTCCACGCATATACTCATCATCCATGGCTGAAAACATCTGGGAGAAGTTATCGCCTGTCTGTGCCACTGCATATTCTGCATTAACCATCTGGGTGTCTATAATATTCTTTACAGATTCAATATAGTCATCATCATCCAGCATCATCTGGTGAATCTCGAATATTGCTGCCCCAGACTCTCCAACTTCCTTCAACGCCTTATCGTACAGACATGCAAGTTCTTCCTTTGCCTTCTCACAGGCCTCCTGATATCTTGCAACCTCATGTGATGCATCTTCAATCTTTCTGCGTTTTACCTGCTGCTGTCCTTTATCGTAGAGCATCACTTTACCAATAGCCACCCCGGCAAACACACTTTTTCCAGTATATTTTTTCATAGCAATCCCCATTTCTATAGCATATAACCAATAATACTCTACATATTATCCTTCATAAACTGCTGGATTCTTTCGCATGCTGCTGCTTCATCATCTCCATCACAGGTAATTGTAACCTCATTACCGCTCTTTACTGCAAGTGCCATTATACTGAATATCTTCTTGCAGTCTCCGCTCTTTCCGTCCTTTTCAATAGTTATTTTGCTGTTAAACTCTTTTGCAGCCTTTACCAGTTCTCCTGCGGGACGAGCATGAATTCCTTCTGGGTCTGTTATAACATATTTAAATTCAACCATAATAAATCCACCTTTCTAATCATATATTCCACTGTTTATTCTGTAATTTTCTTCTTTAACACTCCCAGCAGCAATGCTGAAATAATTGTTCCAACTACCAGTGCCAGCACATAATATAATGCATTGCCAACTACAGGAAATACGAATATTCCACCATGAGGTGCCATAAGAGTACATTTGAATAACATACTAACAGCACCTGCTATTCCTGAACCAATAATGCATGATGGGATTACATGCAGTGGGTCTGCTGCCGCATAAGGAATTGCGCCTTCTGTGATAAATGCTAATCCCATAATAAAGTTAGTAGGTCCGGCATCTCTTTCTTCCTTGGTATATCTGTTCTTAAACAATAATGTCGACAGGGCAATTGCACAAGGAGGAACCATACCACCTATCATAACTGCTGCCATAATGTCATAATTACCTGCTGCAATTGATGCTGTTCCAAATACATATGCTGCCTTGTTGAATGGACCACCCATATCAATAGCCATCATGGCTGCAAGAATAAATCCTAATAACAATCTGCTTGTACTGCTCATTCCGCCTAAGAAATTATTTAATCCAGTATTAATTCCACCCATAACCGGTTCAACAATATATGTCATACATAAACCGATAACAAGAATACCAACAACCGGATATATCAGCACAGGAGCAATCTTCTCTAATGCTTCAGGAAGCCTGTCACATAACTTTCTTAACAAAACCACAACATAACCAGCTACAAAACCAGCTACCAAAGCTCCAAGAAATCCTGATTTACCATTAGCTGCAATATAACCACCAACGAATCCCAGTGCAAGTGCGGGTCTGTCACCTATTGCCATAGCGATAAATCCAGCAAGAACTGGAAGCATGAAACCGAATGCAGCTCCTCCGATGCCCTTAAACAATGCTGCAACTGGTGTAATTGTACCAAAATTAGCTCTCTCTGCCTCTGAAAGGGAAGCCATATCCACGCATAATCCATCAATCAGAAATGCTATTGCAATAAGAATTCCACCACCTACTACAAATGGAAGCATATGAGATACACCATTCATAAGCTGTGTATATATTCTGTGCCCTGCACCCCCTTCTTTTCTTGTGCTGCCACTGTCAGAACTCTTAACTTCAGCTTTGTATTCAGGTGCATCCCCCTTCAAAGCTCTTTCAATTAACTTATCCGCCTTATTAATTCCGTCTGATACCTGACATTCGATTACCCTCTTACCATTAAAACGCTCCATAGGAACTTTCGCATCTGCTGCCACAATAATACAATCCGCTTCTTTTATCTCTTCTTCTGACAGAACATTCTTAGCCCCTCCAGAGCCTCTTGTCTCTATCTTAATTGTGCAGCCTGCTTTTCTGGCAGCCTTCTCAAGTCCCTCAGCCGCCATATAAGTATGTGCTATGCCTGTAGGACAGGATGTAACAGCTAATATACTTACTCTGTCTGACTTACCAGTGCTTTGAAGCCTTTCATCAATGCTCTTCTCTTCTTTATCTGCCTTATCAATCAATGAAAGGAATTCATCAACATTCTTAGCTTCCTTTAAACCAGCAACAAATTCTTCATCCATTAACAGAACTGATAACTTGCTGAGCACATCCATATGAACATTATCTTCTGTGTCAGGTGCAGCTATCAGAAATAATATATTAACAGGTTCTCCATCAAGAGAATCAAAGTCAACTCCATCTTTTATTACCATGGCAGAAAGACCAGGTGCATTGACAGCACTGCATTTCCCGTGAGGAATGGCAATTCCTTCTCCTACACCTGTGGTACTCTCCTCTTCTCTGGCGTATACCTGTTTTCTATATGCTTCAACATCATTAATCTTACCACTTCTTGCCATCAGCTCTACTGCCTGGTCTAATGCTTCTTTCTTATTCTGTGGAGAAGCATTAAGATTAATACTATTCTTATCAAGTAAATCTGTAATTCTCATACTTGCCTCCTTATTAACTAACTCTTATTAACAATCAATTCTTTCAACAACAACCCTGGACGCTACTTCCTCTACTTCCTCCCTGGTAGCAAACTGCTCTGAAAAGGCACTGGCACTTCCTGCTCCCACGCTCATTCTGAATGCCTCCTCATATGAATTACTGTTAAGCCACCCTGCAAGGAATCCCGCCACCATGGAATCACCGGCTCCAACCGAATTCTTCAGCTTACCTTCCGGTGCAGCCGCTTCATATACATATCCATCTTCAGATACAAGAACTGCTCCCATACCACCCATGGAAACCAGAACATTCCTTGCACCTTTGACCTGAAGTGCTCTTGCATACTCCACAACCTGATGTCTTTCAGTAAGCTTTACCCCGAATATCTCACCTAATTCATGATGATTAGGTTTAATTACAAATGGATGATATTCCAAAACATTAAGAAGAAGTAAACTGGTTGCATCAACAGCTATAAGCACATCTCTACCCTTAAGTCTTCCCATAATTGTCTGATATATATTATCAGACATGCTTGAGGGAATGCTACCTGCAAGTACCAGAACATCTCCTCTGGTTAATGCATCAAGCCTGTCCATCAGCTCTTCAACCTTTTCCTGTGATATAACCGGTCCCATGCCATTAATCTCTGTTCCATCAATATTCTTAATCTTAAGATTAATTCTTGATAAACCGTCTCCTATTCTTATGAAATCAGCATTAATCCCAATATCCGCAACACTTTTTTCAATATGACTCCCTGTGAATCCTGCAATGTATCCCAGCGCTGTATTCTTAATACCGAGATTATTAAGAAGTATTGATACATTAATTCCCTTTCCTCCAGGCATTATCATCTCAGAAGCTGTTCTATTGGTCATTCCAAGCTGAAAATCATCAACAGACACAATATAATCAAGTGATGGATTAAAAGTGACTGTATATATCATCATATCTCCTTTCTGGTCACGTAACCTTTTTGTTACTCATATAATAACTTCAAAATCAGCCAAAGTCAATCATAAACAATCACAAATATTCATAATCATTTTATACATATTGCACAAAAAAAGCATCACCAGACTTGTTATTTTATAACAGTCTGATAATGCTTTATTATTATAACCAAATTCAGCCAAATTATAAGTAAATTATAATACGAATCTCTTTCTTACATAAAAAACTAATAATCTGTTGTTGCAAGTCACCCAGCTAATAAGTTCTCAAACTGGGCAGTTGGCATTGGTCTGGCAAACAGGAATCCCTGTATATCATCACACTTTATCCGTTTTAAGAATTCCAGCTGCTCATGGTTTTCAACACCCTCAGCAGTAATATGGAGTTCCAGCTGATGTCCCATATCAATGACATAACACAGAAGTGTCTCACCGTTCTTGTCACCAATATGGTCAATAAGGCTTTTATCAAGCTTAATTGTATCAAAACACCTCATATTCAATGTTGCAAGAGAAGAATATCCTGTTCCGAAATCATCCATAAGAATCTGAATACCCATACTGCGGAACTGTTCAAGTAATTTACGGATATCTTTCTTTCCCTCCATTGCACTCTCTGTTACTTCCAGCTGTATGTACTCCGGCTCAATGCCGCTTTCCTGTATTATTGACTGGTAACGTTCAACAACATCGGCATAATAAAGGGATGCACGGCTAAGGTTGATGGATACCGGATATATTTTACGTCCCTCATCCTTCCACTTTGCCTGCTGTCTTGTAACAGCACGGAACATATATTCATCCAGCTTGGCAATCATTCCGTTCTGTTCAAAGAGAGGAATGAATCTGCCCGGAGATATCATGCTTCCATCCTTATCTCTCCAGCGTACCAGGGCTTCACTTCCTACTATTTCCCCAGAAGCTGCACTGTACTTTGGCTGGTACCATACTTCAAAATCACCTGCTTTCAGTGACTCCTCAAATCGTTCCTCCAACTGCTCATCCTGCTGTATTCTGTCATGATCTATTTCATCGTAGAAAGCATAACGCTGTTCCTGCTGAATCTTTGCGTGCTCTCTTGCCATGCGGGCTTTGCCGTAAGCATCCTGCAATTCATCGGATTCATTCATGTGATATATGCCATATCTTGCGTGAATTCCCTTGACCTGAATTTCCTTTGCCCTTTTGTTAATCCTGTCTGATATATGCTTTAATCTCTCAAGGAGGCTGTCATCATCAGGTGCCAGTAGAAACATTATGTATATATCATCTCTTACATGGGAAGCAATTTCATCCTCCCTTAGTTCAGAGACTAATATCTGCCATATATCACATATCATGGCATCTCCACCGTTCTTTCCTGCTGCAATGTTGATATTGCCAAAATTAGTAATATCCATGGCAACCAGATATCCATGCCTCTTCTTTCTCTTTTCCATATTGATGCAGAATTTGGCATAATTATCGCCCTTTGTTATATGGTCTTCATATGCAAATCTTAACAACATCATCTGCTGCTCTCTTGATAAGATTATAAGAAGCGCCACACCTATAAAAATAAATACAGCTACCATTACAATCATCATATACAGGCTGGTCTGGATAGGAATAGCTCTGCTCTCAAGAACATCTGCCGGTATAATGGTAAGCATATACCATGTAACATCCCCATCCATAAGATCCACAGGAGTACAGTAATAATACGCCCCTTCTGAACGATACAACTGTCCTCCTCCTGATACTTTCTCACTCATCTGCTGCTGTAATCTTGATATGGTTTCCTGATTTCTCTGGTCTATGCCAAGCACATCTGAAAATAAATTCTTAGAGAGCTGAAGTATATTACTTCCCATAGCAACCATAATCTGACCATCCTCATTGATTGCACAACTGTAACCCTGTCTGTCAAAGCAGTCAATCTGAAGGGCATCATTAAAGGTCTGTGTATTATATGTAAGTCCAAATACACCTTCCACATTTCCATTATCATCAAATATAGGAATGGTCATAACATTAACTAATCCGTGACTTTCTTCCAGGGCATCACTTAAGACTCCACTTATGGTTCCCTTACCTTCCATACCTCTTTTAAAGAACTCACGGTAAGACAGGTCAGCTACCCCGCCATCTGTTGAATAACAGGTTCCATCTGGAAAACAGAAAGCAAAACGCTTCAATTCATAATCATCAATAAACACTGTAAACGACTGTAGGTTTTCTTCGATTGTCTCAGTAGTAACACCATGCATTCTCTCAGACAGTCCCTCAAGGAGAAGATGATTAGAATGAATTTTGTTATGGAGTGCTACAGCATTCTGGTTTGCCACATCCTCCAGATTCTGCTGAAGCTGTTCCTTTAGTTCACCCACAACCACATAGGAACCTGCCAGTACAGTTACTGCAATGGCAAGCAATGCTGTCAATACAATTAATAGCTTTTTGATATTTAACTTCTTTGTGCCACCGTTCATATTACATGAATTCCCCTTATCTTCTGACTTTATTATTAGTATATCATTTTCTGGGATTAAAACAATAATAAAGTAAAAAAAAAGCGCCAGAATATTCCTATTCCAACGCTAAAAAACTATTACTCTCTTTTAAAGGAGTCATCCTCTTTCATGGTATATTCTGTATCTTCATCAATCATGGAAAGCATAATATCCGCAAACTTAGGATCAAACTGTGTTCCTTTGCCTTTTTCAATCTCGCCACGGACAACCTCCTGTGGAAGCACATCCCTGTAGCTTCTTCTGCTGCTCATGGCATCATAGGCATCTGCCACTGCAATAATACGGGCTTCCTCTGGAATATCATTTCCAGATAATCCATCCGGATATCCTCCTCCTCCAAATTTCTCGTGATGCCATCTGGCACCAGTAGCAAGAGCTGGCATTTCCTTGATGTTCTTAAGAATCCTTGAGCCCATGCTTGGATGATTCTTAATAAGGGCAAATTCCTCATCTGTAAGTTTTGCAGGCTTGTTAATTACTGCATCTGGAACACCTATTTTACCAACATCATGAAGAAGGCCCATCATGTATATATCGCCCTGTGCTTTCTCAGAATATCCGTATCTTCTTGCAATCTCTTTAGAATACTTGGCAACACGTCCGGAATGACCATTAGTATACGTATCCTTTGCATCAATTGCATCTGCCAGGGAATGAACGACGTGCATAAACAGCTTCTCATTCTCCTCCGTCTTCTTCTCTACTTCCTGGGAAAGATTTCTCTGCAGTCGGATAAGATCAATGATGTGACGCACTCTTAATGTAAGTACTTCCGGTACAAATGGTTTCTTAATAAAGTCCATTGCACCAAGGGATAGTCCCCTTGTTTCAGAATTCTCGTCATCATTAGCTGTAAGGAAAATAACTGGTATTTCTTCCTGACCGGCTTCCTGCTCACGGAGCTTCTTTAAAGTCTCGAAGCCATCCATTTCAGGCATATTAATATCCAGCAGAATTAAATCCGGCGTCTCATTCTCTTTTATATAATCCAGCAGTGCCTGTCCAGACTTAAGCGCTGTCACCCTCATATTATTCTTGCTAAGAATGTGTCCTGCCATTTTCAGGTTCATGATATCATCATCAACCACAACAACCCAATCTGCCATATTTAATCCTCCTGTGTTTTTCTTTTTTCAGTGTCTGTAAAACTACTGTTTAAGTGCCTGTGCAATCCCCTCTGTTATAACTTTGTAATCAGTCATAAGTTTGTCATGATACTTCCCGATATATTCTCCGTCGCCCTTGCTTGATGCCTCTTCCATGCTTCTTGCAAGCTCTGATAAATCATTAGCTCCGATAGTTCTTGATGTACTCTTTAATGCATGAACATATATCTGGTACTGTGACCATTCCTTTGTCCTAAATAATTTATTAAGCTGCTGTGACTTTTCCTCATATGAATCTATGTATTCCTTTAACATATCAACATAGAATTCCTTGTCACCAGCACAATATGTCATTCCATCATCCACAGATATTCCCATTTCCCTTATCTGTCCTATTTTCTCATCTACAGACAGGACTCTTTGGCTGGAATTATCTGATTCTTCTGGAGCAAACTCAAGTATATCATCTGCACCGTCTGCTCCTGTTGGGGCAAATTCAATAATATCATCCCCTCCAGATGGGGCAAATTCCATTATGCCATCTCCTTCAGATGGAGCAAATTCCAGGATATCTTCCTCAGATTGATGATTCTTGTTTCCTACTGTCTCTTCTGGCTTAGTCTCCGGTTTTTCCTTAGTCTTCCATGTCACAATGTCCTCTGGCAGATACTTTTCAAGCTTCTCCTCAAGTTTATCTACTTCAATAGGCTTTGACAGATAATCATCAAATCCTGCATTGAGATAGGTTTCCTTAGCACCAACAACAGCATTTGCTGTAAGGGCAATTATTGTCATTCCCTCTCTTGTCAGGTTATCTTCTTTAATCATTGCAAGTGTTTCTATTCCATCCATCTTAGGCATCATATGGTCTAAGAATACGATATCATAGGTATTATTTCTGATTAATTCAATAGCATCCATACCTGAAGCTGCCTGATCCGGCACAATTCCATTAAGCTTCATCAAATTCTTTGCAACCTTTAGATTCATGTCGTTATCATCTACAACGAGGACTCTGGCTTTAGGTGCATACAGATGTATTTCGTTGTCTGACTCGTTCCTGCTCTTTTCAAGCCTCTTCACATAATCGCCTATTGGCTGTTTGTCAACAATATACTGCTTTAGACGGAATGAGAACACTGAACCTTTCCCATACACACTCTCAACATGGAGTTCACTCTCCATCATAGCAAGAAGCTTGGTTACAATAGACATACCAAGACCAGTTCCCTCAATGTTACGGTTTCTCTTCTCTTCCAGTCTCTCAAAGGATTCAAAGAGCTTGCCCATGTCTTCTTCCTTAATTCCGATACCTGTATCCTTAACCTGTACATCAATAAATACAGCATCTTCATCCCTTGCGCCTTCTTTTATGGACAGGGTAACCTTGCCTTCCTCCGTATACTTAACTGCATTTGTCAGCAGGTTCATGATAACCTGTGTAATACGGACATCATCACCATACAAGACAGATGGAAGCGCTTGATCAACATCTACAATAAACTCAAGAGATTTGCTCTTTGCACGTTCAGATATAGAATTAACAAGGTTATTAATCAGAGATGATATATCATACCTGACAGGTATAATCTCCATCTTTCCATCCTCAATCTTAGAGAAATCAAGAATACTGTTTATAATTGAAAGAAGGGTTCTGCCGGCAGACTGTATATTCTCTGCATATTCAAGTATGTTGTCATCAGATGACTCTCTGATAATCATCTCATTCATTCCAAGAACAGCATTAATAGGTGTACGAATCTCATGGGACATCTGTGCAAGGAACTGGCTCTTTGCCTTTCCTGCTGCAATAGCAGCGTCAGCAGCGTCCTTCACCTTGCGGTTTATCTCATCCTGGGTACGGATTAAATCTGTAAGCAGACGATATACCAGAATAATACATGCAAGGAATGTAACCAGACATACAAGTCCATATAGTACAACTCTGTTAAATATAGTCCATATTCCAGATACTACATATACAGTAAACTTCGAGGAATCATTTCTGGCAGCAATGAGAATTTTAAAGCTCTTGTCATAATCCCTGAACACACTGGTACTCTTACCATCCACCTTAGCCTCTCCGTATGGAAGCTCATTTACATTAGTCTTCACATCCTGGGACATCTGATAATGTCCATATGGGTGGTTTATTATATCCCCCTCTGTATCCACCAGAAATGCATATCCACTGTCAGAATAACTGTCACCAAGGATTTCAACAAGCTTATCCATGAAGAAATCAATTCCGAAAATGCCTAAGAACTCTCCTGTTTTTGCATTATATACTCTCTCTGAAATAGTAACACAGTATCCGCCGGTCTGCTCATCATAATAAGGTGCTGATATACTCCATCCTGTCTCTGAACCAGCCGTATCTATATACCATTGACGCTCTTCAACGTGCCAGTCAGGTTCCGGCTCCCATCCGTTATTCATATACACAGTATGCTCTAATTCTGGATTAGTCATATATGTTACAGAAATCTCAGGATACTGCACTGTAATACGGTTCAGATAATCAACTGTTCCCTTATAATCATCAAGCATCTCAGGATTAGTGGAAATAGTGCTGACAAACATATCCAGAATACTCTTCTGGGTATTAATCCATTCTGACAACTGGAACTCATAATTCTGGGCCCTGCTCTGCATTAAAGCATTTCCCCATCTTAATGTTGCAGAAATATTAGTATACAGACTGATTATCATTACAAGCACCATGAACATCAGGATGACGGTTCTGAAATGCTTGTTTATTCCCAAAGCTTTTCCTGATTTTGTTTTAGGCGTATTCTTCTTTTCTGTCTTCACAATGCTGGAATATGATATAATCTGTCCAATCATTTCCGACAGCTTTTCACCTGCAGAATGGATTCGTGCCATTTCCGCATCATAATCTTCTATATTCTCCGCATTTTCCTTGCTGGAACTGTCAAGAATCTTACCCAAAGGTTCACGGAGTTCCCCTGTAATACTGTTTAAAAATGCTTCTTTAGAAGCAAGGGCTCCCTCTGCCTTCTTCTGGTTCCTGACAGCAAGAACATAGAGAATTACCACGATGACAAACAATGCAATAGACAGAAATACAGTTACCATGAGCTGGATATAAGAATTCCTGTACAAGTCCCAGTCACTTTCACTGACAATTAAGTACCATCCATTCCCTGATTTGGTTGCAAACAGATTCTCGTACAGGAAATCTGCCCTAATCTTAACAGTAGCAACCTCATCACTTCTCTTGGAAAGAGACCATATTCCTGCGTAATCAGGTAATACATTCACCAGCTTCTTTCCAATCAGGGACGAATCAGAGCAGCCCGCAATAATTCCCTCATCTGTAACAATTACAGCATTACGGGAACCAGTCTCATACATCTGATTAATATGAGTCTGGATATTTTCCATTGTATAATCAACTCCAAGAACTGTATTGCCGTCTCCCAGCATTACAGACACTGTGTAACATATATCTCCGGTCATGGCATCCTGATAAGGAGGTGTGACATATGTTTTACCTCCATTCTTAATAGCTCCTTTATACCATACACGCTCTGTTGCAACAAAATCATCCGGCATATCAAAATCAGGAATAATAACAAGACCTGAACCTACAATAAACAGGTTAAATGCACCAGTCCTGCTCTTAAGAAGCTCATTCTTCTTACTGTATATAAAGGACTGAAGAGCATCTTTATCATCAAGGTACTCCCTTGCAGCAATAGCCAGTTCCATTGTAAGATTCTCGGCATCATTAATCGTACTTTCCAATTCCCCACTGATTGTCTCAAGCTGATATATACCTGAATCCTTGGTCTGCTGCCTAGTCTGGCGGAAAACCATCCATGTATCCATGAATGTTACTGCTAGAAGAAGTGATGCAACCAGAATAATCACTCCGGCATTCTTCCCATTTTTCATCTTTTCGTATCTCCCTATTCATCTATATAAAAAGCCAACACTCTACCAAAAATAGACATAATTTTCTAATTATTATACCATGTAATATGGTTATTTTCAATGATTTCCCAGTTTTACCTGCTTAATAAAGCAAACATTTTTCCGCGAAAAATGTGCCGCCTATAACCGGAGGGTTATTAAGCGGCACATGTAGAAAACTACACACTATTCAATTAAATAGTAAATATCTGTGTTATTCTAAGATAATTTGAAAGCATTGACAGAATCCATAAGATCCCTTGCCCTGTTTTCCAGTTCAATAGTGGAATTATGAAGATTTCCAACCATTGTAATCTGGTTCTTCAATGATTCATTAACCACTGATATAGAAGCTGCTGTCTGTTCAGATACAGCTGAAATACTCTCAATAGCAGACAATGTGTTGTTCCTGTGGCTTTCCATACTCTCGATTGTTCTTTCAAGGTATGCCAGTTCACTTATAAGACCTTCCAGATAATCATTCATGTTACCGAATACCTTAATTGTATCCTGAACTGTTTCTGTCTGGTTTGAAACAATTTCTTCTGCCTCTGCCGCAACCTCAACTGTACTGTTAGCATTAAACTTAATCTCTTCCATAACCTCTTTGAAGGTTTCTAACCCAAAGTGATATGTCTTCTGTAAATCTTTAATTCACATTGTATTTTTATTCATGAAAGAAGTATGATATCTTGCACAAAATTTACAATGTTTCAGACAATTTTTATTATAATTTACGAAAGTTTCGAAAAGTTAATATTATTTGCATTAGAAAAGCAGACAGCCTTTAAACTGCTGCCTGCTGTCTTTCCAATACAATTTAATTCTTCTTAATTATGTACATTATATGCCTGAATCCATCAGTAATAGTCCGCAACTTGGATTTCCTTTCCCGCTCACACCTTCTTAATGTAACCGGCACCTGAATTAATCTAAGATTATTCTTTGCTCCTTCGGCAATCATCTCCGTGGCAAATTCCATGCCATCCCTGTGAAATGTAAGCTGTTCTGCAGCCCTTCTGGTAAGTCCCCTTAAGCCACAGTGGAAATCATAGATATCCGTATGAAACCTCATCCTTCCACACCAGGAAAGAAACCGCACGCCCAACCTGTGTGACAGAGGCATGGCCCCCTGACCGATTCCACCGGAATACCTGTTTCCGATAACCATATCGCATATTCCTTCATCCAGCGGCTTATACAGTGCTTCCATATACAAGAAATCATAGGTTGTATCACAATCAGCGATTATGAGTACCCTTCCTCTGCTGGCAGCGATGCCTGTCCTTATTGCCCTGCCATATCCTTTCCCTGCTTCCGCAATGACCCTGGCACCATGTTCTGCAGCAATTCCAGCAGATTTATCCACAGAGCCGTTATCAACTACAATAACCTCACCCTGTATCTGGTATTTTCTCATATATTCCTGTGCTTCATCTACACACAGTCCCACTGTATTCTCCTCGTTAAGACATGGCATGATAACTGACAGTTCAAGGCTTTCCCTTTCTGTTATATTCACAGAGCCCCCTCCAATCTGTTAATCTGAGATTACCTCCATATCAGCGTAATATCTCCAGTAACCGAAGTGGTAAAGGTATATAGCGAATCTTCAACAGGCTCAAATGCACCTGAGGAACCAGTAGTCGTATCTGATGAAGAGGTACCGGTAGAAGCAATATACCAGTTTCCAACTTGCGTAGGTTGTAATAATGGTTTGCTTGCAGTTCCTCCACTGGCAACAGTCTGTTTTGCAAAGGTATTACCATTATACATGAAAGTAACCGTATAGGAGGTTGTACTTGATCCTGTATCTTCTTCAGTCTCCTCCTCTGTGGTTTCCTCCTCTGTGGTAGCTGTTTCCGTTGTAGCTGCCTCAGTTGTAGCCGCCTGGGTTGTAGGAGCCTGTGTCGTAGCTGCCTCAGTTGTAGCTGCTTCCGTTGTTGCAGGTTCTGTTGTAGCTGGCTCTGTCTGGGCTTCTGTCACGTTCTCTGGAGCAGCTGTGGTCTCTTCCGGAATATTTCCGGTTGTCGCTGCCTGGATTGGTAAATCTGACTGATTCTGTAGTGATGACCTATATTTTTGTATGAATACATTTTTAGTATCATTGAAAACATCTTTAAGTCCATTCCTGTTCCAATCTATTGGAACTGTGTTCTGAAGTAAATCATCTCCAATATACATCTTTCTTCCTGTATTGCTGATTGATTTCAGGTTGCACAATGTCTGTGTTGGTATCTCCTTGAAATCAATAGGGGCACTCTCTAATAGCTTACCACCTACATTTTGCATTATGATTTCCGAGTGATTCTGATCTCCACCAATTTCAGCCTTATGTCCTGCTTCCAGCGTTATTGTTTGTCCTTTTGCTTGTCCTTCAACTGGATCATTGCAAAATACGGTTAACGTTCCTTCTAGAAGACATATTTTACTATGATAGCTGTCAATTACCTGAACCCATCCTACAGTACCTCTGATTGCCATGGTTGCATTAGGTGTTCTGATTTCATAAGTAGAATTCTCATTCAGCTTTTTGTCAATCCTATGTAAAGATGCTCCCTCTGACATATAGATTACTGTCTTGGAATTCTCCGAATCTCCTTCTGACTGAAGATACATCTTAGTATTCTCTTCCACATACACGTATTTATCATCATCAAGCTTTAAATCCAGCTCACTGGCAGGTCCTACTGATACCTGATCCCCCGATTCCAGATTCATATCTACATATGCTTCCATGGTATCATTAATAGCCTCACGGAATACACTTATAGAGCCTAATGTATCAAGTACTGTGATATTACGGAATGCATTCTTGCCTCCAATATTAAGAATGACTGCTGCAGCTATTCCACCGACAACAGCAACTGCTCCTGCTCCAATTGCGGCCACACCCCACTTGGGAATTACCTTATTTCCTATCTTCATAGTATTCCACCTTTTCCTTTCACTATGTTCTTCCTACTAAACTTTAGTCCATTACACATTTTCTCATTGCGTTAACAATTCTTTCATCCAGCTTTCCTTCCGAAACCATGGATTCCAGAATTGATATGGCTTTTTCCTTAGGCATAGGCTTTTTATATGGCCTGTCCTGACTGGTCAACGCATCATATATATCCGCAACCGCAAGAATTCTAGATTCAGCCGCCAGCCGGTCTGCTGTCAGATGGTCCGGATACCCCGTTCCATTCAAAGTTTCATGGTGTTGTGCAGCCCATACAGGGCAATCCTTAAAATACTGGTTAAAATGTACTTTTTCCAGGATTTTTCTAGTCATAACCACATGATTTTCCATGACGGCACGCTCTTTATCTGTAAGTGTACCTTTTCTAATCTTTAAGCACTCTGTTTCTTCTTCTGTAAGTAACGGAATCTTCTCCCCCTCAGGTGTTATACAGAAACCACATGCAATCTGTTCAACCTTCTCATAATCCTCATCAGGCAAGAATCCTTTGGAATCAATTTCTTCAATAAAATGAATTGAATTCGAAAGGAAATCCTTCTCCTTCTCATATTCCTCCTTGGTAATCTTTCCTTCCAGGAAGCGAATCCTTACATAACTCTGAAACAGCTTAAACCGCTCCTTTACAACTGAGGAATTGTCTCCAAGACGGGTTGCCTTATTCATAACCTCCAGTGGAACAATCATTTTTCCAATATCATGAAGCAAAGCACCCATAATCAACTGTTCTTTTCTATGTTCATCAAAATACTCCGGAAATTCTCCTGCTTCATACTCCCTGTTCAGCTCATCCATCAGGATTCCTGAATAATCTGCAACCTTTCTCGTATGGGTTGCATTATACGGTGTACGCTCATCAATAGCAGTTGCCAGAGCCTCCGTAAAAGACCACATCTGTTCCTTTAATTCTTCTGTATAACGCATATTTGATATGGCAATAGCAGCCTGGGATGCTAAAGACAAAATAATGAATTCATATTCTTTGTCAAATACAACAATTCTGTCTTCTCCATCTAAAGCATTTATTAACTGCATAACACCAATCACTTCACCTTCATGATTAGCAAGAGGAATAACCAGTAATGATTGTGTATGATATCCTGTCATGGCATCGTACTTCTTCGGTCCAGAGAAATCAAATGTTTCACTGCTCCACACATCTTCTATGTTAATTACCTTCTGATGTATGGCGCTGTATGCACAGACATTTTCTTCCTTCAAAGGTACCGGAGGCAGGTCAATCTCTTCCCCATCCTCTCCCCGGCTCACACCCATGGACAGAGTTTTCATAACCTTAAACTTTAAGGCATTATCCTCTAAAACATACAATGTACCGGCATCACAATTGGTAACATTCATACTTTCTTCCAGAATCTTATTAAGTAACTTGTTCCGGTCCTTTTCCGTGGTTAATTCAATTCCGATTGATATTATTTTGCGAAAATGATTTTGTGTAAGATACATTCTTTTGTCCCCTTAATTAAACACATGGTTAAACAGTTCTATTGATTCCTCAAAGGATTCCAGGCTCTTAAGTTCTATAAGGATACCTGGCGTCTCCTTCATAATTCCACCTTCCAGAAGGAGTTCTAATTCACGTCTAAATTCCTGCCAGTCAATTTTCCCCTTTCCAAGAGTCATATGTAAATCATTAATCAAATCATTATCATTGATGTGCATATGCTTAATATAGGGAGCACATTTCCTTAGCCATTCAACCGGAGCTACGTGAGAGATTGCTGCATGGGCATAATCAAGGCATATTCCAAAGTTAGTTACATCTTCAAGCTCCTTGGACAGCTTTAATATCAGCTCATAGTCAAAATCAAACATATTTTCCATATACACACAGATATCAGGATATTCTGCGCATAATTTACTGAAAAACTCTGCATTTACTCTAATCCAGTTGGATACATATTTTTGTTCTTTAAATCCTGCAATCAGTCCAGTATGAAAAATAACCCCTTTTACTCCCAGGCGCTTTGCAATCTCCATAGACTGATGAATACGCTGTTTGGAGTATTCTGCAATACTTGGGTCCGTACTGTGGATAACCATATCAAGAAACACGCCATGCATTGTATCCATGCTGGTATCTCTGCCACAGGACAGATATTTATCAACCCTTTTATCAATTTCCTCCTGATTCATATACACAGCAGGAAGAAAAAAATCGTTATACTCAAAATGTGCATTGTATTTTTCAGCCATAGCAGCTGATTCATCCAGACGATTGTATTCTGGAATTACTGAAACCTCAATCTTCAAACTTCCCCCACCTTACACTTATTAATTCTATATATTAATTATTCCTGTTAACTTAATACGTCAATCATCTATATCAATTCTTCACATCCAGGGTCTTAGGCTTTCCTGCTACTCTCTTTACAGAATAAACCATAACACCCACTGTTTTACCCTTTAATGGAATCTCGCCTATTGGTTCAGCCTCTACCCTGTCTTTAACTGCCTGGTAAACTGCATCACTGATTAATATCTGGCCACGCTTGGCATTTGCTTCAAGTCTTGCAGCAGTATTAACGGTATCACCAATTGCAGTATAGTCCATACGCACTTCACAGCCAATGTTACCAACGACTGCAGGACCACAGTTAACACCTACGCCAAAGCCTACTGTTTTGCCGAAACGTTCCATCATCTCTGCTTCAATCTCATCTGCACCAGCCGCAATATCATAGGCTGCACATACTGCCTTGAATATGTAATCATCCAGGTCAAATGGTGCGTTGAACACAGCCATGGTGGCATCGCCTACGAATTTATCCAGTGTTCCATCATTATCAAATATTGCTTTGGTTGTAAGACTAAGATACCGGTTCAGAATCTCAACAACCTGTTCAGGCTCCAGACTCTCTGACATAGTAGTGAATCCACGGATATCAACAAATAATACAGCAATGTTACGGTTCTCTCCGCCAAGCTTAATCTCCAGATTATTCTTCTTAGATAATTCCTCCACAATCTGTGGTGCCACATACTTCTTAAATGCATTAAGAGTACGCTTTCTGTTAATCTTCTCAACCAGATACTGGGCAAAAACCTTATATATCAATACAACAGTACATACAATAGGCAGATAAACAAGTGGTATAGTCCAGCCACTGTTCCGAAGCAGCACTCCCGCTCCAATCTCTCCTGCAATAACTACAATCAGGCTTATAACACTGATTATAATATTCTTCCTGCGAATCCACAGATAGAAAAGAACTGCAATACATGCAAATATCAGACCTGTAAGAACCGAACTGGCAGGCTGGGAAAACTTGCCTTCCATCAATGCCTCAATAATGTTGGCATGTACCTCAACACCATACATCTGGCTGCCTTTTTCAATGGCAACATTATATGAATCCATAAGTCCCGGTGCATAGGCACCAACTAAAACGATACAGTCTTTAAATACTCTTGGGTCGACATTCCCCTGTAATACATCACTCATGGATATATCTTCGTAATCCTCAATATTACCTGAGAATGTAAACTCTGTCTGGTTTAATGAATCTAACCGTGGAGTCTCTACAGCCTTGCCATTCTTATTCTGGTAAGCCTTATATACTGCGTATGCCAAACTGTCCATTGTTCCATCAGGAGTGTCAACAAAGAGCTGTGTCTGACGTATGTATCCATCCCTGTCCTGTACAGTATTGGCAAATGCATATGTACCAGCCTCTGCCAGTGCAGAATAAGGAATCTCAATCTGGTCTATGCTCCTGTTATTTACAAATGTAACTCCGTCGGTATAACGGTCAACGCTGGTTTTGTACACAATATTTGCAGCAAGGATTACATTACCTGCATCCTTGCATGCCTTGGCAAACCTGGCATCTCCCTGTGCATCTTTATCTCCGATGTACATAACATCGAATGCAAGAACAGATGGCTTGGTATCATCAGAGGAACAGAGCTTCTCAACAAGCTCTGCCGGCAGAGAACGGCTCCACTCTGTAGATGGACCATACACGCTCATGGTCTTCTCATCTATCTTAATTATCTTAATCTTCTTATTAATAGCAGTTGGTCTCTGATACACCACATCAGAAATCATATTGTTCAATGAATAAAAAGGCTGGAAAATACCCAGACAGGCAGTTATCAGAAATATAAGAATAACTGTTACAATCTCTTTTAGATTCTTCTTCATCTACATATCCTCCATTACATTTGTAGTTGTAATTCGAAGCATAATATTCTTTAACTTATAACCACAACAAGGAGCCGAAGTAATATACTTCAGCTCCTTTGTAAATTAAACTTTTATTGTAATATGGTATAGGTTCCACTGGATGAGACATAAAAATCCGTGGTATAATAATTAGTGGGGTCTCCTTGAACCTTGTGGGTGCTGCTTCCACTAGGGAAAGAATACCTCGTTCCTGTAGTCAAGGATACGGTTTGTCCAATACTTATCGTAGTATTAGGAACCCATGCAAAAGTCAGTTTATATAATCTATAATTGTCTGCATCAAGTACATCTACAGCCTCAGTTCCATCCTCATTAAGCTTAGTAACAGGCTCATAAGCAGTAATTTTAATAGATTTATATTGAGTCGGAAAATTATTACTTGTAACTTTTACGCTACCATAATACTTCGTTTCATTATCATTAGCTGTTCTCTCATTTCCAAATGTCAGATATTTTTCCATATTATCTGAATTACCAGTTTCATATTCAATCGCAAAATATCCTCCTGAAGAACCATATTCTAGTCCATCACCAACTGCAGAAAATGTTAATCCCACACACTTTTCCAACGGAGTATGATTTTCAGAACCATTTCCAGTTTTTATAATCCCTGCTGACACTTTTACTCCTGACATTTCTATCACCAGACATAACGCCAAGCTCACTGCCAGAAGTATGGCTGATAATCCTTTTATCCTATTCTTTAGTTCTTTCATGAACCCACCTCATCATTCTTCCTAATAAGTCCTATCACTTTACTACATAAAACGTTTAGCGTATTATATCAGATAAAATGACAAAATTCAATTCTATTGTTGCCAATCTTCATTTTTAAATATTTTTGTTTTGCCACAAAAAAATTAAAAAGCTTTATTGTCCCTCTATTCTATTATTGATTTTTTCAGCTTCATTCAAAACCCGAAGCTGATATTCCGCAATTTCCTTCAATGACATAAATCTATCCATCTTTCCTTTCCCCTCACGAATCATATGAGCGTTATGAGATTCAAGATTTGATAAAACAGTCAATTCATTTATAGTTGCATAATCTCTAACATTGCTTTTTCCAGCAAGCTCTGGGTTAGCATCTCTCCATGCTTTTGCCGTAAAACCAAACAATGCTACGTTTATCAAATCTGCCTCTTCCGCATAAGGAAGCCATTGTAAATCCTCTCGGTAATTGCATACCGGAATCAAATATTTTTTTACAGCATCTGTCTGTATCAAATAATTATTCTTGGAAAGAAATCTCTTCGCATCCCATTCCAATTTCTGCAAATTATTTTCTTCCTCTTTTAATCTTTGAAACTCCTTAATAAGATACAGTTTAAATACCGGACTAATTGCAGATGCAAATTCAAAAGCGATATCTTTATGTGCATATGTACCACCATATTTTCCACGTTTAACATATAATCCAACCGCATTGGTTTTATCTACCCACTCTGACACACTTGGTGTAAATGTAACTAGTCCTGCTTCCTTTTTAAAGTGTTCAGATTCGAACACTTTAAAATCGGGATTATATATTTCTTCCCATGTTGATAGAAATTCCAATGTACTTCTATTCCTTAACCAGTTTCGAATAACATCCGCAGCACGCGAATTATCTGATTTTGCTGCTGCTATATCTGTAATGCATATATAGTCATCTGCATCCTCAAAAGACACAGTAACTGGAATATTCTGAACTGTAATAATTCTATTCTTTGCCATATGCACGCTCATCCTCACTTCTTTTATCAGCTAACTTCTCCATTTTAACATTATAGGTCATCAATCTCAAAAGAAACTTCGGAACCCTCCTCTTTCCTAATTCCCAATCTGTTTCCGTCATATACGGAATTTCAAAATACTCACAAAATTCTTTTCTGTTCATACCAGTATTTTCTCTTAATTTTTTTATTTCTTCTCTTGCTTCCATAGGCTCACCCCCTTTACGAATTATCCATGCCTCTCTACAGACACAACGCAAAAGAGCGATTATATCTGTTTATCTGGAGCTAACAGCAATTTATCTATTACCGGATGAATCATACTTGTATCAAATATCACGTTTATTGCACATAGTTTCTTTCCTGCATCCTTACTGGATGCACCTCAATGATATGCCTTGTTCTGTAAATGCATACGGAAGTTTTCTTTTTCCGCCCCAACTTGAAGTCGCAATTTGCGACTTCAAGAATCCATCTTCTTCTGTTGTTAATTGAAACATAAAATCTTCCGGAAATCTTAAAATATTACGCTTTACCTGTTCATTCAAACGCTTCACTTCATATCCATAAATCTCCGCCAAATCATAATCCAGCATAACCTGATGTCCTCTTATGATGTATACTCGATTACATATATTATCTACTGTCATCAATTCCATGCTTTCTGCCATCTGTACACTCATCCTCACTATATATGTACTTATATTCTATTTTTCATTTTCTTTTATTTTGTCATAGTATGCCTTATACCTGTATATCGTTCGCTGGCTGACATTATTCCGTTTTGCAATTTCTTCCAAAGTCATTCCGCTTTCATAACCAACAACAAAATCATTATATATTGCCATCCACTTAGCATTATGTTTCTGGCGCCCACTCATTTTTCTATTTTTATAACGCTCAAGTTCTTCCCTAAGTTCAGCGTTTTCTTTTTCAAGCTCTTCTATTCTTTTCAAAGCATCTTCAAGTGTCAAATTTTTTCCCATTAAAACCCACCTCCATAAAATGTCATTTTCATTTTGTCTTTATTATAAAATACAAGGAGCTATATTGTCAATTTGATTTTGTCATATACCTATTTTTTCTTTCATAAAAGGCATTAAAGGCACTGGCATACGCAACAGGCATACCCTGTTCCGCTCTTGGTAATTATAAAAAAATCAGTATCCGAACAACACCAAAATGATGCTGTTCAAATACTGACAAAAAATAATTTATAACTTTACGTATTAGTTTCAAATTAATACTACATTCATCTTCTTTTTCTAGCAAACCCAGACACACAGTTTGTCAGAATATACATTATTACAACCACCGACACCAGAAGCGCCCTGTAAGTAAAGAAGAAGTGAATATATGAATGGTTGTTTAAAACCAGAAAACGCATTACTGGCAACAGACTTACAATAACCAGTACTTTATTAATACAGCTCTTTGTTTTTCCCCTGAACAGATACCATATACTAAACACTACAAGTCCAACCAGGAATATGAATATCATAGCTGTTCCATATGACATGGTACTCTTGAATGGATATATGCATCCAATATTTCTCCACAGCGCACCACTGATTCTTTCGTAATTCGATACTACTTCTGCACCAGGCACATTACCAAGAGTTGCATCTCCACTGATTCTTAACGCCGCCTGGCTTAAAGCATTAAAGAAAGCATCCTTTCCAAGAACAACTAATGCCAGAGCCCATTTTAAAGCAATCATCAAACCATAGGACCCAAGCCAGACAATGCCACTTTTTATCAGGCAAATTAATTCTTCTTTTATAGGCTTCATCTGGTTATGTCTGTTTTTTACAATCAGATACAAAACATACGCCATGGTAAATGTAACTGTTTCTGTTGTAAGGAAATCCACGAATGCAGTCACAATTCCAGCGCAGGCCAACACAGCCCACAGAATTACTTCCGGCTTACGATTATCTAACTTATGCTCATCTGCCTTCTGATTGTCCAGCTTATGTTCATCCCTTTTCACCTTATCATTTTGTGCATCTTTCTTTTCATACGCCCTTGTAAGCAAGACAAACAAAACCGGTAGCTCCACCGACATTACAACAAATGGCATTGCATATTCGACGCAGAATGCACACATCCACACAGACACCAGCATAAGTCCTACTCCATAACATACGCCAAATATAGAATAGCGATTCTTAAACAGAAAGATTTCAAACCATACTGTCATTATAAGAATCAGTATTCCAAGCACCATACGCACCCCTACAATATCAAATATGACAAATAATGGTCGAAGAAGCACCATTGAGCCATGCCAGTACCTTGAATAATCCACATTAGGTTCTACCTTGTTGCCCACTGCGTATGCAAAGCTGGTCTGTACACCTTCATCTTCAGGGTTATAGTAGGATGCACTAAGGATAGACTTTACCAGATTATTCTGGTCAATGTGATATATTATATTCGTAAGAATACAGTCAGCGTAGTTATCCTGTCTGCTAAGAAACATATAATCCGTAACATGGTCAAACATCTGATGATTATTATAATAATCGGACGACCTTTCCATATTCTTTTGTAATGCATTCTGCGGAATCAGAGCTGTTAAAAACAGCAATGCAATGCATATCACGATTGTTGCTGTCCCGCTTATCAGTACCTTTTTCATTCTCATGCACCTGTGTTACTTCTATAAGTTAATCTTTCCTGAAGTTAATCTTTCCTGTTTTCTGCACTATTAAATATTATCTGCTGTGTTATATAATCTACTCCACAGCTAGGAAACCACATCCAGAAGGTTCTTAATAGCTTCCATGTATATAAGGACTGCTTCCTCCATATCTGAAACACGAATAAACTCATCAGAACTGTGAATACGGTAATCTATTCCTGGCTTCTCAGGTCCAAATGCAATTATATTCTTAAGTGACTTGGCATAGGTTCCTCCACCAATTACCATAGGTTTGTTATCTGTATCACCTGTCACATCTACATACGCCTTGTATAGAGCCTCAACCAGTGGCGACTCTCTTGGAAAGAACAATGGAGCATGCATATGCTTTATCTCAATTCGTCCGTTCTCATCTTCCAGCTTTCCCTCACACATTTTGCGGACTTCATCCTCTTTCAGTGTTACAGGAACTCTTATATCAATAGTACATGTGATAACACCATCCTGTGTCTTAACAATTCCATTACACAGAGTAAGACTTCCGTACTCATCTTCATATTTAAGACCAATGCCCGAACCATCACAGGATGTACCAATATGTGTATTGTAAAACTCAACGAAATCATCCTCAAAGCCAGCTTTAGCAAGGCATTCAAAGGTTACTCCGGCTGCATTGACACCTAGTGTCGGTGTACTTGCGTGGGCAGATACTCCCTTTGCATATATGCTGATCTGACCATTCTCTTCTGTCACCTTGTACGTCTGGAGTTTTGTTTCTGAAAGAGCTTTTTCAATTCTTTCCTTCATCCCATCTGACGCAGGAATTACTGTAGTGCAGGAATCACACACAGCATTTGGAACAAATCCTCCATTCATAGAGATAATCCTTGTGTTCTTGGAGTAAGCCCTCATACCCAGCATACCCTTCTCTCCATGTATACATGGAAAGTTGCCATCTGGGGTAAATCCACAGGACAGCTCCTCCTCTACTTCATTATAATGTTCCATACATTTTGAACCAGTCTCCTCATTACATCCCATAATAAGACGGACCCTCTTGTTGATTTTCACTCCTGAATCACGAAGCAGCTTCATTGCATACAGCGCTTCTATTACAGGTCCTTTATCATCAGTGGTTCCACGTCCATATACATAGTCCCCTTCTCTTGTAACCTTGAATGGCTCGTGCTTCCAGTCTCCACCAGCAGGCACAACATCAAGGTGACCTGCTATACCAATGATATCTTCTCCTTCTCCCATCTGGGCATAACCACAGTAATTATCAAGATTAACTGTCTCAAACCCCAGTTCCTTTGCTATCTTAAGCCCCTCTTCCAGTGCCCTGGCTGGCCCCTCTCCGAAAGGCATACCTTCTGCCGGTGTTCCAAGCTGTGAATCAATGGCAACAAGTCTGCCCAGATTCTCTACCATTTCCTCTGATAATGCATGAATTTCCTCATTTATGCCCATACTCTCTCCTCTATTTATTTGTTCAACCATTTTTGCAGCACGCCCAATAAGGTTTTCAATTCCAGTGGTTTTGCAATATGCCCATTCATTCCCACCGTCTTTGCCGCCTGCACGTCTTCTGCAAAAGCATTTGCCGTCATTGCAACAATAGGCACCTGCCTGCAATAATTCCGGTTTATGGCCCGGATTGCCCTCGTTGCGTCATATCCGTTCATCTTTGGCATCTGGATATCCATAAACACAATGTCATAATAGCCATCTTCGCACTCGTTCATCCGGTCAACAGCCTCTGTACCGTCACTGACACGTTCCACAGACAGCCCTGTCATTTCCAGTATTACAGTGGCAACCTCAACATTCAGTTCATTATCCTCTACAAGCAGTGCACGGTACCCTGAAAGCTCCATGGATGCAAGATCATCCATAGTCATAACAGGTTCCTGCTGCACCTCTTCATCCATAAGTGTACAGAAAGTTTTTACCAGTCTTGAACGGAACATAGGCTTACTGATAAATGCATTTGCCCCTGCTGCCCTGGCTTCCTGTTCAATATCAGACCAGTCATAAGCAGAGATAATGATGATTGGAACATCATTACCTACTTCCTTTCTAATGGCTCTGGTGGTTTCTATCCCATCCATACCAGGCATCTTCCAGTCAATGATACATGCAAAATAATCTTTATTCTGCTCATGACACTGCACTACTTCCTGGACTGCCTCCTCACCGGTGGCAACTCCTTTTGTCCTCATTCCAAGGTCATCCAGCACACTGCAGCAAGATTCCAGACTCAGCTTATCATCATCAGCCACCAGAACATCCAGGTTCACAAATTTATCATACTGGATTTCCTCTGTATCCTGAAGCTGCAGGTAAAATGTTACTGTAAAACGTGAGCCAACACCAAGGATACTTTCCACCTTGATATCACCACCCATCATACGGACAATATTCCGGCTGATAGACATACCAAGCCCTGTTCCCTGAATCTGGGCAACCCGGTCATCGTCCGCCCGTGAAAACGGTTCAAAAATCCGGTCTACAAATTCATTACGCATACCGATGCCATTATCCTCAAATATAAACTCGTAGCATCCCACCTTCGCCTGATTTGAAGGCTTCTCTGAAATAGAGAGGCGGATTTCACCTCCATCTGGAGTATATTTCACGGCATTACCCATGATATTTGTAAATACCTTCTGTATGCGGAGACTGTCTCCTATTACTTCCTCATGTGTCAGATTAGAAATATTAACTTTTAATTCGTGATGGTGCTCCTTCACCTGGGAACTGGTCATGGCAATGAGATTATCAACCAGATCTGAAAGATTAAACTCTTCCTCCACCAGCTGTACCTTACCTGATTCTATTTTACTCATATCCAGCACTTCATTTATAAGACTGAGCAGGTGCTTACTTGCCATGGTAATCTTTTGCAGGCTGTCCTGCACACGTTCCCTGTCATCAATATGTGAAGCCGCAATTGCAGTCATTCCTATAATACCGTTCATAGGCGTTCTGATGTCATGAGACATATTAGACAGAAAATCTGTTTTCGCCTTGTTTGCTGCTTCCGCTGCATCATACGCAGCCTGTAGCGCCATCTCCTGGGCTCTTTCTTTTTTAATCAGATCGTCCACATTACGTGTTCCGATGACCACAACATTATCTCCGTCCCTTTCCTGGACATAAGCCACCCTGACCTGAAGATAACTGGTTCTTCCCCATGTCAGTGCTTCATAGGTAACTGAGTAACTCTCCTTCTGGGAGCGGATATAATCAAGGGACAGTTTCTCAATATACTCCTCACGGCTTCTATCAGAAACATATTCTTTGGCATAGCTTCTCACAATCTTTGACCAGCAATTATTATTCTTTGCAAAATAACTATCTGTGGATTTGGCACACTCATCTGTACGGAAAGGCGTGACAGCATCTGTATCAGGATCCAGCAGAAGAACAGAATAATATTCCATGGCAAGACCCTCAATAATATCACGCTGGATTTCCATTTCGTGGGTTAATTTCAACTGGTGGCGCATTTCTGCATCAACATCCCTAAGCCCCAGAACAAATGTAATGTTGTTACTATTATCAACAATTTTTACAACACTCATTTCGTAATAAGAAATGATGCCTGCCATACTCCTTCTGAAGCCCAGCTTATAAAGTCCCTCATCCGGCACCCTTTCATGTAATACATCTAATCCAGCCAGTTCTCTTGTACGTTCACGGTCTTCCGGTACAACAAATGTATCAATATATTTGTTTAAAACTACAGAATAATCCCCATCTTCCATCAGTTCATCAAGAAGCTGTGAACTCATGCCCATTCCGTCTGTGCGATAAAGGGACATGGCACCGGTTTTTCCATCAATTTTAAACAAACTGCTGTATTCCTTGCTCAATGCTACAGAAATAGTTGACTCTTCCTTGAGAGCTGAATTGGTTCTCTCCACTTCTGCAAGGGCGTCTTCAACTTTCTTCTGTCTGGCAATTTCCTGCTTCCTTTTCTCATGGACATTCCTGACTCCCATAACAAATCCGTTGTTATCACTGTCAGGCTTCATGAACCGGCACTGGATATAGTGCGGATTTTCTTTTGGGTGTGTCCGGAAATCGATAGTATATGTTGTTTTATCTGCCAGTATCTCTTTTACACCAGCCAGCAGACGAACCTGGTCAAACAGATGCTTGTCTTCTTCCAGCACTCCGCTATTAACGAATGCACTCATAATATCTTCGTAGTATCCATTGCCAAAGTTGTCGCCATAGCGTTTACGCAGAACTTGCCCCATACGGTAGCAGACAGACTGTCCTGTATCCATATTCACTACAAAAATGTTGTCATAGGGAATAGCAAGTGCCTTAGACAGGTTGTCCAGAAACTGTATTCCTTCCTTTGTTTCCTCCATCTTTTTCTCCTTGACGTTAGCAGACTAAAAAGCCCGATATTTCTTATATTTTACCATTTTTGCCATGTTTTTACAATAGATTTAGACACGTTCTCTACTTGTTATACTTTTAATTCTCCTCCTTGTTTTGTTTCCTTTTCCACACGAACCTTGCAATCAGTGCAATGCCAATTGCCATTATCCAGATGAATACCTCAAATTATTCAAAAGTCAAATTCAGCAAATCAAACCTACCCTTCCCCTTAAATACCAAATACAGTGGCTTATCTCCATATTCTTCTAATTCTACCACATATTTGCGCCATTCTTTTGAAGAGAAGACCTCTAAGCTGGTCTTACATTGATCCGTATCAAATTCTGAACTGTCGGTAATACTTTCATCTGTACCTACATATATCCTGCCCTGTCCCTCACCTCTCAGCAACAAAGCAAGGCTACACTTTCCCACAAACGCAAAATACTTAAATCCTATCAATGTGTTATCTGAAATACTGGTAATAAACCGTTCATTGTCTCCATGTGTAATATTAGGCTTTATTTTATCAGAACTTGAGTTTCCATTATGTGGCATTTCTCCATCCGTCAGATTGCATGCAATAACCGAAGGATACGTTCCCTTAGCCTTAAGCGGACCGCCATTCAGACCGCAGGATGTCATACAAACCTGTCTGATGCTTCCATCTTCCTGAATCTCTATCTCTTCCGCAAGTCCTTGTCTGGAATAGCTGGTAAGATGCGTATTTCTGTGATAAAAAATATAATATCGTCCGTTAATGTACTCTATGCTTCCATGATTTGTCCCAGTACAGGCAAGCCTATCCTCCTCAAGTCTGTTCTTATATCCCACATCACCATTAGAAATAATAACACCTCCAGCTCTAAAACCCTTGTCCGGATAATCACTGATTGCATAGCACAACTGATGGTTAACTTGATTCGAATATATAAAATAATATTTTCCATTAATCTTTCGAATGGAACTCGCCTCGAAAAATGCCAGATTCTCAAATTCAGTTCCCAATGCCATGCGATGGCATGGTACAATTCTTTTTGGCTCCGACTTTACAGTTAGCATGTCGTTTTCCAGTTCCACACAGTTGGCGCCCATAATCCCGATACCATCCCGTGCAATATCTTCATCGGTCTTATTAAATGACTCTTTCATTTTCTCCTTAAGTGTATCCTCATCTACGCCTGACATTCTGGCCGAGTAAGACCATCCATAATATAAATAAATCTTTCCTTCATCATTTATCACCGCAGGATCAAAAGGAATAAATCTTTTCATTAGTCTTCCATCCGGATATCGTACATCTCCATGGTACTCATAACGACCGACCGGTGTATCACATACCGCCACTGATATCGGTCCATAAAATCCACCTTTCCCCTTAGCCGCCGAAAGGCAATAGTACAAATAATATCTTCCATCATTTCCGCAGACCACATCCGGTGCATACAAATACTTTCGCGGACCATATCCATCCACAATCTCACTGGAATGCGGATCCTGACTTGCACTGTAGATTACCCCCTCATACTTCCAGTTCGATAAATCATCAACTGGAGCTGAATAACCCACATAATCAAGTTCACAATACGTCTCTCCTCCTTCTTTGTCATGCGACCCGAATACATACACTCTGTCACCAATAACATGTGGTTCACCATCCGGTATGTAAACATCTATTGGCAGGTACGGATTATACACCTGTCCGTCATTGATTGCATTTTTTGTTGTAGTCACATTCTTCACCCTCCTTATGCTTATTTCAAATATTTCCGACCACAAATTTTACGCTTTGTATCTTTCAAATTTGCACGCCCTACATCTAGGCAATATCCAGTTCTCCCCTTTGAGATGATTATTGCGATTCGATGCTTTTTTCAATCTCATAATAACTCACATCTTCATATATCTCAACCCAATTAATGATTTTACTAGCTTTTATTTATCCAATTTCTTCATTGTCAAAATATGCATAACAACGTTTTCCATATGGTAACATATAAACGCAAAACGTGCTTCTTCTTTCGTTGACCTTCCCCAAATATTTTGTTATAATTTTGTTTAATATTGAAAAGTGTTAAAGCGTTAAAGTATAGCATTAAAAATTTTTGTGTAGGAGAAAGATATGCCAATTACAGAATTTTTGGAAAGAAATGCCAGGTTGTATCCCAATGATGTATGTCTGGTAGAGATTAATCCCGAGATTAAAGAAGACAGAAGGGTTACCTGGAAAGAGTATGAGCTTATTGAACCGAGTCCCAAAACCAGCTACCGCCGTGAAATAACGTGGAGCGTTTTTAATGAAAAAGCAAATCGTTTTGCTAATCTGCTGCTACAGAGAGGAATTAAAAAAGGTGATAAGGTTGCCATCCTGATGATGAATGGTTTGGAATGGCTTCCCATCTATTTTGGTGTGCTGAAAACCGGCGCATTGGCAGTGCCGCTGAACTTCAGATACTCCTCTGATGAAATTGAATATTGTGTCAATCTGGCTGAAGCAGATGTATTGGTATTCAGCAATCCATTTATCGGTCGTGTGGAAGAAATCGCAGACCGAATCAGCAAGGGAAGATTATTGATTTATGTAGGAGAAGGTTGCCCAGGTTTTGCAGATGATTATAATTCCCTGTCTGCAAACTGCTCCAGCCAGTCTCCCGCAATTCCATTGTTTGAGGATGATGATGCTGCCATCTATTTTTCTTCAGGAACTACAGGATTTCCGAAAGCAATATTACATAAACACAAAAGCCTTACCCATTCCTGTCTGGTAGAACAAAATCACCATGGACAGACCAAGGATGATGTATTCTTATGCATTCCTCCCCTGTACCATACTGGTGCCAAAATGCACTGGTTCGGAAGTCTGATTTCAGGAAGCAAGGCTGTTCTACTCAAAGGTACCAAACCGGAGTTTATTTTGGATGCAGTATCTAAAGAGAAATGTACCATCGTATGGCTCCTGGTTCCATGGGCACAGGATATTCTGGAGAGCATTGAGAGTGGTAAAGTACATCTGGAGGATTATGATTTATCCCAGTGGCGTCTGATGCATATCGGTGCACAGCCAGTTCCACAGAGCCTGATAAAGAAGTGGAAACAATATTTCCCTAATCACCAGTATGATACAAACTACGGACTTTCAGAATCCATAGGTCCCGGCTGCGTGCACCTGGGCGTTGAGAATATTCACAAGGTTGGAGCTATCGGAAAAGCCGGGTATGGGTGGAAAGTAAAAATCGTAGATGAAGCACACAATACAGTGGCAAGGGGTGAAGTTGGTGAACTGGCGGTGAGTGGTCCCGGTGTCATGACCTGCTACTATCACGATGAGGAAGCTACCAAAGAGGTTCTGGACAACGGCTGGCTGTATACTGGTGATATGGCTCAGGAGGATGAAGATGGATTTATCTTTTTGGTAGACCGCAAAAAGGATGTCATTATCAGCGGAGGAGAAAACATTTATCCCGTGCAGATAGAAGACTTTATCCGCACCAATGAAAAAGTGCATGACGTTGCAGTTATCGGTCTAAAAGACAAGCGTTTGGGAGAAGTTGCAGCTGCAGTTATTGAACTGAAGGAAGGCGTCACCATGACCAAGGAAGAAATGGATGAATACTGCATGCGTCTTCCAAGATATAAGCGTCCCCATGAGATTATATTTGCGGATATTCCAAGAAATCCAACAGGTAAGATTGAGAAACCAAAATTGCGCGAACTGTATGGTGCAAGCAGATTGATTGCAGATCAAAATTTAAGTTAACGGAGGAAAGAAATGAGTGAAGTAAAAATAATGCTGGGCAATGAGGCAATTGCCAGAGGAGCATATGAAGCAGGTGTAAAGGTGTCCGCTGCATATCCCGGAACTCCCAGTACTGAAATTAGTGAGAATATTGTAAATTATCCCGAAATCTATGCAGAATGGTCACCTAATGAGAAGGTAGCCATGGAAGTTGCGATTGGTGCATCTGTAAGTGGTGTGCGCTCCATGGCATCAATGAAGCATGTAGGTGTGAATGTTGCCAGCGACCCACTGTATACCGTGTCCTATATCGGAGTAAACGGAGGTTTGGTTTTGGTAGCTGCAGACGATCCCGGTCTTTATTCTTCCCAGAATGAGCAGGATACCAGATGTGTAGCCCGTGCAGCAATGGTTCCTGTACTGGAGCCATCTGATTCACAGGAAGCAAAAGACTTTATGAAGTTAGCCTTTGACTTGTCTGAGAAGTACGATACTCCTGTCATTTTAAGAACTACCACCCGACTGTCCCACTCTCAGGGTCCGGTTACTTTGGAGGATCGGGAAGAACGAGAGGATATTGTATACGAAAGAAACGTAGGCAAGTTTGTCATGATGCCTGGAAATGCAAAACAGCGTCATCTCCATGTGGAAAAGCGTCTTAAGGATATGGCGGAAGATGGCTCAAGCATGTCCATCAACCGTATGGAAATAAATGACACCAAAATTGGCTTCATCACCAGCGGAATCGCATACCAGTACGTGAAGGAAGCCTGCCCTGACGCATCTGTACTGAAACTTGGACTGGTACATCCTCTGCCTCGCAAGCTGATTGAAGAGTTTGCCACAAAGGTTGAAACTCTGTACATATTTGAAGAACTGGAACCCGTGTTTGAGGAACAGATTAAATCCTGGGGTATTAAATGTATTGGTAAGGAAATATTTACCGTACAGGGCGAGTACAGTGCAAATATGATTCGCAAGGCCGTGCTGCATGAGGAACTGGATTTAAAAGCTCCTGCACAGGTTCCTGCCAGACCTCCTATTCTGTGTCCAGGATGTCCTCACAGAAGCGTTTACTCAGTGCTTAATAAGTTAAAGATTCATGCTGCAGGAGACATTGGCTGCTACACTCTGGGCGCAGTCGCTCCGTTGAATGTAGTAGACACGACTGTCTGCATGGGAGCAAGTATTTCTACTCTCCATGGAATGGAAAAGGCAAAGGGTAAAGATTACATCAAAAATTGGGTGGCAGTAATTGGAGATTCGACATTTATGCATACCGGTATTAACTCTCTGATGAACATGGTTTACAACCAGGGCACCGGAACCGTAATGATTCTGGATAATTCTACCACTGGTATGACTGGTCATCAGGATCACGCTGCTACCGGTAAAACTCTCAGAGGAGAGGTAGTTCCCGCTATTAGCATTTATCATCTTTGTAAGGCAATGGGCATTAAGAATGTTGTTGAGGTAGATGCCTTCGACACAGCTCTTTTAGAAAAAACCATCCGTGAAGAAGTAGCAAAAGACGAGGTTTCCGTTATTATTACAAAGTCACCTTGCGTTCTGTTAAAAAAGGAAAAGAAGGAAACTCCTAAGGTATGTGTGCCTGTTCCTGAGAAATGCAAGAAATGTGGTATGTGTCTGCGTCCAGGCTGTCCTGCATTGACCAAAAATGAGGACGGAACCATCTTAATTGATCAGACTATGTGCAACGGCTGCGGACTTTGCAAGAGTCTCTGCAAGTTTGATGCCATTGAGACAGTGTAGTATATAGACACCGGAAAGAAAACTTTTGCGGATATGTTATGGAGGTATAAATACAATTATGGAAAATAAAACCAAGAATATTATGATTGTAGGCGTAGGTGGCCAGGGTACCCTGCTCACAAGCCGAATTTTAGGTAATATCACCGTGACGGCAGGATATGACGTAAAGTTGTCCGAGGTACACGGAATGGCACAAAGAGGCGGCAGCGTTGTAACCTTTGTACGTTATGGCAAAAAGGTAGCTGAGCCCATCGTTGAGGAGGGTCAGGCAGATGTACTGATTGCCTTCGAGAAGCTTGAGGCACTTCGCTATGCACATTTTTTAAAGAAGGATGGTGCCATCATAGTTAACGAACAGCGGATTGATCCTATTACCGTTGTAACCGGTGCTGCACAGTATCCTGAGAATATTATTGAAAACCTTGAAAAGGAATACAATGTATACAAAGTAAACGCTATGGAAGAAGCCTTGAAACTTGGTAATTCCAGAGTGTTTAACATCATTGTTCTGGGCGTGGCAGCAAAACATATGGACTTCTCCAAAGAAGCATGGCTTGAAGCTATCGAGAAGACTGTTCCACCAAAAACCGTGGAAATTAATAAAAAAGCATTTTTATTGGGTTACGAAGGCTAAAACTGTAAATAATATTGGGGAGGATACAAAATGATTTGGAATGAAGCAAAAGAATGTATGAGCCGCGATGAAATGCAAAACCTACAGAGTAAAAGACTGGTAAAGCTTGTTGACAGAGTGTATCACAACGTAGAATTTTATCGCAAGAAGATGCAGGATCTGGGTTTGGAACCTGGAGATATCAGGGGAATTGAAGATTTATCAAAACTTCCCTTTACAACCAAAAATGATTTGAGAGATACCTATCCTTTCGGATTATTTGCAACTCCACAATCTGAAATCGTGCGTATCCATGCATCCAGCGGAACCACAGGAAAGGCTACTGTGGTAGGCTACACCCGTAAAGATATCGATATCTGGGCTGAATGTGTGGCAAGAGCATTTGCACAGGCTGGTCTGGGCAGGGATGACATTATTCAGGTAGCCTATGGTTACGGTTTATTTACAGGAGGACTGGGAGCTCATTACGGTGCAGAAAACCTGGGTGCAACAGTTGTTCCAATGTCTACCGGCAATACTAAAAAACTCACCACCATGATGAAAGATTTTGGTGCCACTGCTATTGCATGTACACCTTCATATTTGTTGCATATCGCAGAAACCTTAGAGGCGGATGGCGATCTTGACAAAATAAAGCTGAAGGCAGCAATCTGCGGTGCAGAGCCATGGACAGAGCAGATGCGCAAGCAGATTGAAGAGAAGCTTCATATCAATGCATTTGATATTTACGGACTCTCAGAAATTATGGGTCCCGGAGTAGCTTGTGATTGTATCTATCACAAGGGTCTTCATGTGTATGAGGATCACTTCCTTCCTGAGATAATTGATCCTGAGACCCTGCAGCCACTTCCTGAAGGTGAGACTGGAGAATTGGTATTTACCACCCTTACAAAGGAGGGCTTACCATTACTTCGATATCGTACCAGAGACTTAACAAGCATCAGATATGATAAGTGCGAATGTGGAAGAACTCTGGCAAGAATCAGCAGATTCAAAGGCCGTTCCGACGACATGCTGATTATTCGCGGTGTCAATGTATTCCCTTCCCAGGTGGAAGCTGCATTGCTTGAGATGGGTGAAACTGCCCCTCACTACATGCTGATAGTTGATCGTGTGAACAATCTGGATACTCTGGAAGTTCAGGTAGAGGTTGAGGAAAAATTCTTCTCCGACAAAATCAGCGAGTTAGAAAATCTGACCAACAAAATTGCTCATACCATTCAGCAGGCAATCGGTCTTGCAGTTAAGGTAAAACTTGTAGAGCCGAACACAATTCAGAGAAGTATGGGTAAAGCCGTACGTGTAATTGACAACCGTAAACTTGTGTAAACAGATAAAGCGTGATAACACGCGGAATGGAGGTTCCTATGTTTATTAATCAGTTATCTGTATTTATTGAAAATAGAGAAGGACGTCTGGAACAGGTTCTGGACATCCTGAAAGAAGAAAAAATTAATATTATTTCCCTGTCTCTGGCAGATTCCAGTGATTTTGGATTGCTCAGAATGATTGTTTCAGACAGTGAAAAAGGCAAAAATGCACTAAAAGCAAAGGGCTTTTCTGCAATGCTGACACCGGTATTAGCAGTGAAATTGTCTCATCAGGTTGGACAGCTTCAGGTGCTTCTGTCAGAAATCTGCTCTGCAGGTATCAATATCGAATATACTTATGCCCTGGCCACAGGTAATGACGATGCTTCTATTGTTATTAAGGCTGCCGATATGGATAAAGCTGTAGAAGTGCTGGAAAAAACAGGCGTAGAATTGATTTCTGCGAAAGAATTATGATAATTGATTTTCACACACATATTTTCCCAGACAAAATAGCAGAAAAAACCATTGCCAAGCTTGCATCAGTTGCAAACATAGCAGCCTCAACTGATGGAACAATAAATGGACTTGTGGAATCAATGAACCGGGCAAATGTAGACATATCAGTGATTCAACCTGTAGTTACCAAACCTGAACAGTTTGAAACAATTAACCAGTTTGCACAGAGTATTAATGAAAAATATAAAGGCAGATTAATATCCTTTGGAGGAATTCACCCTGATTGCGAGGATTATAAGCAAAAATTAAATCAAATTAAAGAATCAGGTTTTCTTGGCATTAAAATTCATCCGGATTATCAGAAAGTGATGATTGATGATGTACGTTACATGAATATTATAGAATATGCCGATGAACTGGATTTAATAATTCTTACCCACTCTGGAATTGATATGGGACTTCCCGATCCGGTTCACTGTCCTCCGAACAAAGTACGAAAGGTACTGGATAAACTAAAACCCAAGAAGATGGTTCTGGCACATTTCGGCGCCTGGAATCAGTGGAAGGAAGTTTATGAATATCTGGCTGGCGAAGATGTCTATCTGGATACTGCTCTCACCTTTGATTATATTGAACAGGATATGTTTCTAAAAATATTAGAAAAACACGGCAGTGACAAAATCCTGTTTGCAACAGATTCGCCTTGGAGTGATGCGGCAGAAGGAATCAAAGCGGTAAATAATTTACCTCTGTCACAGAATATAAAAGACGATATACTTGGAAATAATGCCATGAAATTATTGCAAATGAAAGGATAACAAATAACAATATGATAGTAAAAATTATCTTCCTGATTCTGTTCTTTTTAACCATGGTAGGTGTAGGTGTCTATTCCAGAAAACACGCTACCAATGTAAATGACTTTGTTCTGGGCGGAAGATCTGTAGGTCCCTGGCTGACAGCATTTGCCTACGGCACATCTTATTTTTCAGCAGTTGTGTTTGTGGGATATGCTGGCCAGTTTGGTTATAAATATGGAATTTCAGCCACATGGATTGGTATTGGCAATGCATTGATTGGCTCACTGCTTGCATGGGTTATTCTGGGCAGAAGAACCCGTGTTATGAGCAAACATCTTTCTGCTGCAACCATGCCGGATTATTTTGGAAAGCGCTATGATTCTAACACTTTAAAGATTGTGGCAAGCGCCATTGCTTTTATCTTTTTAATTCCATATACAGCATCTGTTTACAATGGTTTGTCACGACTTTTTGGAATGGCCTTCGACATTCCTTATACCGTGTGTGTCATCGTAATGGCAGCCTTAACCGGTGTTTATGTTATTCTGGGAGGCTACATGGCAACTGCAATCAATGACTTTATTCAGGGTGTCATTATGCTTTTCGGTATCGTGGCAGTTATTGTTGCCGTGCTGAATGGACAGGGTGGTTTCTATGAAGCGGTGATGAATTTGGCAGAGATTGAGAGTGATGTTCCTTTGACCATGGGTCAGAAGGGTGTGTTTGCTTCCTTCTTCGGTCCTGATTTACCAAATCTGATAGGTGTTGTAATATTGACATCTTTAGGTACATGGGGACTCCCTCAGATGGTACATAAATTCTATGCAATTAAAGACGAGAAATCCATTAAATCAGGAACCATCATCTCTACCTTCTTCGCCATTGTAGTATCCGGCGGATGCTACTTCCTGGGCGGTTTCGGCAGATTGTATGACACTCCTGCAATCTATTCTGAGAGTGGCAAGATTGTGTACGATGCAATTATCCCTGCTATGCTTTCCACCCTTCCCGATATTCTGGTTGGTGTAGTAGTTGTGTTGGTATTGTCAGCATCCATGTCCACATTATCTTCTCTGGTATTAACTTCCAGTTCTACTCTGACACTGGATTTGCTCAAGGATAATATTATCAAGGATATGAATGAGAAGAAACAGCTGCTCATCATGAGAATTATGTTGGTATTTTTTATCGTTGTCAGTGTGGTAATTGCTCTGGACCCTCCTACCTTTATTGCCCAGCTCATGGGAATTTCCTGGGGAGCACTGGCAGGAGCATTCCTTGCACCTTTCCTGTATGGTCTCTACTGGAAGGGAGTTACTAAAGCAGCCGTTTGGGCAAGCTTTATCTGCGGTGTGCTTTTGACGGTATCTAACATGTTCCTGAAATTTATTGCTTCCCCTATCAATGCAGGTGCCATTGCAATGATTGCCGGCTTGATTATTGTCCCTGTTGTAAGTCTGATTACTCCTAAAATGGACAAGAAAAAGCTGGATTCCATCTTTTCTTGTCTTGACGAAACTGTTACTGTCAGCAGGAAAAAATCTATTGAAGAATAATTTCTTCCTTCATTTTGTTTTGTAAATTAAACAGGAGTAAGTATACTGTACTTTGCGGTACACTTACTCCTTAATTCTTTTGGTTTTACCTTCCTTTTCAACTTAGAACTCAAGCATTTCAGCAATTTGTAATATTGCTCTCTCGGATACATTTAGACACCTCACGATTTATTTGCGGTTATCTGCATTTTCCGTAATTATTTCCAATAAATCCTCATCGTATTCCTCCATGTAAATGATTGGCAAATTATAAATTTTTTATAAATTGGCAAAAAGAAAGGCATCTGTACACTTTCATGAACAGATGCCTTTCTCAAGGCTGTTTTTTTACAGCCCCTTTTTCTGGCAAAGAGAGTGTATGTTATCACATAAATCTTAACTTCCAGTAGAAGTTAAGATTATAAATTATTCTGATGCACGATACGTCAGATTATTTTATCCTGTACCTTCTGTTATTACAACCTAGTACATCGTTTCGTAAATACTGGCATGAGAAACTAGTCTGATGTAATAAGCCCATAAACGACGAATAACTGAGGCAGAGAAGTCCTCTGCCTCAGGCTGAAATTCCGCCTCAAACTGAGGTTTAATAACTAATGGAACAAGGAAATCATCCACCTTGATACCGAAGATTCTGCTTAAGAAAAACAGATTCTCAATATCTGGAAGGTTGTGTCCGTGACGCCACTTGTTAATCGACTGAACCGAGAGCCCTATGATTCCACCAAGTTCTTTATCTGAAAGTCCACTCTCATCAATCATTTTACTAATTTTCTTGCCTGTGGCATCCATATCGATGCCGAAAATATTCATACCATTCCATACCATAGGCATATTACTCCTTTGTTGTTTCCGCAAGTTCCTTTGTATATTGATATAACTCATCATTAATCATTAAAGCACTTGTCATTTTATAAATGTCATTTTTCCCAGAATCTACTCTTATCAATGAGTAATATCGTGCAAAAGAATCTGGACTTTCTTCAAGATTCTTATAAACCTGTTCCCAGTCTGTCTTTCTTATCAAAATATATCTATTATGATCAATAATCCATCTATACTTTTCACTTGCTGATTTACCTAATAACTCTGTAAACTTCGGTTCATTCAAAATTTCATCAAGATTTTTTCTTGATACACCTAGTGATTTTGCAAGACCTGGACGTACCGTATCCCCAGTTTCATATCCCATAAGATCATCTAAATCATTTATGTCATATTTTTCATATAATTCAGAAAGTTCCTCTCTTTTTCTATCCATAAGTTGGCCAAAGGTTTCTGCTACATCCTGTTTTGCAGCTTGTTCAACCTGTTCTTGCGTAACATTTTTTCCTTTTAAGTTAATTTTAATTTGGTCTGATTCAGCCTTTAAGTACTCATCGATAACCAAATCAACATCAATTTTTCCAGCTAATCCCTTCCTAAGTGCCACTTTAATGTCTTCTATCGGAACATATCTATCGACCTTCTTATTCTGGGCTCCTGCAAATCCAACCTGTGCAAATAAAGTCCATATGCTATATGGGTGCTCTTCTTCCTGGTTTATCTTTAATGGATCTGCACAATTCTTATCCTTAAGATGAAGCTTCGCATCCATGATTCTTTTTACAAACTCTTCATAATGCGTTTTTTCATCATTTTTAAAATTGACATATTTACACAACTTATCAATTTCAAACCCCCATAGCAGGTATTCACTGATTAATTCATCAAATCCAATTGTTCCAATTTTTGAATTTTTAAATCGGTTTTTCCAATAATCGTCAAGACTTTTCTTTGAAAAAAAATTTTTTAACGTCTCTCCGAAAGAAGCATCTTTAGTTCCCAAATAAAATGCTTCAAATAAATCAATCTTTTCTTTTTCAGAAAAATCTAAAACATTAATTCTTTTCATTAATCTATCTACACAGCAACGATCTGGTATATCAATCTTGTTTTCTAAGAATTCATTTGCAATCTCAACGGCCTTCTTGCACTGTCCCCTTGTAATATCTCCGTATATAAACGCTTTCGTTCCAAGTCGCGATTCAATTAGACACGCAATTGCCAAAAGATAAATATGATATAGCTCTCCCTGAGTTTTGCTTCCCCATTTACTATAGATATGTGTAAACCTATGATCATTCCAATCATAATTTAAATAAGATAAACAAGCCCCAATCATGGCATCACCTGCATTTTCATCAACCTCATTATCACCAATTATATCTCGTGGCAAGAAATACTCTTCAGCGGTTTTTAATGTATCTATATCTCCATCAGCTGCCCATCCAATTTTTTCTTCATAGTGTCCCCAATTTGGAGGAAAACTATGTTCCGCGGTTTTCACAAGACATATGGTATCCACTCCATGAATATCGACCTTTCTTCTTTCTGCCAAGGGTAATTTTTCAATTAGCATCAGCGTTTCATTATAAACGTCTTCCCACTCTTTTTTTGTAATCGATTTTGAAATATCTAAATCAATGAATATTCCCATAAAACCTCCTTATCTTTATTTATCTTTTTTTCATACTCGAAATTGAACCAATGGCAGCATTCATCATTTAATGAAAATTGCCTTTTCCAGTCACTCTGCTTATTTAATACTCCATTAATATCTAAAAAAGATACACGGGCATCACCTCATGATTTATTTTACACATGAATATTTCCCTTGTCATTTAACCGATAGTTGAATTAAAAAAGGACTCTCAGAACATGGTTGTATCAAATAAAACCAGCGGGGCTTATTTAAGTACATCTATTCTTAAGACTGTCACTCATTTTTCAAAAATTTGACTGATTGGTACTTGGGGAAGATTTGGCTATTCTACAATTACAATTTACGGAAACTCATTATCAAAATACGATATAACTATAATTCCATTAATGATAAACCGGTCTGATTTTGACACACGTCTCCCAAGGAATTCACAGTGGAGTATCGAAACATATTACAGACTCATGCTTATGGATATATTACCTGACAACATTGACAGAATCATATATCTTGATGTTGACTTAATAATAAATGGCTCTGTTGAAGAATTCTATCATGTGGATTTCAAAGGGGATGAAGTTATTGTAGCTGACGACAGTAACGGCAAACGTTCACGTGATACTTTTGGAAGTAAACAAGCTGAAATGTTCAAAGATATGCTTGATAATGGATTCAGATATTTCAATGCTGGTGTTATGCTCTTTAATGTTCAAGAAATCCGAAAAATACATAATTTTAATACATATATGAAAGCTGTTGAAGAATGGGATTATGCTAAAAAAACTATATTCTATAATGAACTCTTAGAAAAAATGCAGCAAAACCTTATGTCGGACAACTCAGTAGAAAAGATAATAGATAATCTCTTTGTCCTGTGCTGTAAGGCAGGTATCTGTCAGATAGCCTTTCTCATTGTTCCGTTCTTTCAATCCCTGGAAGCAGAATATCTTCAGAATCTGCTTCCAGATTGTTGCATCCTGCAGCGCCAAGCCCCAGTATCATTCATTTCCTTTCCTACTGTCTGCCTGATAAGCCTCTTCGTAGAACACCTCTTGTGAATTCAGCTTCTGCTCTCCAAGATTGCGGTCTTCATAAAGCCCATCACTGTTCAACTGCTTACCCTTTTCATCATCCAACATGAGGAACCAGACAGCAGATACCTCTAACGATTAATTCAATCTTAACTCCCGCCTTACAGGATTCAGCCTTGTCCTCTGCTTAATCAGATGTTCCATGATATCGCGGTAATCCAAATCCTCGTCATACACGTCTGCCTCATCGATATCTGCATTTCGGGTAATACGCATAACGGATTTCTCACGAATGGTATATTTGACAAATAACTTGGATACGAAGTGAAGAATCAGCTCCTCGCAGAGCATAAAATTACCCGGTCTGGTAGGAATCTCAATCAAACGTTTAAACACACTGTTGGTACAAGGTACAATACCAGTTTTATTTTTTCCATTTTTGGTAGTGAGCAGTACAATGGCATATAGCTGCTTGTTATTCAGGAAAGGAAAAGGCTGCTGCTTCCCGATAATCATAGGAGACAGAAACGGTGCAATATATGCCTTGTCGTTTACTATTAATACATCAAAAAATATTCTATTTCTCTTTTACTAATTTAATTATTTATTACTGAATTGCAACTGCTTTTTCTCTTCTAAATACATATCAGCAATATAAGAAGGGCCGTTACACCATAAATTAGTAGAGGCATCATATAGTGCTTTTCCTGTTTTTGATTTAAGAAAATCCTTAATGACATCCTGCGACTTTTCACCTGTTACCTCAGCTATTTCTTCAACAGCCATAGTAATCAGTAAATCAATGGTATAATCCATCTTTTCCTTTGAGATTATTTCCTGATCCATACCTTCTCACTTTCCACAAAGGTAAGGCACCCAATTGCCTTCTCTGTTTTAAAACAATACTGATCTTTTAGCTTATCCGGCAATAGCTGCTTAATACAGAATTCATCTGCTTCCTTTGAACCAATCTGGCCAAATGCTCCACCAATATAGGCTGTTAAAACTGTATTAGTTTGATCATCTGCAATTTTACCAGCAATAACATCATATGCTGCCATTTCTTTTTCGATCACATCAAATAACTTTCTTTTTCTGTGAGCAGCAATACAATGCAGCCAATTGGTATCAGCAGTTTCAAACAAATAGCTATATAATTCACTATTCATATCAAGCTTAAATACAGATATAAAACCATAATTCTGATCAGCATCTGCATCACCTTTTGTTATAGCCTTAACTATCGATGTTTTCAAAAAGCTTTCTGCCTGTTCTTTAGAAGATGTCAGATAAAAACCTTTTCCAAAATCTTTCCTTGCATTGCATTTTTGTAAATCGGGTTCTCTAACCTCACAATAGCTTCCATGATAAAGGATCAGTCCGTTACACAATTCCTGCATTAACTTTCATCCCCTTTCTCTCAAGCAGTTCTGTAATATCATCAAGCACCGCTTCATCCCCTTCACAATGAAAAATTCCGTACCCAGTCTCAATGTAATCCAGTATATTGTACTGCTCAAAAATATTTAAGATTTTTTCGATTGGCATATTCCATACCTCAGAGGCAAGTCTAATAAGTCTTGTCTGCATAAATAGAATCTGCGATTTTTCACTCATTTGTAAACTACCTCCTTTTAAAAAATCTTACCCTGAAGATTGGCCTTCGTGGTTTCCTTCAGCTTATTTCTCTTCATCTCTCTCAAACAGCTCCTTGACTGCTTTTCGAAGGACATTTGCTTTGGATAGATTATGCTTCTCGGCATAGGCTTCAAACTGCAAAAGCTCTTCACTTGATAATCTCATACTAACCTTATTTGATTTTGGATCGTCCAGTTTTTTTCTTCCTGAGCCTTCTCTTCTTGGCATATATAACCTCGCTTATACATTCGTTGTTAATTAGTAGCATCTATTTTAATTATAGGCACTTGGGTGCCATTTTTCAATTGCTATTTTGCAAATCTTAAAAGAGATTTTTGCCATTCTCCTTATTTTGTCACGATTATTAAATAATTTTCGTGACAAAAATGTAATCTGTTTTATAATATTATCTCTGCTTCATAATGAACTCGCTTTTACACACATGTCTTCAATATACTCCTTTTGCACTATCTCATCTAACCAGTCTTTAGGTATTGCATCTACGCCATAATACAATCCGGCAAGTCCACCTGCAACTGCTGCCACGGTATCTGTATCATGTCCCATGTTTACTACTTTCAACAAACACTCCTTTAAGGAATCTGTGGTAATCAGGCACCATACTGCTGCCTCTATCGTTTCAATCACATAACCGCCGCTTCTCATATCCTTTTCCTCTGTCTGTTGCAGTTCATCCAGATGAAACAGCCTTGTAAAATGTGTCATTTCATAATAATTTTCCCTGTTCTTGCCATAATACTTTAGTCCATTATCAATACCCATTTGCAAAACTTCCTTCAATGACCGGATTCCAAGCCCTTTACTGGTCCGACTTTCCTTGTGATAATTTCTTCTTTCTCCATAAATTGTACCGGAACACCTAAAGCATCCCCTACAATAAGTCCCATCATACCGTCAAGCCATATATTCCTGTCCATATCAAGACCTCCTTCACATTCATCAAGAAGAAAATATCATAACTATTGTCCGAAATGGTCACCTGTTGTGCGACACCTGTGCAACTGATACTTTATTCCATGCTCCTTAAAAAAGCGCTCTGCTTTCTTGGTATCATTACATTTCTTCGTACCGAATATTTATATATTCATTGTTGCCTCCTAATTCACCGGAGTTCCAACCTCAATAAGATTTCCATCCGGATCATAAAATCTGACAACCTTTTGCCCCCATGAATGCGTCATCAACTTGTTGACGAATTCTATCTCAAAATCCGATTCTTCTAGCTTCTTTATAAAGCCTTCAATATCAGGTTCCTCAAAATAAAGCTCTGTCATGTTGTTCTTTGGAATCAAATCTTTATCCAGAAACTGCTGCCATATCTTTGCGTCCTGTAGTACTAATCCCTCAGACATAATCACATTGCCGTCCTGGTCCAGAATTACCTGCAGATCAAATATTTCTTTATAAAATCTGATTGCTCTGTCCATATCATTAACAGCAATCAGAACATTTCTAAATCGCATACTATCAACCTCTATTCCAAATTTCATATCCCTGTCTTCTGGCAGAATCATATACAGGCTGCATATTCTTCTGCAGGATATTCATAAATTCCTCTTCGCTATTCCCTTTGCGATATAGCTCCTGTCCTGCCCATAAAGAATGAAGATTATCTCTGTAGCAAGACTCGTATAGTTTCCTGATGCCTTCCTTCTCATGAATCAGCTGATACATAATAAACTGATTCTTTGCAAACCTGATAAAGAATGGATCCCATTTTGGAAGTCTGTTGCTCTTAGAAGAATTCAATGAAGAATCCATCGGCATCAAATTCCACAGCTCATCGTTCATGACAAATGACCACGGAATAAAATGATCTACATCATACTTCTTTGGAACAACTGGCTCATCTGTAAACACATCCCTAATCTCACTAACATCCAGAATGCCTTCCCAGAGTTTGCGAACATTATTCAGCTTGCGCATCTTTTCATCCATTGGAGCCAGCTTGTATATTAAGCCTGGCACTTCCGGGTTATTATTCTGCAGCCATTTCACTTTCTCATACTGTATCCAACCCAAAATCGACACGGTCTGATCTTGAATCATTTCCACCCAAGCATCCTGAAAATATACCTTTTTCTTAAGCTTACTTTCTTCGCCCAATGTGTATGGCAAAAGCACTGTATCTCTATTTATTTTTTCTATATAGGCAGTCATTCTGCGGATACTTCCCCAGTTCACAGTCTCATTGCTTTTATTGAAAAATCCTGCCAAAGCCCTATATGGAACCATATTGGTAAGCTGCTCCTTATAGGCTTTCAAATCAGAATTATGCTCTGCAATTGCGTTCTTTATTTCAACCTTAGATGCATTTGCTGGTAAATCTGAAAGCTCAGTAAGAAGCAATACCGCTCTTTCCAGCCCATCTCTTACCTGACCAGTGGGCTGCATTCCACTCAAATGAATGTGAAATTCTCTTACTGAATACCAGGCATTACAAATCATCTCATCAATAATTACATCAAAAGTAGTTTCTCTTATGCCCTCTGATATCAGCTGCACAATCGCTTCAAGCCAATAGAATTTATAACAGTAAGAAGGATCCTTCATCATCAAAGAAAATGACTCGATATCAAGTGTATTATAATATTTCCCATCAATCGTTAACGAATATCCGACTTTCGCAGAATCAGATTCAGCCATTTCTCTTCACCCCTTCCAGTCCTCACATCACCAGTAATCCAATATTCCTCTAGCTGCAGCTCTGGTACACTCTTAATATATTCTTCAAATAATTCAAACGTAAAATCTGTAAAATATCTGCCATTACGCTCTCCTTCAAAATCACCATATTTAAAAGACGTATAGATTACACCATTATCTTTTAATGCAACTGCCATCTTTTTTAGCACATCCGCTAAAGTATCTTTTGATAAATGAAGAATGGATGAACAAGCCCAGATACCATCATATCTTTGCACCTCAGCAAGTTCATCGAATAATATGCACTTAACACTAATTCCCGTATAGCCGCTGGCCATTTTGCAAAGTTCCTCTGAACCATCGGTAGCATCTACCACATACCCTTTGTCCATAAAATACCTTGTATCACGACCGGAACCACATCCAAAATCTAAGATATAAGCACCAACTGACAGCTTTGCAAGAAATCTATCCTGCGTCTGCTTAAAATCTACAGAAAGAGTCTCCTGGACAAACTGGTCTGCATTTTGGTTGTAATATTTTAATGTACTGTCCATAGAACCCTCCTTCCCATAACCGTCAGGATTACACCCATCCCTTCTTCTTAAATTCTTCAATCATAGCAAGTTGTTCTGCAGATGGAGCTGCGGTATCTACTGACACTACAGGACCTGCTACATACTCATCATTCCATCTCTTCAACACAGCTTTTAATGCATCTGAAACACGAATATCACGTTCAGCAATATTATCAAGATTCCAATCATCACTATCCAGCTTTGACATATTCTTTGTAATGACAATTCCAGACTCCTCGTACTGTTTTTTCTTCTTTCCGAAATATCCGTTTCCAGCAACTATATTAAGCTTCTTTTCGAAAGGAATCTTATTACCAATATGCTCTATCTTTTCCTTGATGATATCGTCACTTATATTCAAGAAATAATTAGCCTGCCATTTTTGTGGAAGAATATGTTCAATCTCCCATTTGTCAGGAAGTACCTCATCTTGTTCTTCGTAAGCCATAATCTTAAGAAGCATACGAACTGCATTTCTATGAGGATTTTTAATCCTATCAGCAAGCACCTGACTATCTACAGTTCTAAATTCAAAGCTTGGTTTACTACTTCCAATAATAGAAACATCTAATTTCAAAATTGCTGACTTAACTGCATTGATTGTAGGTATCTCCAGATAAACGGACAACAAATCAGCAAACAGTTTTCTACAGAACTTTAAAAAATTCTTTTCAAAATCCTCAGCGTCACTATGCTGCAGATAATAAACTATCACTGGATACTTCCAAAATTCATTAGGATACGAATTTAGCGCATCCAGTATTTTCTGTATATCCTTATTTTCTGTCCATGCTTCCCCTTCTACCGTTTCTTTTTTATTAACAACAAGCCAAATGTTTAATATCTTTTTCAAATTGCTGAGCAAATTATCATCAAACAATTTTGAGAACTTATTACCAGCTCCAGCATAATATTTACGTAAACCAGGCGTTGTAGACTTATCATCCTTCTCAACCGCGCGAAGATAAAACATGTAGTAGTAAAATAAAGACTGTATACTTTCTCCGGCATATTCCGCTTTATCATCAAGTTCTTTCCATTCGTCTATAAACTCGCTCTTCTTTTCAGCAGGTAGCTGTCCATAAATCTTTGCTTTGAAGATATCCGCATCAGAAAGAGGAAGGCCTCTATCATTCAGTGTTGAAAAGATTGTCAACGCGGTATCCTGCGTATCTGCAGTAATAGGAAGCAAAATAGCCTGGTTAAGCACTGAATAGATAAACTCGTAAATAATCAAAGGATTGTCCTGACTGGCTTTTTCGTACAGTTCCAAGAATTTATTGTAATTCTTAGAATAATTATCTTTGGCTCCATCTACAGTCTTTCCTTCTTTAAGGATATCCCTAAGAATTGTATTTCCTTCATTATTAACAACTCTTGATTCCAACAATATATTGGAATAATCAACCTCACCTGTTAGCTTGTTAGTACGCCATATTGCAGGCTCAATCTGGTTAATAAAGTTAACCGCTTCCTTACTTTTTGTATCTGCAGCCTGAAGCTTTGTATATATGGCACGAAGAAGCAAAAACAAGGATGTAATTCTCTGCTGCCCATCGATAATTTCCTGCTCGCCATTTTCATTTTCGTAAGAAACAACCGTCCCTAAGAAATATGTACTCTGAGTTTCTTCACCCTCCTGACTAGAAGCGAAATCCCACAAATCTTCAAACAATGTGATAACTTGATCATCAGACCAAGCATATGGTCTCTGGTATTCTGGTATTACAAATGGATGGGCTTTTCCGCTCTCCAATAATTGCTTAACACTTTGCTTTTGTACTTCTATTGAAGTTGCCATTTCTACACCTTCTTTCTCCTAAAGCACTTCTTTAAATAAACTAAATTCCCTTTTTCAAAGAATATGCATCAAATAGACTTTTCAGTTTGGTTTGACATTGTAATAAGAATGCCTTTTAGCTTAGCTCATCTACTGCTTTAGCAATCTGTTCTATCGCATATAGCGGCAAATTCACAAGCCAATCTTCTTTTTTGAAATTTGTCATTGATGTACGAACAGAAACCTCAGGCGAGAATTTCTCCCGAAAAGTTTTCAAACTCTTAGCCCTGAGATTAACTTCCGCCTTTGCTTCAACCGGAATGATTTGTTCGCCTGTATCAACGACAAAATCAACTTCGCAGGACCCTCTGTCATTGGTGTAATAGTAGATTCCCAGATCTTCAATCGTTTTAAGCTGCTGACAAACATACTGTTCAGTAAGAGCGCCTTTGAACTCAATGAAAAGGTCATTACCATCAAGCAGAGTGCGTGGATGAAGTCCGGTCATACAGCCAAGCAATCCAACATCTACTACGAATAGTTTGAATGCCTTCAAGTCCTCATATGCCTTCAATGGAATACCTGCTGCATTGACTCGGCTGACTTTATGCACGAGTCCACAGTCGGAAAGCCACATAATTGCTGTTTCATATTCCTTCGCACGAGCGCCCTCACGAAGAAGACCGTAAATGAATTTCTTATTTTCTTTTGCAAGCTGAGATGGAATACTGTTCCACAACATACGAATTTTGGGAACAATCTCATTGGGTGCGTGTTTTGAGAAGTCTTGTTCATAAGCTGCCAAAATCCTCTTTTGAATGTCACGAACTTCATTGAAGTCCTTGTTATCTACAAAACTCTGTACTGCTTCGGGCATACCACCAACAAAGTAATAGTGTTTCAAGGCATCAATATATGTCTGCCTAAAACTTGTAATCATTCCAAAATCCTGCTTATCAAGAAGCTCTGCAAAACGCTCTTTGTCGGTTGCCATCAAAAACTCCTTAAAAGAAAGAGGATAGAGTTTTAAGAAATCAACCTTACCTACAGGAAAGGAAGTGCCCTCGTGCAAGGCAATACCGAGCATAGAACCGGCACATACAATATGGTACTGCGGAGCATTTTCGTAGAAGTACTTAAGAGATGCCAACGCTCTCGGAACTTCCTGCACTTCATCAAAAACCAGCAGAGTTTTGTCAGGAACAATTTTACGACCTGCATACAATTCCAATCCCATAATAAGACGATTGGTATCCAAATCAAATGCGAACAGCTCCGCCATTCTTGGGTTAGAGTCGAAGTTAATATAAACCGTATCTGCATACGCTTGTTTACCAAACTCTTTCATCAGCCAAGTCTTACCTACTTGCCGCGCTCCTTCGATGATTAGCGGCTTACGGCGTTTGCTTTCTTTCCATTTTAACAGTTTTTCAATAGCAATTCGGTACATAGATGCACCTCCATCATCATAATTCGAAGATATTATAGCATGAAATCACAAAAATTACAACGTTATTTGGAGTGCATATCACATTTTTACATCGAATAACGCAGATAACCGTTAGCCATCTTTACGAACAATAGTGATCAAACTCTTCGGATGTTCAAGATGGTTAAATACTTATCATTACATATTTATCTAAAACTTCATCAACTCTGTCAAATCCACTAACAGAATACTGTCATCCGACTTCGCTTCAATAGGTACCACTTTTCCACTAAGTTCAATAAGGAAATCCAACTCACCAACCTTACTTCTTTTACAGAAATATGGATCAAAGTCATTAGCAAGTAATTGCTGTGCAACTGCATTTTCGAAGTGTGCCTCGTTTTTGCAATCGTTTTTGATGTATTTTGCCCCGTTTTTCAAGTTTTAATTCAAGAATTTTGCCCCGTTTTATACAAAACATGTACTAGTCTATTTGGTTCGCTTTGTTCTATTAGCCATTTTCTTCTTTTTTCATTTTTGGCTAATAGAATAAGGGTTAGAGTTTGAATCTCCTACCAGAAAAGTAAAACGATAATTGTAATATTTCCAGATGCAACCGCTCATGATTTCCCTCCGTTCCAGTCTTTGTCATCTGGCACCTGCTTTATCAGCCAGTTCTAAAAGCTTCTTTCCGGCAACAAAAGTTTCCTCTACGGAAACTTACATATATCAATATATGAAGCTTTTCTGCATATACTATCTGTATGTCATTCTGCAAAACGAAACAGTTTCATTTTTGTCTTGTATGTAGAACACTTTTGATATATAATTGTTTCATAGATTGGAGGTTTAATTATGAATAGAGATACTCTGAAACAGATCATGGTTGATCAGAAGGATATTTACTTAAACAATCCATTAATTTCCAGACATTATCCTTTGGAAGAAAATATAAACTATTGCTTTGTCGGTATCAGAAGATGTGGCAAATCCTATATGATGTATCAGCAGATACAAAACCTGCTTGAAAAGAAAATTCCTTTATCACAGATTGTCTATGTGAATTTCGAAGACGAACGTCTTTTGGAAATGACAGCTGATGATTTGAATACCATCCTGGAGATAGGGCTTGAGCTTTCGGGAGCAGGTAATAAGCCATATTTATTTCTTGATGAAATACAAAATATTGACGGATGGGAAAAATTCGTACGCAGAATTGCGGATATGAAATACAGAATAAGTATCACCGGAAGCAACAGCAAAATGCTCAGCAGTGAGATTGCCTCCACACTTGGTGGCCGATTCGTTATCATGAATATATATCCTTACTCCTTTACCGAATATCTAATCGCAAACGGTAAGGAAAAGAATTACCTGGATACCATCAGTACAAGTGATAAAGCAGACCTACTTGCACATTATAATGAATATGTTACTTACGGAGCTTTTCCAGAACTTGTGGAAATCAAAAATAAAAGAACCTTTTTAAGCAGCATTTATCAGACAGTTTATCTTGGAGACATTATTACAAGAAATAAGATCACAAATGACTTTGCGGTTAAGCTTATATTAAAGAAAATTGCAGAATCCATTACCAAACCGTTATCCTTTACCAGACTAACTAATATCGTAAAGAGTGTCGGTACATCTCTTGGTAAACAGACAGTAATCAATTATGTTGGATATATGAATAATTCCTATCTCATATTCCCTCTGACTAATTATGCTGCAAAGCTTGCTGAAAAAGAAACCTCTCCTAAATATTACTTTATGGATACCGGGCTTGTAGGTCTGATGCTTTTGGACTGTAAATCTGCGCAATTAGAGAACCTTGTAGCAATAGAACTTGTCAGACGGTATGGAATGGAAAATGTCTTCTACTTTGAAAACAATGTGGAGATTGATTTCTATGTCCCTGATGAAAAGCTTGCTATCCAGGTTTCACTGCAGGTTCTCGATTGTTTGGATACACGGGAGCGTGAAACCAGAGCATTTATCAAGCTTCATAACTTTATTCCGGATGCAAAATGCCTTATTATTACAAATAGTGAGGAAGCATCTATAGAATGTGACGGAATCCCGATTTCAGTACTTCCTGTATGGAAGTGGCTTTTAGAAACTCCATAAATCAATTTGAGCTTACCCGAATATCATCCATCCAATCATCGTAAGCACTAAATAAAATAGTATATTGAAAAAAACTGCAATCTGTGATTTTCTTCGGATTGCAGTTTTTTCTTCTCGAATATTTACTATGAGTAATCTGCCATGCTGGCATTAGCTCCATCTGCTATTAAGTAGGAATCATCCTTTTATAATGATTTTTATCCTTTCTAAAAAATAATTGCATTTATTAATTCTTTTTTTGCCTATAAATCTCTTTCAAATCTTCTATTGCCACCTCCGGCGCCATCGTATGAAACATCAAATAATTCCGCTTCATTGTTTCCACCGGGGCTTGCTTGTAAATTGCTTTACTGGATTCCTCAGTATAGTAATGCCAATATCTATAAATGTATCCAATCCAATAAATCACATCTTTAGAATACACTTCACCTTTTTCAGCCAATCTATCTCCAGCAGCTTCGACAACTTCTTCGAGCAAATATTCTTCGCCTGCCCACTGCATGCGATTGTAAGTAGAATCCAAAGCCTTTGCAGTTTCAGAATTCATAAATGTCTTTATAAAACCAGCACTTCCTAACTGCCTATCTACAGAAAGTTCAAATAATCTGCCCTGAATATCACACAGTTTTAATTGTATTTCGTTCATGATTTGCCTCCTGCCGCTTGGTCTAAAATCTCGTCAAAAAACAATCCTTCTCTACGATAATTCCTACAGATATCATTTGCCAATGAAGAACCTTTTACACGGTTTGCCTCTGAGACTTCCTTCATAAACAATTTCTCTAAATAAGAAATAGGAATTTCCTTTTCAATCCGCACTGCATCACATCCCTTTCGTGTAACTGCAACGTACTGTTTTCCAAGTTCCAACGCAGACAAACAATTTATTAACGCCGCATCCGTTATGTTTCCAATGAAGAAGTTATCAATAACAAAAAACATTCTATCATTTGCGATACTTCCAATAATCAAATCTTTATCCTTTGCCATTTCTTGATATTTACTATAAAAAGGTGTTCCTTTTATTTTTTCCATTCGGCCCCTATGATATGCGACGATCATCGCCCACTCCAAATCAGCCGGAACATCTAATACAGCAAGATTATCCACCGATATGGAAACAATATAAAACTTTGCACTCTCATAATCACAAATAAGTGTTAGCGCTTGGCTCGGTTCGGTTCCCATATAGAATCCTTTTCCAAAATCGCACTGTTTACGACTCTTTGGTGCAATATCCCCTTCTATTCCGGATTTGGAACCATGATACAGCAGCACTCTCCCTTTATCAAGTTCAACGCTTCCAGAAGCTGCTGCTATCTTTTCCAAAATCATGTCGTATACCGGAACATCATACTCCTTGCATAAATCATATATTTTGTCCTGTGCAAGTTTATTTGGCAACGCACGACCATTTTCCCACCGATTTACAGTTGCAAACGTCACATTCAAAAGTTCAGCAAATTCTGTCTGATTCATATTCATATGTGAGCGTATTTTCTTGATTAAATCTTGCATAATATCATCTCCATGCCTCATTGCTGTTTATAACATTTGTCTTAATATAAATTATATAAAATGTTATACAGTAAGTCAATCTATATAATAAGACATCCGTAAGAAATATCGGACACAATATGTTGACTGCAGGCACCCGTAGCCATGCTGCAAGTAATCTGCCATGCTGGCATTAGCTCCATCTGTTGTATCACAGAATAACCAATTTCGTCTCCCCACTCAAAGATCTTATTACAGTAAAGCATTCCCTGAACTCCCGGATCGGTGAAATCCTTCTCGTGCCCTTTTGGAATTGCTTCAATAAAATATCTCCTAAGATGTGCGTAACAGCAGCATCTTCTGAATCTTTTAAGTTTATTATATCCGGCAAAAACGCTTTGCCATCCATTGATAGATAATCCACTTTTATAACAATCAAGCACTAACGAAAACCTTTGCTCTAACGAATAATGTGATGCCATGTATATCCTCCATAATTATTTTGTTACCCATAATTATGAAGATTTTTCAGTCTGATTTCCAGCCGCTATTTTATTTAGCCAATGCAATTCATATCAACAATTCTTACCCTTTTGTTTGAATTGTCGCAAATTTTGCGATGGTTCAATTATCCAGTTCATCCAGCATCCGCTCAAACGGCTTCACATATTCTTTTCCTTGTCGTCTAATTCCATTATTTTCAAATGCTGCCTGTTCCGCCTGAACACTTTCATTTTCCTGCCATCTGTCACAAGTGTATTCCATATCAAGAAACATTCTGGTAAGATTACCTGTCATTTGCCTATCTGCTTTCTCTGCAAATATTATTTCCCCCACCTCGGACATATACTTATCAATTTCAGGGTTATTGAAACCACCGACTTCCATGGTATACGGAATAGCTTCTTTGATTAGTTCTGCAAACTTATCAACATTCCTTGGCAATCTGTTTCTAAAAATTAGTGAATACATCGTTCTGTCATTCATTAGGATAATCGTGTTCTTTCCATTAAGCTTTGTTATATGACCATGCCAAGCGTATAAATCATCCATTTGAGCATCGGCCGGCATTTTCTGTAATTCATTTTTCTTGATATTTAAAGCATCCGCTAATGCCTTCGAACAAAATATGTACATATTCCATCTACTCCTTACATTTCCATAATGCCATTGGATGATTCTTCACTCTTTCAACTATCTCCACATCTTCAAAAAGCAACTCCGGCATATATTTTTTCTCTTCGAATCTATCAAAATCAAGAGAAAATGCTCTCTTAAGAACTTGTCCTCATTCAGAAATTTTAATATTTCCTTCAATCGAAGCACCTTTTCAAAAGTATCCCTCACAAAACCACTTTCTGTGGCCATTCGTCCAAGTTCTGCTCTATTATATTGTGGCATCTTCTATCACCCCATTTTTCATATTGTAAATATTCTCTGGTATCACAAGCTTCCATTCATCAACATATCGTCCACCCGACATATCCTTCGTCAGGTAACGCTTACTCTTTCCAATCTGACTCTTACATGTTTCAAAGAATTCATCTGAAAGCCCCATCTTCTCCTTATGCTCAGAAAGAAGAAATCCCATCTTTTGGTATAGAAACTGATTCGATAATAGGTCTAAATATTTCAAGACTCTTTTCTCCTGCATTCGCTTCATACTTCCAATATCCTGTATCACTTCTTCTATTCCAGCTATTTTATCCATATCCTTTACGCAGTCTACCAAAGTTCGTTCCCGATTTGTGATACGTATTCCACCGCTTAGTGCAGGCGTTTCCACGCCCTCCATATCCTTTGACGCCACATATCGATACGTATATCCATCAAATTCAAACTCTCGAAAGCTGGTTTCTGATGCAACATAGACATCGTAATATACCTGATCGGTTATCCCATAATATTCCATAGCGGTATGGTGAGACACATAAGAAGTTGGCGTAATCTTGCTTGCTATCTGAAATCGATTAGCAACCGGCGCCCCTGTCTCTCCACTGATGCAGGTATACATATTGTTACGGATTTTCGCCACCATTCCCTCCTTCATCAATCGCTTGATTGCAGAGCGAGCGCTGTCCATATTGTCATAATATTTATTTACATCTTCCACAGTAAATACTGGAGTTTTCAATAGTTCAAAATACAAATTCAAAATCAACACCTCCATGTTTTATAAATCAACTTGGGTTATATGTAAACTAATTTGTCACTTTTATAAACCTAATATAATACCAGTTTCCAACAAAATCAAGTTTAATTTTATTTCAAAATGGTTTATACAGCTGTTGATTTGTCGCATTTTTAAACTTTTTCAGTGGTTGATGCAGAATTTGCACCAACCACACATGGTATTCTCGTTGCTCGATTACCCAGCAAACTGTGGCATATCATGATTTACCTCAGCCCTATAATAACTGCTTATGGTACTTCCTGCATTGAACAAGCTGGCAAGTAAATTACTTTTTATATTCCGCACCTTAGTAGTATTCTTCCCAAGGCAATTAATTACATACTCCACATGAGAATAATTAAGCTTCAGGAATTTGCTTTTCACAAGATTCTTTGGATACATCTTAGCAATAAAATAATTTAATCCACATTCCAAAACTGATATGTAATATCCTCATAACTACCATTATTCATCCGCTTCCACATATGCTGATTAGTTGTTCTTTCACATAATGCTCCTTTATCTTTCTGATAACTACCAATTTTCACATAATCAAAAACTTTCATCCATTCTTCAATTTCAACATCACGTCCAGAATATAAACAACATGTATATCCCCTATTATGACTTTCCTGAACATATGCAAGCAACTCTCTTCTAACTATCTCCGACTGCTCACCCTCTCCCATAAAACACACACAGGTTGTGTACTCGTGATATAGGTCTAATATTTGTTCAAAATATTCCGACATCAGTTCTCCATAATCAGTTTGTTGTAACTCTGGATAATGACATTCTATGCATCTGTTCTGACAGCCGGAAATATATATACAAAGTGCCACTTCACTAGGCACTTCCGTATGTGAAATACCAAACTCTGTATAATGCAACACTTTCCCCACTTCCTTCCAGCTTAATTTTAGGAACTCCCTATTTCTATGCTCTAATTATACACAAAAGTACAGTCCAATAATACGGACTTATATCATCCAAATCGCTCATTTTTCTTAATTCACACTCACTCCAGCCAATAATTTGACCTGCTCCATAGCCACTCTACGCAGTTCTACATTCTGCATTCCTTCAAGCAACATCGCTATCTGCATAACCTCCGGACTAAAACCACAAGATTCTCCCCCATCAAGATAAGATACTGTTGTTCCAAGCAATGGTGCCATCTCCTCTAAAATACCAACCTTCACATCATTTTTACCAAGCTCATAAGATGATATTGTCGACTTCTTTGTACACATCATAGCCGCCAACTCTTCCTGTGTAATTCCCATTTTCACTCTACATTCTCTGATTCTCATTCCTACTGTCTTTTCCATTTTCTCTCCATTTCCGTTTTGTAGGCTCCTAATAGTTCTATGCTAAATTCAACTCGTTACAAACTCTTGACCTTCGGTGCCTCCCTTGAGGGTTCGTGGTTTCTTTGGCTCTCTTGTCCAAGACATCTGCCCAATACGGCGGTTCCTCCAAAAGTCTCATTTTATTCAGTTGTACATAAGTTACGCTGTCTTTCCATTATCATCCTTGCTCATCACACCAATGTAAGATATAGAAGTCACCGCCAATCTTCTCTGCAAAGGTTCTTAAAAGTCCATCATAACGAATGACACCTGCTCCGTTGTTAAAATTTGTTCTGCATAATAAAAATCTCCTTTTCTTGCTAAAATCCATAAAAAAAGACAACCATTTCTGATTGTCCTTCTACATAAATTCTATTTCACTCCGACATATTCCATATATGTTACCATATATTCTCCTGTTTCCGCCCTGTCCAGGCGGTTGGGTGCGATATTCATAGTTCTTATATAAATCATAGTAAATTCTTCTTCATTATTTTCTCTACATAATCAATCACACTTTTCCATTCTAGATCCCCTACATAAAAATTGCTCTTTTTAAACTGCTCCCAAAGTTCTTCCATATGTAAATCATCAGATATCAAATGTAATGTAGCTTCAATATCATCCTTGCTAAAAATAGTTTTCCTCTTTTCACAGGTGG
>CAMEWO010000008.1 GCA_945946665.1 uncultured Eubacterium sp.
ACAGGATGACATATATCGGATGAAGATACTTTGGTATGAAGTTTTGAAGGAATCATGATATTTTATTTAAAGAGGACAAAGCTTTTTGCTTTGTCCTTATTGTTTTATTGTGAAATAAATTGTAGAATAACATTTAGAGTTTTACTGGGGGTATTGATATGGTTTTTTCTAGTTTAGAGTTTTTATTTTGGTTCTTACCGGCATTTTTGCTGTTATATTATATTGCTTCAGACAGGTATAAGAATTATGTGTTATTATTTGCAAGTTTATTTTTCTATGCATATGGTGAACCATTATATTTATTGTTGATGATTTTTTCGATTGTGGTTAATTATGGTCTTTCCCATGTAATGATTAATAAGGACACAGGGGAAGCTTCAAAATTTATTCTTGCAATATCGCTTGTAATAGATTTTGGTATTCTTTTTGTATTTAAATATTTCAATTTCTTTGTGTCAAATATTAATAACTGTTTTGGATATGCATTTATTCCTCTTCTTAATCTGACACTTCCTTTGGGAATAAGCTTTTATACATTTCAGATTTCTTCATATATGGTTGATATATATAGAGGGAAATACGATGTTGAGAAGAACATTATAAAATTTGCTACATATGTTTCAATGTTTCCTCAGCTTATTGCTGGTCCAATAGTAAGTTTCGATGAAGTAAAGAATGATCTGGACAATAAAAAGATTAACCTTGCATCTATTGAGAAGGGTCTTGAGATATTTATAATTGGTCTTGTATACAAGGTATTGCTTGCTAATAATATTTCTTCCCTTTGGAACGATGTTAATACCATGGGACCTTACGGAATTAATGCAGGAACTGCGTGGCTTGGTTCATGGGGATTTTCTATGCAGCTCTATTTTGATTTTTTTGGTTATTCCTTAATGGCAATAGGGCTTGGAAAGGCAATGGGATTTAATCTTCCAAAGAATTTTAATAATCCTTATATGGCTGTTTCTTTGACAGATTTCTGGAGAAGATGGCATATTACACTAAGCAGATGGTTTAAGAATTATGTATATATTCCTTTGGGAGGAAACCGCTGCTCAAAAATTCGACATATATTTAATCTATTGGTTGTGTGGTTATTGACAGGATTATGGCATGGTGCAGACTGGAATTTTGTGTTATGGGGACTATTTACATGTATTGTGTTGATTCTTGAAAAATTTTTCCTTCATAAATTTCTTGATAAGAGCAGGATATTAGGTCATATTTATATGCTTATTCTTATTCCTGTTTTCTGGACAATATTTAATATAAGTGATTTAAATGTCCTTGTGTTGTATTTAAAGCGTATGTTTTTTATTCCTCTGGATGGGTTTGTTGCTGCCAATACAATGACAACATTTATTCACCTGATTAAAAGATACTGGTGCCTGCTTTTGATATGTATTGTATGTGCAACCCCTATTCCTTTTAAGTTATTTGCAAAGAAACATAAATCAATTATTTGTAAGATAATTCTGTTTGTGTTATTCTGGCTATGCGTTTATGAATTAGTGTTTGGTAGTAATAATCCATTTTTATATTTCAGATTTTAAGTATATTATAAGGAGAAATAATGAGAAATTTCAGAAGATTTTTTAAAGAATGTCCTTTATCAGCCTTTTTGGTAATCTCATTTATTGTGCTGAATATTATAGGTTTTGCTGGAATATTTACAGGAGTTCTTGATGATAATATTTCAATGACTCATCCAGTAATTGCATCAGTTTTTGAGTATAATTCTAAGAAAGAAGATGAAGGAAAATATGTATATAATGAAGTGCCAATAAAACCACTTGATACATTTGAAGAACCTACTGAAAAAACAACTGATACAGACAATGATGTAACGGAAACATCAGAAGAGAATACAGTGGGGAATGACCAACAGGGTAATATAAAAGAGACAGTAGATAGACAAACTGTTTCTGCAGATTACGGCAAAGTAGAGTATATTGCCAGAAGTTCTCAACCTCCAAGAAGTGGATATTATAATGAAGTTAATGTAAGAGCGTTGTCAACAGAGTATAATTACCAGACTGTAGATAAGGACTTTTTTTCCAATTCACTTTTTATCGGTGATTCAAGAATAGAAGGATTATGCAGGTATGGCGGAATCGATACAGCCTCCTTCTGCTTTAAGGAAGGAGTTACAGTGTGGGATATTGAGGATGCAGAGATGCTTGATGAGAATTTTAATAAAACAACACTTGCCAGCACTCTTTCAAATGATAGGTTTGATTATATTTACATAATGATTGGAATCAATGAACTGGGAAAAGGAACTCCCACATCCTTTGCCAACCAATACAGAGAAGTGTTACAGTATATTAAACAGTATCAGCCATCAGCAATATTTGTTGTAATGGGAATAATGAATGTTACAGGAGAATACTCTGATAGCAATGATGTGTTCAATAATGATAATATTAATGCCAGAAATGTTTCAATCTCATATCTGACAAATGGAGTTAATGCATTTTATCTCGATGTAAATGATTCTGTTTCAGAAAATGGTGGAATGATAGAATCTTACTCATGGGATGGAATTCATCTTAAAGCAGAGTATTATCCATTATGGTCTGAATATCTGTACAGTCATGCAATTGTAAAATAGTATGCTTTATGTATTATTTCGAAAGGAAGTATTATGTCTGGAAATAAAAAGAGACAGCGAATACTGAAGCTATCCATGTTAGGGTTGGAGGCTCTGCTGTTAGCGGCCGTTATTATTGTGTCAGTTAGTGTTGTTAATAATATTAATTCAGTAAGAAATAATATTAATAATAAGAAAATAACTGAAAATCAGGCTAATGATAGTAGTAATGAAATTAACGAATCACATAGCGATGGCGGTAATGGAGGGAGCTCTGATAATAACGCTGCACCTCTTAGGGTAAATGCAGCAGTTGTGTCTGCTGGAGCAGATACCAATGATTTAAACAGACATTACATATTTGTGGGGGATTCAAGATATGTTGGAATGAAAAAGTATTCCCAGTCAAATGATACATTTATCGCTAAGAATGGTGAAGGGTATGCTTTTCTGATAGAGAATCTTACTCTGATTCAAAACAGCGTTGATAAAGACAGTGTATTAATAATTGGTCTTGGAGTCAATGATTATGCAAGAAATTATAAGAATTATATTCAGATAGTAAATGAACTGGCGATTTCACTTCAATGTCCTGTCTACTATATGCTGATTAATCCGGTAGATGAAGAAAAGGAAATGCAATATGGATATACAGTGTTTAACGAGCAGATAGATAAGTATAATAAGCTGATGCAGGAAGGATTTGACAGCAGTGTAAGGATTATTGATACCAATTCATACCTTAAATCTTCTGGATTTAATACGGTAGATGGACTTCACTATGATGACAGTACATATAAAAAAATATATGATTATATAAAATCTAATGTATTATAATTGAAATAATACTTGTTTTTTGTTATAATAGTACAAGATATTTAGTACGTGATTCGGAGGATAATAATATGGAAACTAATATACTCATGGAAAGTGGAACCAACGAACTTGAAGTACTCGAATTCATGGTTGGAGGAAATCATTACGGAATAAATGTTGCAAAGATTAAAGAGATTGTTCCTTATACGCCAATTACTCCTGTTCCTAATTCACATCCTAATGTTGAAGGCATATTTATGCCAAGAGATATTATAATTACAGTTGTTGATCTTGCTAAGGTTATTAAAGCTGCACCTTCATCTGATGTAAGCAAGGATATGCTTATTATTACTAATTTTAATAAGCTGAATGTTGCTTTTCATGTTAATTCTGTTGTTGGAATTCACAGGGTGTCATGGGCAGATATTATAACACCTGATGCAACAGTTAGTTCAGCAGATTCAGGAATTGCAACAGGTATTGTTAAGTACGATAATAACCTTATCGTTATTCTTGATTTTGAGAGAATTGTTTCAGACATCAGTCCTGAAACAGGTTTAAAGGTGTCAGATATAGCTGAACTGGAGGGTAGAGAAAAGGTTTCTTCTCATATTCTCATTGCTGAAGATTCACCTCTGCTTATGGCTTTAATATGTGATTCTCTTAAGAAATCAGGATATAGTAATGTTACAGAATGTCCTAATGGTCAGGTTGCATGGGATTATCTGTGTGATGTTAAGAATGGAAAGGCTCCGGATGATGTTAAGTGTATTATAACAGATATTGAGATGCCTCTTATGGATGGTCACAGGTTAACGAAACTGGTTAAGTCTGATGAAAAACTTAAATCAATTCCTTTAATAATTTTCTCATCACTTATTAACGATCAGATGAGAGCAAAAGGCAAATCACTCGGTGCAGATGTACAGCTGTCAAAACCAGAGATTGGTTCACTTGTCAGTGAGATAGATAAATTATTAAGATAATTAGTTTTTATTATGAAATCTGCTGCACAGTAGTGTAGCAGATTTTTTTTCGGAGATTTTTATGGAGAATATTGAATTTGACAATATAATAAGTGCTTATAAGAAAGCTGATATGGTTGTAATTGGACTTGGAAACCAGCTGTGTAAGAAAGCATTTGATAATGATAATAAGGATAAAAAGAGTATATTAGATTTTTATAATAATATATTGGATAAGAAAAATTATTTTATTATAACTTCTCACCAGAATAATATTTTTGATGAATCAGATATTAATCAGAAAAGAATATGCAACCCGCTTATTAATGATGAAATTAACCAAAAACAGTGGGATTTTTATAACAAGTGGCTTTCTGCATCTTTAAACAAGAATCTTCTTATTCTTGAAATTGGAGAAGATTTTAATCACCCTAATGTTTTTCGATGGCCTTTTGAAAAGGTTGTATTTATTAACCAGAAGGCTAAGATGTATAGAATTAGTGATTTGTTTTACCAGCTTCCGGCAGATATTGGAGACAGGGCGAAATCAGTAAAGATTAATGGAATGAGTTTTGTATGTGATTTAATGGATTATATTGTCTAATCCTTTTTGCTATGATACAATTCTTTATATGTGATTATATGAGGTGACATTATGACTGAATTTGATGAAGAAAGTTATCTTGACAGTCTGCTTGAATCAATCGGTGATGTGGAAGATATAGTATCAACTGAAAAAATTGGTGTAGAAAAGATGCTGGAGGATATGAATCAAGAACCTGAACCAGAGCCAGAACCTGAACCAGAGCCAGAGCCAGAACCAGAGCCAGAACCGGAGCCAGAATCAGAACCAAAACCGGAATCTGCTGGGCAGCCTGAAGCTGAACAGGGAACTGAAGAATCCCAATCTGATATTGACCCTGCCACAGAAGCATTTTCTACTGAAGAAATAAATGCTCTGTTAGGTAATAATTCTGGTGAAGGTGATATGGTTCCTGATTTTGATGAACCAGAATTGTCTGAAAATGATTTGCAGCGTCTGGCAGATATGAATCTTGATGATATAATCAGCAAAGCAAAATCAGATTCAGTATCTATAGACGAATTATTTGATGAAACACAAGATTCGTCAGGTGTCTCTGATGAAAGTTCAAGTGTGAATATTGACAGAAAGGCGGTAAATAAACTTAAGAAAAAAGAAAAGAAAAATGGTTTATTTGCTGTTTTGAAGAATATTTTCTTTGAAGACCAGGATGGTGACTTTGATGAGTTGTCAGGCTTAGATGACATCAATAAAGAAGATTCTGATAAGAAGGAAAAGGCTGATAAGAAAAAAGAAAAAGAATCTTCACCAAAGTCTAAGAGTAACAAAAAAGAAAAGAAGAAATCTGAAAAGACAGATAAATCAAAAGCAGTTAAAAAAGATATTGAAGAGAATACTTCACAGGAACCTGCTGTCGAGGAAAAGTCTGTAGATGAGAATCAGAAGCTTATTGAAGAAGTATTTGGTGACAAAGATACACTTGATGAGAATATTGCTCCTAAAAAGGGACTTATTGCAAAGATCAAATATCGTCTGCAGCAGTTTAAAGCAAAGAATGCTGAAGAAGAAAGACTTGAAGAAGAAGCTGAAGAGCGTGATATTGAGGAGAAAAAGAAACAGAAAGAAGAAAAGAAGGCAGAATTAGCGGCTAAGAAAGAAGAAGCCAAAAAGGAGAAGGAATCAAAACCTAAAAAAGAAAAGAAACCAAAGCCAAAAAAGGAAAAGGTAAAAAAAGAAAAGAAACCAAAGCCAGAGCCAAAACCTGGTGATATTCTTAAAATTAAACCTAAATCCCTTCTGATGTTTGTTTTGCTTATAGCGGGAATCTGTGTACTGATAACTGTATTTAATTCTGTCCTGACATCTAGTGGTGCTTCTTCAAGAGCAAGAGCATATTATGAATCTGGTAATTACAATAAAGCTTATCAGGAACTTGTTGGACAGAATATAAATAAGGCTGATAAATCTATATATGAAAAATCATCTGTCGTTATGTATGTACAAAGACAGTATGAATCATACACGAATTATCTGGAACTTAATATGTACACAGAAGCTATTAATGCTCTTGTTAAGGGACTTGACAGATATGATACATATTACAGACAGGCACAGGAACTGGGTATCACTGAAGAACTGGATGAACAGAAAAAGAATATATATGATGCATTTTTAAGTTCATTTAATATTTCACAGGCAGATGCTGATAAACTTCTTGAAGAATCAAGACAGGATTTTACACAGTATTACGTTAAAATTGACAAGATGGGAAAGGCAATGAAATGATAGCAATAATTGATTATGATGCAGGTAATTTAAAAAGTGTAGAGAAAGCTCTTAATTCACTGGGACATGAGACAGTTGTTTCAAGAGATTCCAGCGTTATACTGGAAGCTGATAAGGTGATTCTTCCAGGTGTTGGCTCATTTGGGGATGCGATGAATAATCTTGACCATTTTGGGCTTGTTGATACAATTAAGAAGGTAGCAGCAAGTAAAACTCCATTTCTTGGAATATGTCTAGGATTACAGCTGCTGTTTGAAAGAAGTGATGAAACTCCTGGTGCTGAAGGATTATCGATTCTTCCGGGAGAGATTTTAAGGATTCCACCTTCAAATGACCTTAAAATTCCACATATGGGCTGGAATTCACTGAATATTAAGAATGGAGCAAAGCTTTTTAATGGTGTTCCCGACAATTCTTATGTATATTTTGTTCATTCGTATTACTTAAAAGCATCCGATGAGGATATTGTTGCTGCATCAACAGAATACTCAACTCATATCCATGCCTCAGTTGAGAAGGACAACGTGTTTGCGTGCCAGTTTCATCCGGAAAAAAGTAGTGATGTTGGTTTGCGTATCTTGAAGAATTTTGCTGATTTGTAATTAAAGTGAGGAGATTGCTATGTTTACAAAAAGAATTATTCCCTGTCTTGACTGTAAGAATGGAAGAGTAGTTAAAGGAACTAATTTTGTTGATTTAAGAGATGCAGGTGATCCTGTGGAAGTGGCTTCAATGTACGATAAATCAGGCGCTGATGAACTTGTATTTCTCGATATCACTGCATCAAGTGACGGACGCAATACAACGGTTGATCTTGTCCGTAAAGTAGCGGAAAAGGTTTTTATTCCCTTCACTGTTGGAGGTGGAATAAGAACTGTGGAGGATTTTAAAGTTCTGTTAAGAGAGGGAGCAGATAAGATATCTATTAACTCAGCAGCAATTATGAATCCTCAACTTATAAGTGAAGCTGCTGATAAATTTGGTAGCCAGTGTGTTGTTGTTGCTATTGATGCTAAGAGAAGAGACGATGGCGGATGGAGTATCTATAAGAATGGCGGAAGAGTTGACATGCACATGGACGCTGTGGAGTGGGCTATGAAAGCCGAAAAGCTGGGATGCGGAGAGATTCTACTCACCAGTATGGATTGTGACGGTACAAAGGCAGGTTACGACATTGAGCTGACAAGAACAATCGCAGAAAATGTATCAATTCCAGTTATAGCCTCAGGTGGAGCAGGGAATATGGAGCATTTTTATGATGCATTTACTGAAGGGAAAGCTGATGCAGCTTTAGCTGCTTCTTTATTTCACTATAAGGAACTTGAGATTATGAATCTTAAGAAATACCTTTCTGACAAAGGTATTTCCATGAGAATGATTTAAAAGAGGTTTCCATATGAGTATGATTGACAACGACTGGCTTACAGCCATAAGTGGTGAATTTAAAAAGGATTATTATAGAAAATTGTATGAATTTGTTAAGGATGAGTACAGTAAGACTGTTATTTATCCTCCGGCGGATGATATATTTAATGCTTTTCACTTTACGCCACTTAGTAAAGTTAAAGTGCTTATTCTGGGACAGGACCCATATCATAACGAAAACCAGGCTCATGGATTATCTTTTTCTGTTCCTGAATCACAGAGAGATATACCGCCATCACTACAGAACATATACAAAGAACTTCAGTCTGACTGTGGTTGTTATATTCCTGATAATGGGTATCTGAAGAAATGGGCTGATCAGGGAGTTTTGTTACTCAATACAGTTCTGACAGTCAGGGCTCATCAGGCAAATTCTCACCAGGGTAGAGGATGGGAACAGTTTACAGATGCTGTTATTCAGGCTGTTAATGCACAGGACAGACCGATAGTGTATATGCTTTGGGGTTCTCCAGCACAGAAGAAGATTCCAATGCTTACTAATCCTAAGCATCTTATTCTTAAAGCTCCACATCCAAGTCCTTTATCAGCTTATAGAGGTTTTTTCGGATGTCATCATTTTAGTCAGGCAAATAAGTTTTTGTCAGATAATGGAATAGAGCCAATAGATTGGCAGATAGAAAATAAGTGGAAGATGAACTAAGTCATCCTCCACTTTTTTAATGTAATAATTTGTCTTATGTAACTAAAAAACTATTTATCGTCGTCATCCTTTAGCTCATTACCAAGGACTCCTGAAACAGAAGCGACTATACATACAGTAGCTATAATAGCAACAGAAACACCTATTATTGGTCCGATAAATAATAAAAACATATATAATCACCTGCTTTCATGTTTTTCAAAATATAACAAAAATCTACGTACATTATAAATCTTATTTTAATGTTTTTCAAGGTTTTTATTAGCGGTTGCCAGCATAAGCTTAATTCTGTTTAACTGATTAACTTCAGATGCTCCAGGATCATAGTCAACAGCAATTATATTTGCCTCAGGGAATGCAGCACGCAGCTCCTTGATTACACCCTTTCCTACAATGTGGTTAGGTAAACATGCAAATGGCTGACAACATACTATATTACCGGCTCCATTATGAATAAGTTCAATCATTTCACCGGTAAGGAGCCATCCTTCACCAGTCTGGTTTCCTAAAGAAACAAGATCCTTAGCCAGCTTTGCAGTATCTTTAATATTTGAAGGGGCATCAAAACGCTTACTCTCTCTTAAAGCAGCATTACCTTCTTTTCTGAACCATTCAAGAATACTGATAATAGTATTACTGATAAATGCAGTTTTCTTAGAAGCACCAAGATAATCACGCTTAAAGTTGGCATTTTCGGCACAGTATAACAGGAATCCCATTAAATCTGGAACAACTGCTTCAGCACCTTCACTTTCCAGAAGATCTACAATATAATTATTGGCTGATGGAAGGAATTTAACAAGAATTTCTCCTACAACACCAACTCTTGGCTTTTTAATATCCAGAAGTTCTATTTTATCGAAATCTTCAACTATAGCATGAAGATTCTGCTTATATTCCTTCATCGATACCTTATCTTTTGTAAGCTGGTCAATAAGCTTTGCCTTCCACTTCTCATGCAGTGCATTAACAGAACCAGGAACTTTCTCATATGGTCTTGTTCTGTATACAACATTCATGAATATGTCTCCATATTCAATAGCCATCATGGCTTTTTTAATCATTTTAAGATCATATTTAAATCCTGAATTGCTTTCCAGACCCTGGGCACTGAGAGATATTACAGGAATATGACCTAAATTAGCCTTCTCAAGGGCTCTTCTGATAAATCCGATATAGTTGGATGCACGGCATCCGCCACCAGTCTGAGTAATAATGATAGCTGTCTTATCAAGGTCGTATTTGCCAGAAAGAACTGCATTCATAATCTGTCCTACAACCATAAGAGAAGGGTAGCAGGCATCGTTATTAACATATTTAAGTCCTATATCAACAGAAGATTTATTATCATTATCAAGAACTACAAAATTATACCCACATGATGACAGAGCAGGTCCCAGAAGGTCAAAATGTATTGGTGACATCTGAGGACAGAGAATAGTGTAGTTTTTTCTCATCTCAGGTGTGAATTCAACTCTGTGATAAGCTTCGCTGACAATCTTACGTTTATAGTTCTTCTTTTCACGTACTTTCAAAGCTGCAATAAGAGAACGGATTCTAATTCTTGCAGCACCCAGGTTGTTAACTTCATCAATCTTAAGGACAGTATATATTTTACCTGATTTAGTAAGAATATCATTTACAGCATCAGTAGTAACGGCATCAAGACCACATCCAAAAGAGTTAAGCTGGATTAAATCAAGATTGTCAGTATTCTTAACATAGGAAGCTGCTGCATATAGACGCGAATGGTACATCCACTGGTCCATAACAATTAATGGCCTTTCAACATTACCAAGGTGGGCAACAGAATCCTCTGTAAGAACAGCAATTCCGTATGAATTAATCAATTCCGGTATACCATGGTTTATTTCAGGGTCAATATGGTATGGTCGTCCAGCAAGTACAATTCCACGTTTTCCTGTTTTATTCAGGAAATCAATAACTTCCTCGCCCTTTTTATGCATATCTTCTCTGGATTGCATAAGTTCATTCCAAGCCTGGGAAACAGCAGACTTAATCTGTGCTGCAGGTATATCTGGAAACTCTTCTATGAGACGTTTTTCAAGAATTTCCTCACTTTCAAATGAAAGAAATGGATTCATAAAATTAATGTTGCATGATTTAATTTCCTCAACATTATTCTTGATATTCTCAGCATAGGAAGTTACGATAGGGCAGTTGTAGTGATTGTTTGTATTGTCAATTTCTTTATGTTCGTATGGTATACATGGATAGAATATAAACTTAATTCCCTGTCTTATAAGCCATGTAATATGGCCATGTGCCAGTTTGGCAGGATAACATTCTGATTCAGATGGTATTGATTCAATTCCCAGTTCATAAATCTTTCTGTTTGATTGAGGAGAGAGAATGACCCTATAACCAAGTTTGGTGAAAAATGTAAACCAGAATGGATAATTCTCGTACATATTAAGCACTCTTGGAATACCTACAACACCACGTACAGCCTCATTTTCAGGAAGAGGCTCATAGTCAAACAGTCTGTGGAATTTATAATCAAAAAGGTTAGGAAGCCTGTCATCAGTTTTTTCTTTTCCAAGGCCTCTTTCACATCTGTTACCTGTAATGAATTTTCTGTTGCCTGAAAACTTGTTAATTGTCAGATGGCAGTTATTGGTGCATCCTTTACATCTTGTCATAGATGTCTCAATCTTTAAGTCATTAATTTTATCAATTGAAAGCATAGTAGAATCAGAGATTCCATCATATCTTTCCCTGGCGATAAGTGCAGCACCAAATGCACCCATAATACCGGCAATATCGGGTCTTATGGCATCAACGCCTGTTATTTTCTCAAAACTTCTTAAAACAGCATCATTATAGAATGTTCCACCCTGTACAACAATATGCTTGCCAAGGTCGCCTGGATCTGCAATCTTTATTACTTTGTATAATGCATTCTTAATTACAGAATAGGCAAGTCCTGCTGAAATATCAGAAACTTCAGCACCTTCTTTCTGGGCCTGCTTAACCTTGGAATTCATGAATACAGTACATCTTGTTCCAAGATCAATAGGATGTTTTGCAAATAGAGCTTCTTTCGCAAAATCCTCAACTGAATAATTAAGGGATTTTGCGAAGGTTTCAATAAATGAACCACATCCGGAAGAACATGCTTCATTAAGCATAACAGAATCTACTGTCTGATTCTTGATTTTAATACATTTCATATCCTGTCCGCCTATATCAATGATACAGTCAACTTCAGGGTCAAAGAATGCAGCAGCATAGAAATGTGACACAGTTTCTACTTCACCATCATCTAATAAAAGGGCAGCCTTAATTAAAGCTTCACCATAACCTGTGGAACATGATGAAACAATTTTAGCTTTAGGTGAAAGCTTAGAGTATATTTCTTTTATTGATTTAATTGTTGTAGCAAGTGGATTACCATTATTACTTGAATAAAATGAATAGAGCAGATTACCATCTTCATCAATCAGTGCAACCTTTGTCGTAGTTGAGCCTGCATCAATTCCGAGATAGCAGTTTCCTTCATAGTCATCAAGAGGCGCAGTTTTAACCTTTGCACTATTATGCCTTTTTGTAAATTCATCGTAATCCTGCTTATCTTTAAATAACGGTTCCATTCGTTCTACTTCAAAATCAAGTTTGATTTTGCCCTGGAGTTTGTGGATAATGTCTGTAACATCTACACAGACATCTTCTTTATAATTCATGGCAGAACCGATAGCAGCAAAAAGATGAGAATGGTCTGGTGCAATAATCTGTGATGGACCAAGATTTAATGTCCTTATAAAAGATTCACGAAGCTCAGAAAGAAAGTGAAGTGGACCGCCTAAGAATGCAACATTTCCTCTGATTGGTTTTCCGCATGCAAGACCAGATATGGTCTGGTTAACAACAGCCTGAAAAATTGACGCTGCAAGATCTTCTTTTGTAGCTCCTTCATTAATTAATGGCTGTATATCAGATTTCGCAAATACACCACATCTTGCGGCAATTGGGTATATTGACTGATAGTTTTTTGCATACTCATTAAGACCAGATGCGTCTGTTTGAAGCAGGGTTGCCATCTGGTCAATGAAAGAACCTGTACCACCTGCACAGATACCATTCATTCTCTGGTCTATACCGTTAGTAAAATATATGATTTTAGCATCTTCTCCACCTAACTCAATTGCTACATCACACTGTGGCGCATAATCCTGAAGGGCAGTTGAAACTGCAACAACTTCCTGGGTAAATGGAACATCAAGATGTTTAGCAAGTGTAAGCCCACCTGAACCTGTGATAACAGGGTAGCATGTAAATTCCCCCAGATTATTTACAGCTTTCTCCAGAAGATTCTGTAAAGTTTCCTGAATATTGGCAAAATGTCTCTCATAGTCTGAAAAGGCAACTTTGCCATCATTGTCAAGTAAAGCGATTTTAACTGTTGTTGAGCCAATATCAATACCTAATTTGTATGTATTCATAAGATTTTGTCTGTAAAGACTTTCCTCCTTAATTATTTGCACATTATAAATAAGAAATAACTAATCTGAAAATGCAACTTTGCATATTATATTATGAAAATCGACAAATTTCAACATGCTTGAGTTATTTATATAATTTAATCACAGTTTTTATGATTATTTTAGATTTAAATATAAAGTATATTCATTGACTTTTATCAGCTATTTACTTATACTTTTGGGTATGTGGCAAAAACTGAAAGGGGCTTGTTTATATTATGAATTGGTTAGATAAGTTAGAACGTAAATATGGCAGATACGCCATCCATAATCTGATGTTCTATATTATTGGAATGTATGTGGTTGGGTTTATTATTGGTATTGCAGTACCTGATTTGTATACAAGGTATTTGAGCCTGGATGTTTCCATGATTCTAAAAGGGCAGGTGTGGAGACTTGTAACATTTATGCTTCAGCCACCATCATACAGCTTTATATTTATTATATTTACATTATATTTTTACTACGTTATTGGCACTGTTTTGGAGAATGTCTGGGGTGCATTTAAGTTTAACATGTACTTTTTCAGTGGAGTAATTCTTCATATCATAGCAGCATTTTTGATTTATTTTATTTTTGGACAGTCCTATACAATGAATACCTACTATATTAATCTTGCTTTATTCATGGCTTTTGCTGTAGAAGAGTCAGAGACAAAGGTTTATCTGTTTTTCATCATTCCAATAAAGATGAAATGGCTTGGTATTATTGATGGAGTTATCTTTGCCATTACTATAATTGGTGGATATCTGGTTCCATTTATGCCTAGAGGATTGTGGATTGCATTATATAACCTGGGATTGTTAAGCGGAAATGCCTTCACATGCTATGTAAATGCTACATGTGCGCTTGTTTCAATGCTCAATTTCATTGTATTTCTTTTCCTGACATTAAAAGGAAACAGAAAGACATATACACAGAGAAATTTCCAAAAGGCAAGAAAAACAGCTCAAAGGGCACAGAATAAACCTAATTATTCACATCAGGTTTATAATAATAACCCACAAAACAATAAGGGTGGATATCAGCCTAAAGCATTTGTTCCGGGCAATAGTGCGGCAAAGCACAGATGTGCAGTATGTAACAGGACAGAGAATGATGGCGACGATTTAGTTTTCCGTTTCTGTTCAAAATGTAACGGTGCGTATGAATATTGTAATGAACATTTATATACACATGTCCATGTAAAGTAAAGTTTTAATATACAACTGGACAACAGCTGAAATATATGAGATAATTTTTATCTGGAATTTAATTTAATAATAACTAATAATTAATATATGGAGGGGAATATGAAAAAAACCAAGATAATATGTACAATGGGTCCTAATACTAATGACAGGGAGCTTATTAAGCAGCTGGCTCTTGCTGGTATGGATATTGCAAGATTTAATTTTTCCCATGGTGACCATGAGGAACAGGCAGGCAGATTTGCTTTAGTTGAAAGTGTTAGAAGTGAATTAAATCTCCCTATAGCAACTTTGCTTGATACTAAGGGACCTGAAATCAGAACTGGTTTATTAAAAGACGATAAAAAGGTTACGCTTGTTGAAAATCAGAAATATACCCTTACCACAAGAGATATTGTTGGCGATGACAAGATTGGACATATAACATATGAGGGTCTTCCAAAGGATATTTCGAAGGGTAATACCATCCTTATTGACGACGGACTTATTGAATTAAGAGTTGAAGATGTCGTAGATGGTACTGAGATTGTATGCAGGGTTATCAATGGTGGAGAGCTTGGCTCTAAGAAGGGGGTCAATGTCCCTAATGTAAGTATCAGACTGCCTGGAATCACACAGAAAGATAAAGAAGATATTATATTTGGTATTGAACAGGGATTTGATTTCATCGCTGCCTCATTTGTTAGAAATGCAGCATGTATTCAGGAAATAAAGGAGCTGCTCTGGTCTCATGATGCTGATATTCCTGTTATTGCTAAGATTGAAAATGCAGAAGGAATTAAGAATCTTGATGAGATTATCAGAGTTGCTGATGGTATCATGGTTGCCCGTGGTGATATGGGTGTTGAGATACCAGCTGAGCAGGTTCCTCATATTCAGAAAGAAATCATCAGAAAGTGCAATGCATCTTATAAACCAGTTATTACAGCTACACAGATGCTTGACTCTATGATTAGAAATCCTAGACCAACAAGAGCTGAGGTTACTGATGTTGCCAATGCAATATATGATGGTACTGACGTAGTTATGCTCTCAGGAGAAACAGCTAATGGTAAGTACCCATTAGAGGCATTAAAGATGATGGTTAAGATTGCTGAATCAACAGAACAGGATCTTATTGGAAGAGGAGTAAATTATTCTAATCTTCATTCAAAGAGAAGTATTTCCAGTGCAGTTGCTAATGCAGCTGTGCAGACAGCAGCGAACCTTAACGCCAAGGCTATTGTGTGCCCAACAATTTCTGGCTTTACAGCACGACTTACATCTAAGCTTAAGCCAGAAGCGTTGATAATTGGTTGCTCACCATATGAACCAGTCCTCAGAAAAATGCAGATTTACTGGGGCGTTAAGCCAATTAAGACAGCAGTTGAGAAATCCACAGACAAGATTATTGAGCATGCACTTCAGGCTTCTGAGAATGCTGGATATCTCTCAGAAGGTGATATTGCAATTGTATCAGCAGGAATCGCTACTAATTCAGCACCAACCTCAAAGAGAGGATTAACAAATACCATGAGGGTTGTTAATATTTAATTATGAAACTGATTATTAAGAAGATATGTGTATGGATACCTGTTATTGCCATTATGCTCTGCATTTTTTCCTTCTCAAACCAGAGCGGTGAACAGTCTATGGGACTTAGCCGTAAGGTTTCAGAAATTCTTGTTGATTTTGCAGATGGAATTCATTTAATTGATATGAAGTGGAATGACAGGGAACATGCAATTGAACAGATGCAGACTCCGGTCAGGAAACTGGCACATGCAGCAGAATACTTTATTCTTGCCATGGCTGTTTATTTTGCATTGAAGTATGATGGATTTTTCTACAGATTCACGAAATATCTGACATTTTTAATTGTGTTGGGATATGCCTGCCTTGATGAATTTCATCAATTGTATACAGCCGGCAGGTATGGCTCAGCAAAAGATGTAGTCATAGATATGTGCGGCTGTCTGGTTGCTGTTGTTATTTCGGTAATTTTAGATAAGAGAAAAAATATTATTATTTAGATGATTATATTGATTTTGGGAGGAATTGTAAGATGACACTTTACGATGAACTTGTGGCCAGAGGTCTTATTGCTCAGGTTACGGATGAGGACGTTGTTAAAGAATTAATTAATAATGGAAAGGCAACATTTTATATTGGATTTGACCCAACAGCTGACAGTCTTCATGTTGGTCATTTTATGGCTCTCTGTCTTATGAAACGTCTTCAGATGGCTGGAAATAAACCAATTGCCTTAGTTGGTGGTGGAACAGCAATGATTGGTGATCCTTCAGGACGTACTGATATGCGTCAGATGATGACAACAGAGACAATAAATCATAATGTTGAATGTTTTAAAAAGCAGATGTCAAGATTTATTGACTTCTCAGATGGAAAGGCATTGATTGTTAATAATGCAGACTGGCTTTTGAATCTTAATTATGTTGATTTTATCAGAGATGTTGGACCATGCTTTTCCGTTAATAATATGCTCAGGGCTGAATGTTATAAGCAGAGAATGGAAAAGGGATTAAGCTTCCTTGAATTTAACTACATGATTATGCAGTCTTACGATTTTCTTATGCTTTACCAGAAATATGGCTGTAATCTACAGTTTGGTGGTGATGACCAGTGGAGCAATATGCTTGGTGGTACTGAACTTATCAGAAAGAAGCTTGGCAAGGATGCTTCAGCCATGACAATTACCCTTCTTCTCAATTCTGAAGGTAAGAAAATGGGTAAAACTGCTAAAGGAGCAGTGTGGCTTGACCCAGATAAGACATCACCATATGATTTCTATCAGTATTGGAGAAATGTTGACGATACAGATGTAATCAAATGTATTAAGATGCTTACTTTCCTTCCACTTGAAGAGATAGAGAAGATGGAAAGCTGGGAGGGGGCACAGCTTAATAAAGCCAAAGAAATTCTTGCTTATGAGCTTACAAAGCTTGTTCATGGAGAGGATGAAGCTAAGAAGGCTGATGAGACAGCCAAGTCTATATTCTCAGGCGGTGATGCCGAGAATATGCCATTGGCAGAACTTTTTGATGAGAATTTCAAGGATGGAGCTATTGATGTAATATCTCTTGTATTCAATGCCGGTCTTGCTACTTCCAAGTCAGATGCGCGTAGAGCTGTTGAACAGGGTGGCGTTACTGTTGATGGAGAGAAGGTTACAGCTATTGATTCAACTTTTGCCAGAGATATGTTCATAGATGGCCTTGTTGTCAAAAAAGGTAAGAAAAGTTTCAGAAAAGTTGTTGTTAAATAAGTGTACAAAACAGGTATGCATATGAAAAAAGATGATATTATTTTAATTAGAATAGTCAGTGTAGCAGTGCTTCTTGCTGCACTGGCTTTAATCATTGTATTTGGTGTAAGAATTAGCCTTTTTGACTCAATCTGTGATGAAATCTATTTAGGTAATATTACTGATTCTCTTGGGGGATTTCCTCTATATTCCAAAGTGTATTACCAGGGTATGGGTGTAATATATAAACTGTTATTTTCTATTATCCTGTATTCATGCATTATTTCAGTGGCTGGTATTTTTTTGAGATTAAGGGGTGTTGCATCTCTTGCAAACATTGGCAGTATTACAAGTGTTGTTACAGGGGTTTTTCTGATTTTATCAAAGGTGTTTGAGAATAACGCATTAATTCACATATTATTTTCATTCATCTATCTTGGTGAAGCAGGAAGCTTTGATAAAAATGTTGATGAAATGCATTTTATTCCTGGAAGAGTTGTTTACCTTGGAGTTTTCCTTGTTATTTTAGGAATTCTTTGCTGTATAATGATTAAAACCAGCTCTCTTAAAAAGTTGAAAAATTACAGGGGTGCATCCAGGGGCAACTGGGCAATGTTTATTATGCCTGTAGTATATGGTTGTGTTTTTCTTGAAATTATAAGAGAGGTTCTTTTCAATATTGCATTTTCTTTTAATTCTGTTTCTATGCAGACATATGGAATAATTATTGATTATTATCTGGCTGACAGATTTCTTATAACAACAGACAGGATAATCATTGTTGTACTGTCAGGGCTGATAACTATTTTTCTTTTAAGAGCAGGTATTAAAAAGAAACTTATAAGACATATAATATGTTTCATTACAGCTTTTGCATGCATTATCAGGGGGGTGGTATTCTTATTTAATCCACCAAGACTTTTTGGGTATATTTCCATGGATGAAACCGTGTGTGACCGCATAGAGTCTGTTGGGGGAACAGCCATGATTCTGTTTCTTATTGATATAGTAATATTAAGTGTGCTTACTTCGGTTGCTTTTGACATTTCCAGAGGAGTAATAAATAAAAAAATGCTGATAATCACTTCAGTGTCCATGATTATCAGCTCATTGGCTATATTCCTTGGTATTTTTATACCGATTATGGCAGTTTTCATAATATTAATTGTAATAAACCTTGTTTTGTTACTGGCATTGAACAAGTTTGCTTATGTCAGTTGATGCAATCAGGGAGTAATTAGTGTAATATACAACAAATCCTGGCTTTGCAGCGGCAGGCTTTTTAATTTCTTTTTTTAGTACATAATCCACTTCAACTTTATCCTGACTCTGTCCTTTTGAGTAATATGCAGCTAAAGAAGCAGCTTCTTCAAAGGCACGGTCAGGAATTTCTTCCTGTTTCTTACCATTAGTTTTAAGAATGACATGGGAACCGGCCATTCCTTTGGCATGAAACCAGAAATCATCACCTTTGGCAAACTTGAAGGTAAGTTCATCATTCTGATAATTATTCTTTCCAACATATATATCATATCCGTCACTGGAAATATAGTGAAAAGGTTTACTTGTAACTTTAATTTTTTTATTGTTGTTATATGTTTTTTTGATGTAACCTGAGTCGGCAAGCTCCATTTTCAGCTGTGATAAATCTTCTTCTGATACAGCAATATCAAGAGAAGTAGCAACTGATTCAAGATGTGCAATTTCATCCTCAGTTTCTTTTAGCTGGATAGTTGTAGCTTCATATGTTCTTTTAAGTTTATTATATCTGTTAAAATATTTAACTGCATTTTCAGAAGGAGAAAGGCTGCTGTCTAAAGGAATGGTTATTTCTTCGTTGGTGTAGTAATTTAATGCGGATAATGATTTGTCACCTTCTTTAATATTATAACCATAAGTATTTATTAACTCACCATAAATTCTGTATTTATCTCTGTCTTTTGTATCATTAATCTGGCGGGTTTGTATGTCCTCCTTTTTACGTGCCCTTTCTAATGCAATAGACACAATTTTTCTTAAATCTGATGATTTCTGCCTGATTCTTGTAACACTGTCTTTTTTTGAATAATAATCACGAAGAAGACTGCTTATGGAGTCGTAGTGGGCAATATCACTGCACATTGATAATTTTAAGGATGAAAAATCGGCAGGAATACCATTCTCGTAGGATATACATGGATAAAAATCTCCATTTTTAATTAAATCCATAGTGTTATTAAATATATTGTACAGATGATATACTTCATCATTATTTAAGCAGCTGGCAGGTATGTCTGGGTCAATAGAAGCATCGTTAATAATCTGGAGTGCTGATAGTGAGCTTAAACCTGTGTAGGATTTGTATAAAGCCTGATGTACTGGCATAGGTTTTGAAGAAATTGTATCTTTGAATTCTTCAAAGTTAGTTTCTAAAGGATTGATTTTAGAAACAGTATTGGGAATAAAGTATTCCCTGCCTGGAAGAACTTCTCTTACAGAACTCATCTGCGCTGATACATGTTTGATACTGTCAATGATTCTGTTGCCATCGCAGAATATGATGTTACTGTATTTGCCCATTATTTCAGTTATTAGATGTTTTCTGCATAAATCACCCATCTCATTTACATGTTCAATTTCAATATCAATAATTCTTTCAAGTCCTGGCTGTGAAATTCCGATTATTCTGCCGTTATTTAAATGCTTTCTTAAAAGCATGCAGAAATTTGGAGCTGTCATAGGGCTTGGTTTGTTTTCCTCAACAAGATATACGAGAGGAAGGGAAGCGTTAGCAGATAATTCAAGTCTGAATTGTCCGTTACCTGTTTTAACTGTTAAAAGAAGTTCATCATTTTCTGGCTGGGCAATCTTGTACAGACGACCTCCTTTAATTGTATTGTTAAGTTCACTACAAATATTTGCTATAACTATACCGTCTAGTGCCATAATAATCCTCAATTCAAATTTTTTTAGACTTCTGATGTCTTGTACTTTTATTATAAAAATGCTACAATATATTGTCAAATAAAAAGACAGAAATGGGGATAGCTATGATAAAGAGTATGACTGGTTTCGGCCGCTGTGAAGTTGCTGATGGAGCCAGAAAAATAAGTATTGAGATGAAATCTGTCAATCACAGATATCTTGAGGCAGGAATTAAGATGCCTAAGAAGCTTAATGTATTTGAGGCACGTATCAGGGATGTGTTAAAGAGGTATGCACAGCGTGGTAAAATTGATATATTCATTACATATGAAGATTTAACAGAGAATAAGGTTTCTCTTAAGTATAATAGTGACCTTGCCAGGGAGTATATGAATATATTTGATACCATGGCTTCTCAGTTTAACAAGACAAATGATGTATCAATATCGGTTCTTTCACGTTTTCCTGAGGTTATTACCACTGAGGAAGTTGGAGAGGATGAAGAAGAGCTTTGGCATTTTATTGAATCAGCCTTATGTAAGGCATGCGAGCAGTTTGTCCAGACAAGAATAACAGAAGGCGAGAATTTAAGGAAAGACCTTTTATTAAAACTGGATAACATGGAGAAACTTGTTGATTATATTGAGACAAGAAGTCCTGAAATAATGAAAGAGTACAGAAACAAGCTGGAGAATAAAGTTAATGAACTTTTAGGTGATACTACAATAGATGAGAGCAGAATTGCTACTGAAGTAATTATATATGCTGATAAAATCTGTGTGGATGAGGAGACGGTACGTCTTAGAAGCCATATAAGCCATGCAAGACAATGTCTTTCTGAAGATGGTGGAATTGGACGAAAGCTTGATTTTATTGCACAGGAGATGAACAGGGAAGCTAATACAATTCTTTCAAAGGCTAATGATATTGATATATCTAACAATGCAATAGATTTAAAAACAGAAATCGAGAAAGTAAGAGAGCAGATTCAGAATATAGAGTAAAATATGCTTGATTGTTTTGTAAAAGTCAGCTATAATGCAAGTTAAGCGATTTGGAAATGAGGTGCATTATGAGTAGTCGTGGTACTTTGCTTGTGATATCAGGATTTTCTGGAGCAGGAAAGGGAACGGTTATTAAGTCTCTTATTAATAATTATGATAATTTTGCTCTTTCCGTATCTGCTACGACCAGGAAACCAAGAGATGGTGAACAGGATGGCATTTCATATTTCTTCAAAACCAAAGAAGAATTTCAGGACATGATCAATAAAGGTGAATTGCTGGAATATGCCACATATGTAGGGAATTATTATGGTACGCCTAAGTCATATGTAGAGGATAAGCTTAAAGAAGGTTATAATGTAATTCTTGAGATTGAATGTGTTGGAGCATTTAATGTCAGGAAGATGTTTCCTGATGCTCTTCTTATGTATATTATTCCACCATCAGCAGAAGAACTTGAAAGAAGGTTAAGAGGCAGAGGCACAGAGGATGAAGCTACGATTAATGCAAGGCTTGCCAAAGCGTCAAAAGAAGCTGAGGGTGTTGAAGAATACGATTATATTATAATTAATGATTTGGTTGATAATTGCGTAAATGATATTAATGGTATTATTTCAGGTTCTGCAGATACTGTTGAAAAGTGTTTAACTGCAAATAATATTAACAGGGTTAACCAGATAAAGAAAGAATTAGAAAAGTTTTCAAAAGGAGAATGATTTGTTATGTTACATCCATCATATTCAGAGTTAATGGAAGTTATTAATAGTGAGGTTGAAGAGGGGGAACAGTTAGTTGTCCAGAGCCGTTATTCAATTGTAAAAGCTGCTGCCGAGAGAGCAAAGCAGATAATTGATTCAAGATATCTTGAAGAAAAGTATGAGAAGGCAAAGTTAGCTGATAAGGACGGCAAGAATCCAGAAGTGAGACTTTCAAGGGATGATAAGAGAAAAATAGCTCTTGGTAAGGAACTTGTTGGTAATGCCCAGAACCTTAAGCCTCTTTCAGTGGCTGTTAAAGAGTTATATGAAGGTAAGGTCAAGATTGTTGGCAATCCATCAGAAGATTAATTATTTCCCCTGGGATTATCTCAGGGGATTATTTTTTGTAGCAAAAGCCAGGCAAGGGTCGAATGTGCTTGCGGAATGGAGAGTAGTATGAGCGGGAAATATAATGAAAAATCAAAAAGCATATCATGTACTGTATGTAATGAATGCGGCGGGTGTTGTTATACTGACATACCTTATGAAGAAACGCTTAGAATAAAACAAGATAAAGTTAACAGCCTGTTTAAAAATCTATATGTTACAAGTGGTATTACAGGTATGTATCATCCTGTAAATTACCGGAATAAAGTTCATGGTGTAATTAGTACAGGAAAGAATAAAAAGGTTATTTCCGGATGTTATAAGGAAGGAACTCATCAGGTTATCCCAGTTGATTATTGCATGATTCAGGATAAGGATGCCGATAATATTCTTAATACTCTTACAAATTTGTTTACTTCTTTCAAATATGTGCCATATAACGAGGATTCTGGGCAGGGGTTTGTCAGGCATGTATTAATCAGAAAGGGATTTTCAACCCATGAGATTATGGTTGTTATTGTAACCGCAGATGTGGCATTTCCATCAAAAAAAGATTTTATAAAACAGCTTACAAAGCAGCATCCTGAAATAACAACAATTGTTCAGAATATTAATAACAGTAAAACCAATATGGTATTGGGCAAAAGGAATATTGTTCTTACTGGAAAAGGATATATTGAGGATGTTTTGTGTAAGAACAGATTTAGAATAAGTCCAGATTCTTTTTATCAGATTAATCCATCACAAACGGAGAAGCTGTATAAAGCTGCAATTAAAATGGCAGGGATAAAGAAAGATGACATAGTTCTTGATGCATATTGCGGTATTGGTACAATTGGAATTACCATGGCAAAATTCTGCAGGGAGGTTATAGGAGTTGAATTAAATCCTGCCGCTGTCAATGATGCTGTATATAATGCAAAGCTTAATAATATTTCTAATATTCATTTTATCTGTCAGGATGCAGGTGAGTATATGAGTGATAATTACAATAAACTTAAAGCTGACGTTGTAGTAATGGATCCTCCGAGAGCCGGTTCTGACAAAAAGTTTCTTGATTCTGTTATAAGGCTTTCTCCAGACAGAATCATATATATTTCGTGTAATCCTGAAACACAGGCGAGAGATGTATTACTATTGTTAAATGGTGGATATAGGATTACAGGAATGGAAACATTTGATTTATTTCCATATACTGATAATGTTGAAAATATTGTATGCATGTCAAAATAAAGGCGGTTTTACAATATATGGTCTTAAAATACCATTTTTTGACACAAAATATCCATATATAGGCTTGTAATTACTTGTATTAAAGTATATTATAAGTAGAGGTTTTTAATCCATATATTAACAGCTGGTTTTTATGTAAGAGAGATTATAATATGTTGAATTTGAAAAGAGGTTTTAAAGGATTTTTTGACAACCATTCAAAAGCATTAATTATTTCTGTCTGTGGAGTTATGATTGGGGTTACAGGTTTATCTGTGGCAGTTGTTAATAGTGGTAATAACCTTACGGGAGCGAAAGCATCACAGTGGACAACATTTAGTCAGAAAGAAACAGAAAAAAGTAACAATGTTTCCATCTTGGCTACAAGTTCCACTTACGTTGAACCTGACAGCAGTGTAAGGCTCAAAGAGGTTAATACAACCATGGATTCAGTGAATGTCTACAGTGTCAAGTCTTCGCTAAAGGATATCCGCAGAAGCCTTTCACGTGATGGTGATGAGGATAATATGGCAAGAGCTGTTAATAATGCAATAATTGCAATATCAAATAACAGCCAGATTTTATCTTCGGAAGACCAGGCATGGATTAAGAAAGAAAAAGATAAATCATCATCTGGACAGGCATTATCATACGATGATTATGTTAAACTCAGTGATTTGCTTGATTTCTTACTTGTTAACATGCTTTCATCACAGGAATATGATTCATATATTTCCTCATTAACTGAGATTCCATCTATAGAGGAATTGTCAGATGAAGACATTATCAGTATGTCTGAAAATAATAATCTTCAGATAATTGATGTAGAGAATCTCGACATTGGTGAGGAGGAATCAGTTTTAGAGCATGAAAATGACGAAGTTGTTGAAGAGGAAGGAACTTCTTTAGAACTTTTTGAAAATTCTGCTTTAAGTTATGGCGTGGATGTATCTCATTACCAGAAAGAAATTGACTGGGCAAAGGTGAAATCTTCAGGAATTGATTTTGCAATTATTAAGTGTGGAGGAAGATCTACCAGTTCTAATGCTACACTTTATGAAGACAGCTATTTCGAAGATAATATCCAGGGAGCCCTTGTTAATGGTATTCAGGTGGGAGTATATTTCTTTTCCCAGGCGACCTCTGTCAAAGAGGCTTATGAGGAAGCGTCTTTTTGTATTAACCTGATTGAAAAGTACCAGATAACATATCCTGTTGCTTTTGACTGGGAATCATCAGAAGGATACAGAGTAGCTGACGCCGAAATTTCCAGGGAACAGCTTACTCAGATTGTTCAGGTTTTTTGTGATACTATTGCCGGTCAGGGATATCAACCTATGGTATATTTTTGCAGGAATGACTGGTATAACGCTGTAGATGCTGAAACACTGATACCTGCCTATAAGACATGGCTGGCTTTGTATTATAGTGAATATTATTACAAGGAAAAGACATGGCAGCTGGGGAACAGTGTCGCTGAATTTGATTACAAATATGATATGTGGCAGTATGGTGTATCCAATTCTGTTCCAGGAATTGATGGATACGTTGATATGGATATTGCATTTTTTGCATATTCCAATTATGAGGTTAAAGGTCTGGCTGAACCGTTACTTACTGTAACCAACAAAGATATTCAGATGAACAGATATGAAAAAAAGAGTCTGTTGTCTGGTGTATATGGTACTAATTCCCTAGGATATTCTGTTGATGTTAAATATCAGATAAAAGGTTACGATGGGGATTTAAATAATATTCCGCCGGGAGTTTACACTGTTACATATTCATTTAAGGATCCAAGGAGGGGAATCCTTCAGGATGAAGCCAGACTTACGGTATATGATACAGCGAGGATAGAGGTAAAGAACAGTAATGTAACCATATATGAGGGGGATAAATATGATTTCCTTGAAAATGTTACAGCATATGATTCATTTGGAAAACGTATTATACCTGATTATATAGTAACTCTTGATGGTAGGCCTGTTTCTACTGTAAAAAAAGCTGGCTCATACATAGTAACATACAACATTAAAGATGAAAGACAGGGAGTTGTCACTAGAGTTGTTAATCTTAAGGTTGTAAAGCAGCCTGAAAAGAATACAATAAAATGATTTATTGGAAAGAGGCAGTATAGAATGATTTTTAAAAAGAACAATGAGTTAAAAAGAAAAAAGGAAATACAGAATAATTCTAATCTTGAGAAGAATCTTCATGAAAAACTTATCAGTGAAACTGAGATGCTTGAATTAGAGGAAGTAGATGATAGTCTTGAACTTGATATTACCTTTGATAATGAAGAGGAGGATATCCTTCCGATTGATGAGTCAATTGAATTAGAAGACGTTACAGAACAGAATGATGATTCAATAAAATTTGAAGATGTTACAAATGATGTTGAGGATATTACTTATGTAGAATTTGAAGAAGATCCAGAAGAACTGGAGATTGTCTATGATGACCAGGATGACAATCTTCTTGAAATTGATGAAGCTTTGGATGATAGTATGGTAAAAGAAAGTAATGCAGTATCTTTTGCCAGAAGATGGGCTTTGTCTTTATCAATGTCTGCTGCAGCTGTAATTATAGGGGTTTCATCTGTTGTAGCTGCAAATATAAGGATGAAGAAATCATCTGACGTAGCCGAAGCCGCAGCAACAGAGGCAACTACAGAAAGATTTCTGTTACTGACAGAAGACTACAAGAATATTAATTTTAAAACTGTTTCACTTGAAGCGGTTCCAGAAAATAAATCTGTAACTGTCAATATACTGAATGAAGAGTCAGAGCCTTGTGAGGGTGTTTTATTTAAGGCAGTTGCTGTAAAGGGTACTGTTGATGAGAACAGGGATTTCTTAAATGATGTTGTTAAGCATGAAGAAATTGAAGAGTTTGATACAAGCGATTCTGTTCCTTTTGTCCAGGTAAATGATAATGATATGGACGGCGTTGTTATATTTGATAATCTTGATGAAAGTACATATACAGTGGCACTTCTTTCTTCTGCCGGTTATAATCCAGTTGAGCCAGTGGAAGTATCAACTATTTCATATGAAATAATAGATAATATTATTGAGAAGGTTGTAGCTGAATCAGCTGAGACAATACAGGAAGATCCTGAAAATAACAGAGATATTCCTGTTGAAGAGACAAAGCCAGCAGCAACAACAGCAGCTTCCACAACAAAGGCACCTGAAAATGCAGGTTCAACGGTTGTTGATGTAGATAATATTAAAGAAGTTGATGGCGATATTGTATACACAGTAAGTTATGGAGACACAAGGCAATATACATCTGAAGAAATCAATGGATATCCTTCGGCATCTGTTAAGGTTACATCAGGTGACAGCGTTTCTGAACTGACTGGTTATGTGCTGAGCAATGGTGTTAAACAGGTAAATGGAAAAGATGTTGAGTATATAAAACAGATTCTTGTTGAGGCAGATAATTCAAATGTAGCGTATCTGGGTGGATTTAATTTCAGTATAATGCGTGTTTTAACTGATCCAACAATAGCCGCAAATAATCAGAATACAACAGGTTCGACTACACAGCAGGCAACAACACAGCAGGCAACAACACAGCAGGCAACAACACAGCAGGCAACAACACAACAGGCAACAACACAGCAGCCGACCACACAGCAGCCAACAACACAGCAGCCAACTACTCAGGCAAAAAAGACATACAGAGTTGTAAATCTTGAGCCTGTTGTTGAAAAAAAGCCACAGGTTGTTTATGATAATGGCTGGCAGAATATTGAAAGTTTACAATATTATTATCAGGATGGAAAGCCTGTTACTGGATGGAAGGAAATTGATGGAATACAGTATTACTTTAATGGTTCCGGCGTTCTTAATTCAAGAACAGTAATTGATGTTTCAAGATTTAATAATTCAATTGACTGGAATGCTGTCAAAGCATCAGGTATTGACTACGCAATTATAAGAGTTGGTTACAGAGGATACGAGTCTGGAAAACTTGTTATGGACAGTAGATTTGAGGAAAATATGCAGGGAGCTATTGCTGCAGGAATCAAGGTTGGTGCGTACATTGTTACTCAGGCTGTTAATACCAGTGAAGCTGTTGAAGAAGCCAGTTTTATAGTTAATGCATGTAAGAAATACAATATATCTCTTCCTTTGTGTATTGATGTAGAGTCAGCAGGTGGCGGTGCTGGACGAGGTGATAAGATTAGTGTATCAACAAGAACAGCTGTTATAAATGCATTTTCCCAGACTGTCAGGAGTGCTGGATATACACCAATGCTTTATGCAAGCAAAAGTTGGCTTGAGAATAAAATTAATACTGGAAGTGTATATGGTTACTGTAATATCTGGATAGCAAGGTATAATGATACCCTTGGTTATGGTAACAGATATGATATGTGGCAGTTTACTTCATCTGGAAGTGTAAATGGAATCAGTGGCAGAGTTGATATAAGTGCCTGGATAAGATAATAATGATAAATAGGATGAATTGTATATGAAGATAATGTTTATATCTCTGGGGTGTGATAAAAACCTTGTTGATACAGAGAATATGCTTGGTATTTTGAGGGATAAAGGATTTGAGTTTACAGATGATGATTGCGAGGCAGATATTATTGTTATTAATACTTGCTGCTTCATAAATGATGCCAAGGAAGAAAGTATCAATACAATTCTTGAGATGGCAGGGCGTAAGGAGAACGGAAAGTGTAAGGCACTTATTGTATCGGGGTGCCTTGCACACCGGTATAAGGATGAACTTATAAAGGAGATTCCTGAAGTTGATGCTTATTTAGGAACGTCATCATATGATAAGATTGCTGAAGTAATTCTCTCTGTCCTTGATGGAAAGGGATACAATGTAATTGATTCTGAAGATAGGCTTGTCTCAACTGATAATAAGAGAATTATAACAACAGGTGGATATTATGAATATCTGAAAATTGCTGAAGGTTGTGACAAACACTGCACATACTGTATAATTCCTAAAGTAAGGGGGAATTTCAGAAGCTATCCATATGAATATATTCTCAAACAGGCAAATGAACTTGTTGATATGGGGGTAAAGGAATTGATTCTCGTTGCCCAGGAGACAACCATGTATGGAACAGATATATATGGTAAAAAATGCCTTGGTGAACTTCTCCATAAGCTGGCCCAGATTCCTGAGTTGAAATGGATTAGAATTCTTTACTGTTATCCAGAAGAAATTGATGATTCATTAATCGAGGCTATCAAATCTGAACCAAAGGTATGTCATTATCTTGATATGCCAATACAGCATGCAAGTGATAATGTACTGAAGAGAATGGGAAGAAGGACAACTAAGAAGGAATTAGTTAATATAATTAACAGATTAAGAAGTGAAATTCCGGATATTGCCCTGAGGACCACTCTTATAACTGGTTTTCCTGGAGAAACGGAGGAAGACCATCAGGAAATGTTGGAGTTTGTCGATGAGATGGAGTTTGACAGACTGGGGGTATTTACCTATTCACCGGAAGAGGATACACCCGCTGCAACAATGCCGGATCAGGTTCCAGAAGATGTTAAATCTGACAGAAGGGATGCAGTAATGGCTTTACAGCAGGAAGTTTCCATAGACAAGTCTTCTGAAATGATAGGTAAAACCATACAATGTATGATTGAGGGCAGGATTGAAGAAGATGATGTATACGTGGGAAGATCTTATAAAGATTCACCTAATGTTGATGGATATGTATTCATTAACACTGATATAACATCACTTATGTCTGGCGATATTGTTTCAGTATATATTGAAGGATCAACAGAGTATGATTTAATTGGCAGACTTGTTTAATATACAAATTAATATGAATGGAGAGTAGTATGAATTTACCAAACAAATTAACAATTTTCAGAGTTGTTCTGATTCCTTTCTTCCTTGTGTTTTTGTACACTGATTTCTGGGGAAGAGGCAATCTGTACATTGCAGCTGCCATATTTATAATTGCCAGTCTGACAGACTTGATTGATGGTAAAATTGCCAGAAAATATAATCTTGTCACAAACTTTGGTAAATTTATGGATCCTCTTGCAGACAAGCTTTTAGTTTGCTCTGCAATGATTGCTTTAGTTGATATTGGAAAAATAGCAGGATGGATTGTTATTGTTATAATTGCAAGAGAATTTATTATTAGTGGTTTCAGACTAATTGCATCTGATAATGGTGTTGTAATTGCAGCAAGCTATTGGGGAAAGTTTAAAACAACATTTCAGATGATAATGATTATCCTGCTGATTCTTGACCTGCCTTTTGCATACATGGATATTGTCAATAATATAGTAGTTTATGTTGCATTAATTCTGACAGTTGTTTCACTTGTTGATTATATATTTAAGAATTACAAAGTATTTATTGATGGGAGCAGATAAATAAATTATATTATGGAGGCTTATCTTGGAAGAATGCAGTTTTTTAACTGAAACTAAAGTAGTTGAAACATTAAAAAATAAAAAAATGATTATTACTACAGCTGAGTCCTGCACTGGAGGCATGATTGCCTCCAGAATTGTGAATGTACCGGGAGCCTCAGCTGTTTTTAAACAGGGGTACATCACCTATTGTGATGAAGCTAAAATCAGTATCCTTGGTGTTGAAGCTGACATCCTGGAAAAATATCACGCTGTAAGCAGGGAAACAGCTGCTCAGATGGCAGAAGGAGGAGCCAGAACTGCCATGGCAGATATATGCATTGCCGTCACTGGCGTTGCAGGACCTGATAAAGAGGATGGAATGCCAGTTGGACTGGTTTATATCGGATTATTTATTTATGATAAAACTTATGTGAAGGAATTTCATTTTTCAGGAAGCAGGGCAGAAATAAGAACTCAGGCATGCGAAGAAGCACTAAAGTTAATACTGGAATATGTTTGAAAATATACTTTAAATATATTTACAATAATAAAGATATTTGATATTATTTATGTGCAGGTATTCAGATATAACGAACAAATATTCGCTTTTTCTATTGACAATGTAGTTAAAGTATCGTATTATATTAACAACGAACAGATGTTCATTATTAAGGAGATTGAATTATGCTTAAAGAAGAAAAGATGAAAGCTTTGGATGCAGCCCTGGCTAATATTGAAAAACAGTTTGGTAAGGGTTCTGTTATGAAACTTGGTGATTCCACTGTTAACATGAATATTGAAACTATTCCTACAGGTTCCTTAAGTCTTGATATTGCTCTTGGATTAGGAGGTGTACCTAAGGGAAGAGTAGTTGAGATATACGGACCTGAATCAAGTGGTAAAACTACTGTAGCTCTGCACATGGTTGCTGAGGTACAGAAACGTGGCGGTATAGCTGGATTTATTGACGCAGAGCATGCACTTGATCCGGTGTATGCCAAGAATATTGGTGTTGATATTGATAATCTTTATATATCACAGCCAGACAGTGGAGAGCAGGCACTGGAAATTACTGAGACTATGGTTCGCTCGGGGGCTGTAGATATTATTATTGTGGATTCAGTAGCCGCCCTTGTTCCTAAGGCAGAGATAGATGGTGATATGGGAGATTCCCATGTTGGACTTCAGGCAAGACTTATGTCTCAGGCATTGAGAAAGTTAACCCCGGTAGTAAGTAAGAATAACTGTATTGTTATTTTTATTAACCAGCTTCGTGAGAAGGTTGGTGTTATGTTTGGTAATCCAGAGACCACTACAGGTGGACGTGCCCTTAAGTTCTATTCTTCTGTACGTATGGATGTAAGGAAAATTGAAACATTAAAGGCTGGAGGAGAGGTTATCGGTAACAGAACAAGAGTAAAGGTTGTAAAGAATAAGATTGCTCCACCTTTTAAAGAAGCTGAATTTGATATTATGTTTGGTAAAGGTATTTCATCAGAGGGTGATGTCCTCGACCTTGCAACTAATATTGATGTTATTCAGAAGAGCGGTGCATGGTTTGCATATAACGGTGAGAAGATTGGACAGGGACGTGAGAATGCAAAACAATTCCTTATAGAGCATAAGGATATATATGAAGAAGTGGAAGCAAAAGTAAGAGAACACTATTTTAATAAAGAATCTGAGAATGAGGAGACAGAAGACAAGGTTTCTTCATCATCTGATGATAATAAGATTATTAAGGAAGCTGCGCCATCTAGAAAGAGAACGAAAGCTTCAGAAGGTGTGGAAGATTAGTGGCTTTTACTGCCCTTATTTATGGTGATATGGATGGATTATTTGGTTACAGATATTAAAGACATTACATCTAAAAGAAGGCTGGTTTATATTAATTATGAACCAGCCTTTGGTTTATATGCTGGGGAACTTATAACCTATAACATTAATATTAACGAGATTATTCCACAGGATGTTTATGATGAAATAATTAAAGTTCTGACTAAGAGAGCGACATTAAGAGGGGTAAAACTGATAAAAGATAAGGATTATACTGAATATGAACTAAGACAGAAACTGTTAAAGTCTTATTATCCCCCTGAAGCTGTGGATTCTGCTATTATATATGCCATTAATAATAAGTTTATAGATGACAGACGTTATGCTCTGAATTATGTTTTATTTAAGGCAGAAAACAAAAGCAGAAAATATATAGAGAATAGACTTAAGGTTAAAGGTATTAATGACAGTTTAATTGAAGCTGCATGTGAGGAATACTACTGTGATAATGATAATGCCGAACTAATTCAGATTGAAAAACTCATTAAAAAAAAGCTGTCAGGGAAGAATGTTTCAGAGCTTACATATGAGGAAAAACAGAAGATTTATTCTTATCTGTACCGTAAAGGATATACTTTTGATGGAATAAACAAAGCTTTTAACGAATTCCTTGACAATACAGACAATTAAGTATAATATTAGAGTGTTGTATATCGTACAATGAAAACTTAATAAGGAGGTGCTCCTGTGATAGTTATTATCGCTATTATTGCTACATTAGTAATTGTCGCACCTATTACCTGGATAATTTGTTCCAAGTCAATAAAGAAGTCTAATGACGAAAAGATTGGCAATGCGAATGAAAGAGCCAGAAAAATAATAGATGATGCATTGAAAGCAGCTGAAGCATCTAAGAAGGAAGCACTCTTGGAAGTTAAAGAGGAATCTTTAAAGAGCAAGAATGAGCTTGAGAAAGAGACCAAGGAGAGACGGGCTGAATTACAGAAGTATGAGAGACGTGTTCAATCCAAGGAAGAATCTCTTGATAAGAAGCTTGATGCTGTTGAAAAACGCGACTTGAGTATTACTAGGAAAGAAGAAGAACTTAGTAAGGCAAAGCAAAAAGTTGATGAACTTGAACAGAAGAGACAACAGGAGCTTGAAAAAATCTCAGGACTTACCTCCGAACAGGCAAAGGAATATCTATTAAAGACTGTTGAAGACGAAGTTAAGCATGACACTGCTGTTATGATTAAAACTTATGAAAGCAGAGCAAAAGAGGAAGCGGAAAAGAAGGCCAAGGAATGTATTGTATCAGCTATTCAGAGATGTTCAGTTGATCATGTTGCTGAGTCAACCATTTCTGTAGTACAGCTTCCTAGTGATGAGATGAAAGGTAGAATTATCGGTAGAGAAGGACGAAATATTCGTACTTTAGAAACTCTTACAGGTGTAGAACTTATTATTGATGATACACCTGAGGCAGTAGTTTTATCAGGATTTGATCCAATCAGAAGAGAGGTTGCACGAGTTGCCCTTGAAAAGCTTATTCTTGACGGAAGAATTCATCCTGCAAGAATTGAAGAGATGGTTGAGAAAGCTCAGAAGGAAGTAGAAGTTTTAATCAAAGAAGAGGGCGAGAATGCTACTCTTGAGGTAGGCGTTCATGGATTGCATCCAGAACTTGTCAGATTACTTGGAAGAATGCATTTTCGAACAAGTTATGGACAGAATGTGCTTAAGCATTCAATTGAGGTTGCCCAGCTTTCAGGTCTTTTGGCTGAAGAGGTTGGATGTGATGTTAAGACTGCTAAGAGAGCAGGACTTTTACATGACATTGGTAAATCAATTGACAGGGAGATGGAAGGTACACATGTACAGATTGGTGCTGATCTTTGTAGAAAATACAAGGAATCACCTGTAATTGTTAATGCAGTTGAGGCTCATCATGGTGATGTAGAGCCTGAGTCACTTATTGCATGTCTTGTACAGGCTGCCGATACAATATCTGCTGCCCGTCCAGGTGCAAGAAGAGAAACTTTGGAAACATATACAAACAGACTTAAACAATTAGAAGATATTACCAATTCCTTTAAGGGAGTTGAAAAATCGTTTGCCATTCAGGCCGGTCGAGAGGTTCGAGTTATGGTTGTCCCTGAATACGTTAGTGATTCAGATATGGTACTTTTGGCTAGAGATATTTCAAAACAGATTGAAGATCAGATGGAATATCCAGGACAGATTAAGGTTAGTGTAATTCGCGAATCCAGAGCTGTTGATTATGCCAAGTAAGTATATAAACTATAGTTCATTTTTCCCACACAGACAAATTCTGTGTGGGAAATTTTTTTGTAGTAAAACGATTAGCAAAAGCCCGACAAGGGAAGAATGTGATAATTGCATAATAAAATTAATTTATAAAGGCTAATAACTTAATTTTATTATGAAAAAATTTAATTATATTAATATTTATAATATGCACCTTGCGTGTTTTGCCTATATACTGTATATTATAAAGAACAGTTAAAAAAATGAAAAGGAGAATGATCATGCAGTACAGCGAGTTAAGTAGAGAGGAATTATTATCATTAAAAGCTGAGTTGGATGAAAGGTATAAAGAGTCAAAATCAAAAGGACTAAATCTTAATATGGCAAGAGGAAAGCCTTCTGCAACACAGCTTAATGTTTCTATGGATATTCTGGATGTAATTAACAGTAAGTCTGATTTAAATGCCCTTGATGGAACAGATTGCAGAAACTATGGTGTACTGGATGGCCTTCCAGAAGCAAAACAGCTTATGGCTGATATGATGGGGACAACTAAGGAACATGTTATTGTATATGGCAATGCAAGCCTGAATATTATGTATGATCAGGTATCAAGAGCATTTATTCATGGTTTAATGGGTAATACACCTTGGTGCAGGCTTGATAAGGTTAAATTCTTATGTCCTGTTCCTGGATATGACAGACATTTTGCTATTACTGAAAGCTTTGGTGTTGAAATGATTAATATTCCAATGACAGAGAATGGTCCAGATATGGATCTTGTTGAAGAATATGTTAATAACGACCCAGCAGTAAAAGGAATCTGGTGTGTTCCAAAGTATTCTAATCCACAGGGCTTTACTTATTCAGATGAAACTGTTAAGAGATTTGCAGGCTTAAAACCAGCTGCAAATGATTTCAGAATATTCTGGGATAATGCATATGTTATTCATCATCTTTATGAGGACAAGCAGGATGAAATTCTCGATATTATCTCTGAATGTGAAAAGGCTGGCAATCCTGATATGGTATTTGAATTTGCATCAACTTCCAAGGTTAGTTTCCCAGGCGGAGGAATTGCTGCAATAGCTGCTTCTGAAGGAAATCTTAACGATATAAAGAAGCATCTGACAATACAGACAATCGGATATGATAAGCTCAACCAGTTAAGACATGTGAGATATTTTAAAAATCTTGACGGTTTAAAGGCTCATATGGCAAAGCATGCAGAGCAGTTAAGACCTAAGTTTGAGGCAACATTAAAAGTTTTTGATGATGAGCTTACCGGACTTGGTATTGGTTCATGGTATGCGCCAAGAGGGGGATATTTTATATCTTTTGACGCAATGGAAGGATGTGCTAAATCAATTGTTGCAAAGTGTAAGGAAGCAGGTGTTACATTAACAAATGCTGGTGCAACATTCCCATATCATAAAGATCCAAAGGACAGTAATATTCGAATAGCTCCATCATTCCCTACAGCAGAAGAGATGGCTCAGGCAGCGGATATATTTGTACTTTGTGTAAAACTTGCATCTGTTGAAAAGCTTCTGGAAACAAAATAGTTTAATTGTGGAAAAGAGGTAAATATGATGAAATTTGGATTTATTGGAATGGGTAATATGGGTTATGCCATGTTGAAGGGGGCATTGAATAGTTTCAGTTCTGATGAAATTATATTTACCTGTCCAAACAGCCAGAGAAGAGAATATATTAATTCAGAGACTAATGTTGCATATGCTGAAAGTAACGCAGAATGTGCCAATAATTCAAAATATATTATTCTTGCTGTTAAACCACAGGTGTATGATGTAGTGTTAAAGAATATACATGACATTGTTAGTCCTGATAATATTATAATATCCCTGGCTCCTGGTATTACTATTGCTGACCTTAAGTGCAAGCTTGGTAACGATATGCGTATTGTACGTGCAATGCCTAATACTCCTGCTCTTGTAGGTCAGGGGATGACAGGAATAAGCTATGAAGCATCAGATTTTTCTCTTGAAGAAAGAAGTGAGATAGAACAGTTTTTTAATTCTTTCGGAGAGATGGTAATTGTACCGGAAAATCTTATGAATGCTGTAGTTTGTGCCAGTGGCAGTTCACCAGCTTATGTTTATATGTTCATAGAAGCTCTTGCAGATAGTGTAGTCAAATATGGCATTCCAAGAAAGGATGCATATAAGCTTGTTGCTCAGACTGTTCTTGGCTCTGCAAAGATGGTTCTTGAAACTGGTGAACATCCTGGAAAACTTAAAGATAATGTGTGTTCACCTGGTGGAACTACTATCAAAGGTGTGGCAGCCCTGGAGGAATATGGTTTAAGAAACTCATTGTTTAAAGCAACTGATGCATGTTTTGAAGCATGCAATAAGAACAGGTAAATATGGATAGAATTAATAGAATAGACCGCAAGCTTGCCTATAAAGGTTCAATTCTGGATATTTACAGTGATACAATTAAGACGCCTGATGGAAAAATATGCCATTATGATCATATTCACCATCCAGGTGCAGCTGCTGTAATTCCAGTATTGGATGATGGAAGGATTCTGCTTGTAAAACAATATAGAAATTCTCTTGATCGCTTCACACTGGAGATTCCAGCAGGTGGAATTGAACAAACAGAAGATACTATGCAGGCTGCTGCCAGGGAACTAGAAGAAGAAACAGGTTATAAATCAGATAATATCACACATTTTATCAGCATAGTAACAGCTGTTGCTTTTTGCAATGAGATTGTAGATATTTTTCTTGCCACAAATCTTATCAAAACCTGTCAGCATCTTGATCCGGAAGAGTATATTAATGTTGAGGCATTTTCTTTAGATGAACTGTATAATATGATTTTTTCGGGTATAATACAGGATTCAAAAACAATTTCAGCTGTTATGGCATATATGGAGTATAAAAGACATACTATTTAACAAATAATATTTGGGAAGTACAAGTTGAACTGGATATCTGAAAAGTCAGGATTACGTAGAGAGGATAGTATTGGAATAATAATGGTTTCATTTCTTCTGCTGGGAAGTCTGGCAGGAGCTTTGATGTCAAATCTATGTGGGGAAATCTTTGAAAGTCATTTTATAAAAGATGGAAGTTTCTATCTTAATGTATTCGTTACAACAGACCTTGACACAAAGATTCTCATTAAAAGTATACTTAAAACAAGACTGGAATTTTTCTTTTGCATAATAATAGTCCTTCTTACAAGAGTTAAAGAAGGACTCTTTTCAGTTATATTATTTGTTGTTGGTTTCTGTGGAGGAGTTCTTATAAGTGAGAATACTCTTCACTATACTAATCTGGATTGCTTTGCTGACGAGTACATTGGAGTCCTTGTGTATATTGCATCTATAACTCCACAGTATATATTCTATTGTCTTGCAATCTACATATTATACAAATTCTGTATAAAGAAAAAAGAAACAGCAAAACACATTATTATAATAACAATAATAGCTGCTTTGCTGTTCATTGCAGGGGCATTATGTGAAGCCTGCATAAATCCTTATATTATGAAAACTATATTAAACAAGGTCGGCAATATCTAAAAGAAGTTTTTCAGATTCATTCCAGCCAAGACATGGGTCTGTAATTGATTTTCCATATACTCCTTCTCCGATTTTCTGACATCCTGGTTCTATGTAGCTTTCTATCATGACACCTTTAACAAGTTTTCTTACTTCATCAGAATGTTTCATGCTGTGAATGATTTCTTTTGTTATTCTGATTTGTTCGTTGTACATTTTTCCTGAATTACTATGGTTAGCATCAATTATACATGCTGGATTAATAATGTCTTTTGCATTATACATATTAACAAGTCTGATAAGGTCTTCATAGTGGTAGTTTGGAATGTTCTGTCCGTGCTTGTTAACTGCACCACGTAAAATTGTATGTGCAAGAGGATTTCCTGGAGTATTTACTTCCCAGTTTCTATATATAAATGATTGTTTTGCCTGAGCAGCAATTACAGAATTAAGCATAACAGAAAAATCTCCACTGGTAGGATTTTTCATACCAGCAGGAACATCCATTCCGCTTGCTGTAAGGCGGTGTTGCTGATTCTCAACAGAACGGGCACCAACTGCTACATAGGAAAGAACATCTGATAGAAACCAGTAATTCTCTGGATAAAGCATTTCATCAGCTGGGGTTAGTTCTGTCTCGTCCATAACTCTTATATGCATCTTTCTTATTGCTATAAGACCGGCAAGAAGATCAGGTTTTTTCTCAGGGTCAGGCTGGTGAAGCATTCCCTTATAGCCTGTACCAGTCGTTCTTGGTTTATTAGTGTAAACTCGTGGTATTATTATAATCTTATCTTTAATTTTCTCCTGAACCTTCTTTAAACGAAGAGTATAATCTAAAACAGCGTCCTCATTATCAGCTGAGCATGGACCTATTATTACAATAAATTTATCTGATTTTCCTGTTATAACATCAGCAATTTCTTTATCACGCAGTGATTTTTTGTTCATTACATGTTCAGGAACAGGAAATTCATCTTTTATTTCTTTTGGTGTTGGCAATTTTCTTACAAATTCAAAACTCATGTTAACTCCTTACCTATAATCTTAGTAAATAATATACATCTTTGGATTATATTACTTTTTTTTAGAAAATGGAAGTAAAAATATTAATTACATGATATAATTTAAAGAAATAGAAATAACGGGAGGGTTTTTACCATGAGAATGTATGACATTATAATGAAAAAGAGAAATGGTTTTCCCTTAACAAAGGAAGAAATATACTATTTTGTAGATGGATTTACTAATGGAAGTATTCCTGATTACCAGGCCTCTGCGCTTCTTATGGCTATATTTTTTCAGCATATGAATTATGATGAAACTCTTAACCTTACCATGGCAATGGCAGATAGTGGAGAGCATCTTGATTTGTCAGGTATATCTGGTATTAAAGCTGACAAGCATAGCACAGGTGGAGTTGGAGATAAAACTACTCTTGTTCTTGCTCCTATGGTTGCAGCAGTTGGAGTTAAAACTGCAAAAATGAGTGGAAGAGGACTGGGGCATACAGGGGGAACTATTGATAAACTTGAGAGTTTTCCTGGATTTTCAACAACCCTTACCCAGGAACAGTTTGTGAAAAATGTGAATGATATCGGTCTTGCTGTTACAGGACAAACTGGCAATATAACTCCGGCGGATAAGAAAATATATGCATTACGTGATGTGACTGCAACCGTAGACAATATATCTTTGATTGCCAGCAGCATCATGAGCAAAAAACTTGCTGCAGGTGCTGATGTTATTGTTCTTGATGTCAAAACAGGTAATGGTGCATTCATGAAGAATTTAGATGATGCCACAGAATTAGCCCAGACACTTGTTGACATAGGAAATGGTGCGGGAAGAAAAACATATGCTGTTATTTCTGAGATGAATGAGCCCCTTGGCTATGCCATTGGTAACAGTCTTGAAGTGATTGAGGCAATAGATACATTAAAAGGTAATGGCCCACGGGATTTATATAATCTGTGTATAGAGCTTGGAAGCTTAATGGTAGCTGCATCTGACAAGAATATATCATCAGACCAGGCGAAGCAAATCCTTAAGAATACAATAGATGATGGTTCTGCATTCAGGAAATTTAAAGAATTTATTGAAGCCCAGGGGGGAAATCCATCAGATGTTGATAATTGCCGTGATTTAATAAAAGTTAACCGGATTATGGATATAAAATCACCTGAATCAGGGTATATTGCCGGCATACAGACTGAAAATATTGGAAATGCTGTAATGATGCTTGGAGGCGGAAGGCAGAAGAAAGGTGACAGCATTGACCATTCGGTAGGAGTTGTTCTTAAGAAGAAAGTTGGAGAGCAGGTTAAAAAGGGAGAGCCACTGGCTACAGTATATATAAATAGTACAGATAATCTTGATACAGTTCTTGGTTTGATTGAAAAATCATTTATAATTTCAGAAGAAAAGCTTAACGAACCAGAACTTATTAAGGGAATTATCTCATAATATTTGAATTAATGTTGATATTATTTTAACTTTTGTTAAAAATAGACAAGTATTTTAATGGTTGTTGTATTATCTGTTAAAATGTGGTACAATGCAAGCACTATGAATGAAAAGGAGAATAGTGAAATGGAAGTTAGACCAGGAGCTAATCCAGTTGATGTTAAGACATATGATACAGACAGATTAAGACATGATTTCTTAATTCAGGATTTGTTTGTAGCTGATGAAATTAAAACTGTTTACAGCCAGATTGACAGAATTATTGTTGGAGCTGCAACCCCAGCTAAGAATACCCTTACACTTGAGGCTGGAGCTGAACTTAGAGCCAAGTATTTCCTTGAGAGACGTGAGATGGGTATTATTAATATCGGTGGAAGCGGTACAGTAACAGTTGATGGCAAGGATTATAAGTTTAAATACAAAGACGGAATGTACATAGGTATGGGCGCAAAGGAAATTAAGTTTGCAAGTGATGATGCATCTAACCCTGCAAAGTTTTATTTCAATAGTGCACCTGCGCATAAGACATATCCTACAGTATTTATTGATCCAGACAAGGATATCTTACCTGAGAATAAGAAAGAGTTGGGATGCCTTGAAAGTGCTAATCACAGAACAATTAATAAGTATATCCTTCCAGGACAGGTTGAATCATGTCAGCTGGAGATGGGTATGACATGCTTAGAGCCAGGAAGTGTATGGAATACAATGCCATGTCATACACATGACAGACGAATGGAAGTATACCTTTATTTTGAAGTGCCTGATGATGCTGTTGTATTCCATTACATGGGTGAGCCAACAGAAACACGTCACATTGTTATGAGGAATGAAGAGGCTGTTATTTCACCAAGCTGGTCAATTCATTCTGCATCTGCAACACATGCATATACATTTATCTGGGGTATGGTTGGAGAGAATCAGGATTTCGATGATATGGATCATGTTGATATGAAGGATCTTCGTTAGTTCTGTATAATTTTATTTACATGATAATAAACCTTAGGGTTTTATTATAATTTATTTATGAAAAGGAGAATTCAAATGTCAGTAAATTTTTCACTTGAAGGTAAGATAGCTTTAGTTACTGGTGCATCATATGGTATTGGTTTTGCAATTGCATCTGGTATGGCTCAGGCAGGCGCTACAGTCGTGTTTAACGATATTAAGCAGGAATTAGTAGATAAGGGTATTCAGGCATATAAAGAAGCAGGTATTACAGCTCATGGTTATGTTTGTGATGTAACTAATGAAGAGCAGGTTAATGCTACTGTAGAGAAGATTACAAAGGAAGTCGGTCCTATTGATATTCTTGTTAATAATGCAGGTATTATCAAGAGAATTCCAATGTGTGATATGACAGCTGCAGAGTTCAGACAGGTTATTGATGTTGACCTTAATGCACCATTTATTGTATCTAAGGCAGTTATTCCTTCAATGATCGAAAGAGGTCATGGAAAGATCATCAACATCTGCTCAATGATGTCAGAGTTAGGCCGTGAAACAGTTTCTGCATATGCAGCAGCTAAGGGTGGTTTAAAGATGTTAACAAGAAATATCTGTTCTGAGTATGGTAAGTATAATATTCAGTGTAATGGTATTGGACCTGGTTATATCGAGACTCCACAGACAGCTCCATTAAGAGAGAGACAGCCTGATGGTTCTAGACATCCATTTGATTCATTCATCATTGCTAAGACACCAGCAGAGAGATGGTTAAAGCCAGAAGAATTAGCTGGTCCAGCAGTATTCTTAGCTTCAGAGGCTGCTGATGCTGTTAATGGACATATCCTCTATGTTGATGGTGGTATTTTAGCTTACATTGGTAAGCAGCCATCTTAATTGATGTAGAAGATTACTTTGATAATTTGAAGTAGTAAATAATTAAGGAGCTGGAACACATAACAAGTGCTTCAGCTCCTTATATTATTTAAAAACATTATTAAAAATGATGTATTTCTCCGCCCTTAACTTCAACGTAGTACTCATCATTTACCCTAAGCCATACTGACTGGGCTGATGGGTTGTATACAAAGCTGTTATCAGCTGCAAATTGAAGGGCACTAAAGGCCTTATCATAATCAACAATTTCTATATTAGTTGCATACCATATATCATCTTGTCCACCCATCATTTCACAGAATTCTTCAATAATGTTCCAGTTATCATTCTTATCAAATTCAAATGAATGACCCCAGACATACATCATGTAGAGATACTGTGACTTATGCAGTTCAAGAAATCTTTTACCAAATCCTAATAAATCATGATTATGGTGACACGTAGGCAGCCACTTCATGTAATCATCAGGAATTTCAAATCCAGTGGCATCTCCAAGAAGAATAGGACCCTGTGCATCTTTAGAGTATTCCATCGCTGTTTTAACAGAGGCATATTTATCTGCTGCAATTCTCCCGTATTCAAGTCCAGCTGCTTTCGCAATTTCTATACATGTGTCGTCACAGGAACCATTAGGATATGCAAGGCCTCTTACTGGATAACCCATTATATTTTCAAGATATTTCCTGTCTTCCATATACTCATATAGAATTTCGTTCTTTGGTGTTCTGGCAAGGGTAGGATGTGTACAAGTATGAACAGCTACTTCATGACCTGCATACAATTCTTTCCATTCCTCCGGATTGATTCTTATATCCATTGATGTAAGTCCAGAATTCAGATTAAATGTACCACGTATGCCATATTTATTAAAAATAGAAACAAGTCGTCTGTCCTGAATTTTACCATCATCATAGCTTAATGTAAGAACTTTATGCTTTCCGCCTGGATATGCTTTATATATCTTGTTCATTTTCGTTCCCTTTCGTTATATAACACTGCTATTAATCCACATATGGAAAATTATAATACATTCTTTTTTGTTTGTCGATAAAAAATATGATTTCCGTTTTGATTAATTTCAACCAAATAATCTTGAAAAACAGTATTTGATATAATATGTGTAACCAGGAGTTCCAATATATGTGTCAGAAAGAAGAGGAACAGACTCATACAGATGATCATTAATAAATATGTTGACCTGACCTATTACATCACCTGGGTAAATTACAGATAAAACCGGATTAATTGTGTAAAGAATATTTACCTTATCATTTTCACATAATTCATAATATATATCCTCATTTATATTTAATCTTGGTTGTACATATTTACTTTCATATCCATATGAAAAAATAAATGGATCAGGAATATCGTCTTTACTTAACACAAGAGTCTTTTTATAGTTGTTTCTTGCATAATCAAGAAGTTTTTTCGTGTCTTTCCATTTGTATGTTTTGTTATTAGGCCACCCACTGGCAAGTACAGCACATATAAATGTTCTGTCATCATCTTTATAAGCACAGACATAACAATATCCTGCATCACATGTAAATCCTGTTTTTCCAGATATTATATCGGGATACATATTTAAAAATGAATTAGCGTTGGAGACTGTATAAGATGATTTGTCGGAATTAAATGAATATTCATTAGTCTGGGTTATTTTTAAGAATCTGTCATTTTTTATACAGTATGCCATTATTTTACACAGGTCATATGCGGTTGTACTGTGAATACCATTATCATCTTTTGCATCAAGACCATTAGGAGTAATAAAGTATGTAGATGTGCAGCCTAAGTCCTTTGATTTATTATTCATAAGCCCAACAAAATATTTTACAAGATCATTGGAAGAATAATCAGATATGTTAATGATATTCTTTTCTGTGAGAATATATTTTGCTACATTTTCTGCAATTATTACAGCAGTATCATTATGAGATTTAAGCATAAGTGAATATAACATATCAATCAGTTTAAACTTTTCTCCCTCTTTTGCGAAAAGCTTCACCTCAGGCGTGGATGATGCAAGGGCAGAAGTAGTACAGCACAGATTATCGGGAGCATTTTCAAGGGCAATAATGCATGTCATTATTTTAGTTGTAGAAGCCATTGGAACCTTTGTATCCTCATTTTTTCCAAATAACAGTCGATTATTATCACCATCAATAAGAGCAGCATAACGTGCATATAAACTAAAATCTGGCATATTTGAAGCCGAAAATATTAAATTATCGTTAAATAAAGCACTATTCACATAATATGTCTTGCCATACACTTTAGAATTAGAATATAATGTAGAAAACAAAAAGGTGATTATTAATGCTATATATAATATAAGATTTGTTGATTTTAATTTCATATATGACCTTTATGTTTAATTGATTTTAATATAGAAATTATAGTTAAAACCAACGGGGATTCAATAAATACTTATAACAATTATACTTGAAAGGATGTTATTTTATGAGTTTTATCGAATTTAATGATGTAAAAAAGAAATACAGAATGGGAGATGTAACAATAGAAGCCCTTTCTGGAGCCAGTTTTAATATCGAAAAGGGTGAGTTTGTGGTGATCGCTGGACCATCTGGAGCTGGTAAAAGCACAATTCTAAATCTGCTTGGCGGAATGGATAGTGTATCTTCAGGTGAAATTGTTGTTGATGGGCAGAAAGTCAGTTCATATAACTCAAAAGAACTTACAACATACAGACGTTATGATATAGGATTTGTTTTTCAGTTTTATAATCTTGTACAGAATCTCACAGTTAAGGAAAATGTGGAGATGGCTACACAGATTTGTAAACATCCATTAGATATAGAACAGACTATTGAAGCAGTAGGACTTAAAGAGAGAATGAATAATTTCCCTGCACAGCTTTCAGGGGGTGAGCAGCAGCGAGTTGCAATTGCCAGGGCTCTTGCCAAAAATCCAAAGATTCTTCTGTGTGATGAGCCTACAGGTGCTCTTGATTACCAGACAGGTAAATCTGTTCTTAAATTACTTCAGAATACCTGTATTAATAATAATGTTACTGTAGTTGTTATTACACATAATCTTGCTCTTACCCCTATGGGAAATAAAGTTATTAGAGTTAAGAATGGTACAGTATCAGGTGTGGAGATTAATGAAAATCCTACATCAATAGATCTTATAGAATGGTAATAGCTTAAAGGGGAAGGACAGATATGTTTAAAGACACTTTACGTGAAATCAAAAAATCTCTTGGCAGGTTCATATCACTGTTTGCAATATGTTTTATTGGAGTAGCTTTCTTTGCCGGATTAACAGCAAGTTCAGGTGATATGAAAAATTCATCTGATTTGTATTATGATGACTATAATTTATGTGACATTGAAGTAATGTCTTCAATAGGATTTACTTCAGAAGATATTAATAAGATTCAGGAAATTGATGGCATTCAAGGGATATATCCGACGTGTAGAACAGATGCTGTTACCGTTTTTGACGGAGTTCAATCCACATTAAGAATATTGACTGTTCCTGATGGAAATTATAATCCAAATAACAGTAATTATATTAACCAGTTACGTCTTAAGGAAGGACGACTTCCTGAAAATGATCACGAATGTGTTATAAAATATTCAGATTTTGCAAGTAATAAAATAAAAATCGGAGATACATTAGTTGTCAATTCAGGAACAGATGATGATATTTGTGATACATTATATAACAATACTTATGAAGTGGTTGGTATGGTATATTCACCATATTATGTCAGTTATCATCTTGGCTCAAGCAATGTTGGTTCTGGCAAACTTGATTTTGTAATGTACGTATATGATTCCTGCTTTTTATCAGATTTATACACAGATGTCTTTATTACAGTTAAAGGAGCAAAAGACCAAAACTGTTATTCTGACAAATATAAAGAAATAATTTCACCTGTTACTGACGCTCTTGAATCTATTAGCTTTGAAAGATTAAATATAAGATTAGATGATATTATTGAGGAGCTTGATAGTAATAGAAAGGAATTATCTGATAAATATGAACAGTATCCTTTGCCAGCCTTGGAATCGGCTATTAAAGAAATAGATGAGAACAAAGAAGAATTTAATGAAAAAAGAAAGGATTGGGAATGGTATATTCTGGACAGGGAATCCCAGTACTCATTCATGGATTATAAATCAAGTGCAGATAAGATGAATAATATCGCAATGGTTTTCCCTGTATTTTTTATACTTGTAGCCGCATTGTGCTGTCTTACTACAATGACCAGAATGGTTGATGAACAGAGAGAAACCATTGGTACATATAAAGCATTAGGCTATTCCAAGTTAGCTATTGCCATGAAATATGTTGCATATTCATTGATTGCTTCGCTGACTGGAGGGTTTTTTGGTTGTATTTTTGGATTAAAAGTTTTTCCATATATTATATATAACTGTTGGAATATCATATATTATCTTCCTCCAATAAGATATGGAAAGCATATGGTTATATCAATTGTTTCTGTTGTATCTATGACAGGCACAATTGTGTTAGCAACTATATATTCATGCATTTATGCATTGAGAGAGGTTCCGGCATCTCTTATGAGGCCTAAATCCCCAAAGAACGGAAAGAAAATATTTCTGGAGCATATTGGTTTTATATGGAACAGGTTGAATTTTTCTTCAAAGGTCACTGCAAGAAACATCTTAAGGTATAAAAAAAGATTTTTTATGACAGTTGTAGGAGTAGCAGGAGGATGTGCCCTTATGTATGCAGGCTTTGCAATTAAAGACAGTATTTCTGCACTCATAAAAAAACAGTTTGAAGAAATAATAAAATATGATTTGAGTATTAATTATGAAACGGATGATGCTAAAAAAGAGGTAATATCAAACCCAAAACTGACCAACAGCATTGTGATTTCAGAGTATACTGGTATGGCTTCTTCATCTGATAACAGTGATTCTGACGTATATAAGGAAAAGGACAATGTATATATTGATGTGACTGATGACACAGAGCTATTTATGGATTATATCACTTTAAGAAAGCGCAATACAAAGATAGTATACCAACTGGATAATGAAGGCGTTTGTGTTACAGAAAAACTTGCTAAAGATCTTGGATTAAAGGAAGGAAATATAATATATATTCAGGGAAAAGATCTTACAGTAAAAGGTTTCAAAATCTCGCATATTGTAGAAATGTACTCTAATAGTTATATATATATGACATCAGGGCTGTACAGCCAGGTTTTTGGTTCAGACCCTGAGTATAATACAATTTATGCAATGGTTAATAATGTGGATAATGAAACTGAAAAAAATCTTGGAAGAGAAATAATGGATATTGATGGAGTTAAAGGAACGATTTTTCAGATTTCCAATGTGTCAACATTTCTTGATATGATATCAACAATGAATCTTGTAACTTATATTCTTGTTATTTCAGCAGCAGCGTTATCATTTGTTGTATTATATAATCTTACTAATGTAAATGTCTCAGAAAGAATAAGAGAAATAGCTACAATCAAGGTCCTTGGGTTTTATGATAATGAAGTTGCATCCTATGTATATCGTGAAAATATTATAATATCAGTTATTGGAGCTTTTGCTGGATTGTTCTTAGGTATGGCACTTCATAATTATATTATGATTACTCTGGAGATGGAAAACATTATGTTTGGTAATGCTGTACGTCCAGTTTCTTTTGTGTTGTCTTTTTTAATAACGGTTGCATTCAGCCTTTTTGTTAATATTACTATGTACGGCAAATTAAAAAGAATACCAATGGTCGAATCCTTAAAGGCAGTTGAGTAACTAAAACTTTATATTTATATTTATTTTAAGCTTGTTCGTTCTGTACCAGCCACCAAAAGTCAGATTTATAGTCTGACTTTTGTGACGGTACAAAATGAATAAGCTTTTTTGCATAAAGGAATATGCTTGTTCATATATTGAAAAAAACAAGCAAGGAAAATCATATGAATAACTATAATGACATTCTTTACATATTTCCTGATAGCATTAAAAACGCTTTAGTAAACATACTCAATCAGACAAAATCAGGCTATATAAGTATTTCAGAAATCAGACTGAGAATTAATCAGAATCCATTTATAATATTAAATGATAGAAGAGAAATAATGATTGATAACGTATATGTCACAAGAGAGATTATTAACAGCATTCTTAATACTGCCACGAGATATTCGATGTATGCGTTTCAAGATACAATCAGACAGGGTTTTATCTCATTAAGAGGCGGTCATAGACTTGGTGTACTGGGGCAGGCCGTAGTTAATAAAGGTATAATGACAGGGCAAAAGAATATTTCTTATTTAAATTTAAGGGTATCCCATGAACATATTGGGTGCTCAAATCCTGTTATGGATTTTATTAATACACGATCTAATGTTTTAATAATATCTCCACCGGGATGTGGAAAAACAACAATGCTTAGAGACATTGTAAGAAACTATTCCTATGGATTTCGATGTTCACCGTTGAAAGTAACCATAATAGATGAAAGAGGAGAAATAGCAGCATGTGTAGATGGAATTCCCCAGAATGATATTGGACCAAGAACAGATGTGTGCAACATGGGCAATAAAAAAGAAGGAGTATTTGCTGCTTTACGATCAATGTCTCCCGATCTGATTGTTATGGATGAAATAGGCGGAGATGATGATGTGGAAGCAGTTAAGAAAGCCGTATATCTTGGTGTAAGAGTTATTGCCACTGTACATGGCTATTCTTTAAAGGACTGTTATTTAAGAAGTGATTTAGGACAAATAATAAATAATAATGGTTTTAATAAAATAATTGTTCTTTCAAATAAGAACGGAGCTGGAACTGTGGAAGATATGATTGATTTGGAGGAAAAAAGTGATTGTGTATATTAAAGTAATTGGTGGAGGAATGGTTATAATTTCATCTATATTACTTTCAGCCGTTCTTTGTAACAGTGAAGCTGCAAAATTATCTGTTCTTAATGGGTTAGTTAATGTCTTCAGCCAGATTTCAGGTGATATAAGACTTGGTTTCTCAAATCTTCCCGCTGCATTTAAGAATGTATATGAGCATTCTGAAAATGAGTTGGTAATTAATCTTTTTAAAGCACTATGTGATGATTTAGATGATAAAGAAAATGATAATTTTTCAACAGTGTTTAATAAAAATATTGATAAATTCATGAAAAATGTACTCCAGGAGAAAGATTGTGAACTAATTAAAGAATTTGGTTTATTGCCAGTTCATCTGGATGCAATAATGCAGATTAATTACATAGATGAACTTGTATTAAAAATCCGGAGAAAAATTGATGAGTATTCAAAATTATCAGCTGTAAAATGCCGTATGTATAGAACACTATGTCTATGCGGAGGACTTATGATTGTAATAATTCTAATATAATAAAATGCTTTGAGTTGAGGATATATATGGAAATAGGAATTATATTTAAAATTGCCGCAGTAGGAATACTGGTATCAATTCTATCACAGGTTTTAAAACACAGTGGCAGGGAGGAACAGGCATTTTTAACAAGCCTTGCAGGTTTACTTCTTGTATTGTCATGGATTATTCCATACATCATAAATCTGTTCGATTATATGAAAAAATTATTTGATATGTAGGTGGCAGTTTGGATTATATTAAAATAATGATGCTTGCAAGTATTGCAGTATTAATCTGTGGATTCCTAAAAAATACTGGTTCATCTTTTCATGTATATGCAGCTGTTTTTATATCTGCCCTGATTATGATGATTGTCTTAGTTAAGCTGTACTCCTTATTGGAAAGTATTAACAGATTTACAGTTTATTTGAAAAACAGTAATGAATATTTATCGCTTCTGATTAAAGTAGTATTAATTACATACGTTACCTCTTTTACATCTGATTTATGCCGCGACAGCGGTTACACATCTGTAGCTGACCAGATAGAGATATTTGGAAAAATAACAATTGCAGCACTTTCTGTCCCCGTAATACTTGAACTTTTGAACCTTACAGTAATTGAAACATTTGGGGAGGAAATAACTGATGGAATTAATTTTAATGAGGTTGATAATAGTCTTAAACAAGCTGGGTTAGGAGAATTATCATTTGAGGACATTGTGTTAAAAATCATTAATGGAGATTTTTCCATTATTGATTTAATTAAAAACATTTTTAGAAATCAGATAAATAACTTTAATAATTATAAATCCATTTTAATTAATATACTGATGCTGGCTTTATTATCTGGGATTTTCAAAGTAATTTCAATATCCAGTAATGTTAATATGGAAGGCACGGCAAGATTAATTATTGTTATTAATCTTATACTTATTCTTACTAAAATGTTTTGGGAATGTCTTAAAATAACCCAGAGTACTATTCAGAATTCACTGCTTGTATATGAGTCTATAATGCCTGTTTTCCTTTCCTGTGTTTTCTGTATCACAGGAAGTATTACATATGCTGCTTATTATCAGATTATCTTAATGGGAGAGGTGATTGTAAATAATGTATTCAATAATTTCCTTCTTACAATGATAAAAGCAGATTATTATCTTCATATTACAAACAGACTTTCCATGACTGACAGATTCAGTAAATTATGTGAACTTATTGAGTTAATAGTGAAATGGACATGCAGACTTGTAATAATCATTTTCACAGGATTAAGCTGTGTTAAAGGACTTATGGCACCTTTGTCAGATTCATTTAAAAAGAAAATGTTTTATAAAACAGCAAAAATTATACCTGGTGTAGGAGATTCTATAGAAGCATTGTCCCAGGCTGTTTATGGTTCAGGAATAATAATAAAAAATGGAATAGGAATCAGTGGAATAGTAGTGGTAATTGTAATTGCCGCAGCACCGGTTTTACAGTTGCTAATCTATTTTATATTACTAAAAATCACATCAGCTCTTTTACAGCCTTTAGCTGAAAAGACTTTTATACAGGTAATAGAAAGTGTAGCAGTAATTATCGGATTGATGATACTTCTGGTAAGTGTAACCGGTTTTTTATTTATAATACTCATTGCATTAATATGTGGTTTTACTAACAGTTCTGTGTAGAAAGGAATAATATCTTGTTTGATTCAATTCTTCAGTTTGTTAAAGAAATATTTATAATTGGTATTATTTCAGAAATATTTACAGCCCTTTCAGACACAAAAAAATATAGAAATCAAATAAGTTTTATAACAGGACTAATGATTACAACAGTATGTTTAAAAGGTGTTCTTAATATAATTAATATTGATTATTTAAATAATCAATCAAATTATTTTGACCAGATTGAGTTATTCAGTCAGGAACTTGAACTAAAAGAAATTAATAATAATAGCAGTGAGCCATTATATTTACAGGAATATATCAATGCAAATACAGAATTTATTGAAAAAAAGGCATATGAATATGGCTTTAGTACACTTAATACTATTATTAATATGGATGGTTCAGAGATTGATTCTATAGAAGTTGCTGTAACAGGTGAAAATAACATGGACAAATGTATGGAGCTTAAACTTGAACTGTCAGAGTTATATGAGCTTGATCTTTCACAAATAAAGGTGTATTGGAGGAAAAGGTGAATATATTAGGAAATTTTTTGAATAAAACAGGAAAGGATAAAATATTAATATTACTACTAGTAGGAATTATATTGCTTGTCATATCAATTCCAACGTCAAAGAAAAGCAGCAGTTCACTTTCATCATCAGGCTATGACAGTATTCTATCTGATTCCGAACAGTCTGACCTTGAAGGAAAACTTAAAAGATGTCTGTCAAAAGTTGAGGGTGTAGGTGATGTGGATGTAATTGTTACATATGATTCTGGTGGTAAAACGCCTGAAGGAGTAATTATTGTTGCAAAAGGAGGGGATAACGGAACAGTGGCAACCGAAATTACCAATGCTATTGAAGCTTTGTTAGGGCTTCCTGCTCATAAAATTAAAGTTCTTAAAATGATTTGAAGGAGTTTTATTCATGAAAAATAAAAGAAATCAGATAATCATTACTGCTCTTGCTATAATGATTGCAATTGCCGGTTATATTAATTATACCGGAAGTTTGTCAGATATTATATCTATTAAAGATAAAGACAGTGTAACAGCATCTAATGAAATTGATGATGAATATGTCTCTGGAGAAACATTAGATATTACATCAACAGATGAAGATTTAGATGTTCCAGGGGATGGAGAAGTACCTGGTACCGCAATACTTACATCGGCACAGATTTCGAGTGCAAAATTAAGCAGAGAGCAGATAAGAGCAAAAAACAAAGAAGATTTAATGGAGATTGTTAACAGTCAGGATATATCAGATAGTGCAAAACAGGAGGCTGTTAATAAGTTAACAAGTATTACTGATGCGTCTGAAAAAGAGGTTGCATGTGAATTGCTGCTTGAAGCAAAAGGGTTTGGGGGTTCTATTGTGTCAATTATTGATGGAAAAGCAGATGTAGTAATTAATCTGTCATCAATTACAGATGTCCAGAGAGCACAGATTGAAGATATTGTTAAAAGAAAAACCGGTTTTAGTGCTGACAAGATTTCAATAAATATTTGCAATAATTGATAAGATTTATTATAATATACAAAAAACTATTGGAGGGTTCTTAAATGACTAAGGATTTTGAGGAAAATAGTAATAATTATAATATTCACGAAAGCATTAATATCGGAGAGGTTCATATATCAGACGAAGTTGTGGCTATAATAGCAGGACTTGCTGCAACAGAGATTGAAGGGGTTCAGTCTATGGCAGGCAATATTACTAATGAACTGGTAAGCAAGCTTGGTATGAAGAACCTGTCAAAGGGAGTTAAGGTTGCAATTAGTGATGAAAGTGTTGAAGTGAGTCTTGCCCTTAACATTAAATATGGATATGAGATTCCTGCAGTGTCAAAGAAAGTTCAGGATAAGGTTAAATCAGCCATTGAGACAATGACAGGTCTTACAGTTACAGCAGTTAACATAAAGATTGTAAGTTTGAACATTGAAGCAGAATAATAAGCGTAAACAAGACGCCGGGTTGTTACGCAGCCCGGCGTTTTTTCCTTGAACACAAAAATATTCGAAATGAGGACAAATATGACAAGATCAATAATTAGAGAGCATATTTTTAAGATTCTATTTAGAGCTGAATTTTATAACAAAGAGGAACTTACCCAACAGGCAGAGTATTATGTCAGTGAACTTTCCAATGCTAGAGATAAAGAAATAGAATATATCAAGGATAAAACCCTTGCTATTATTGATAAACTACCTGAAATTGATGAAATAATTAATGAGAATTCAGATGGATGGCCAACAAACCGTCTTGGAAAAGCAGAACTTACAATCATGAGACTTGCTGTATATGAAATTAGATTTGATGAAGAAATTCCTAATGGTGTTGCAATCAACGAAGCCGTAGAGCTTTCTAAAAAATATGGTTCTGATAATTCTTCATCCTTTGTTAATGGTGTGCTTGCAAAGATTATTAAATAATATATTGGGTTTGATAACCACATAACAGAGAGGCTAATATGGCAAATTACACAACCGTTTCAAAAATTAATGCATACATTAAAAACATGTTCCGCCAGGATTATGTTTTAAGCAGAGTCTCTGTTAAAGGTGAGATATCCAACTGCAAATATCACACATCCGGACATATATATTTTACTTTAAAGGATGAGGGTGGAACATTGTCGGCAATTATGTTTGCAAGCCAGGCTAAATCTCTTGCCTTTCATCTTTCTGATGGAATGCAGGTTATTGTATCAGGCAGGATTGAGGTGTATGAAAGGGATGGTAAATATCAGCTGTATGCTAACAGCATAGTTCAGGATGGCATTGGAGACCTGTATAAGAAATTTGAGGAACTAAAAAAGCAATTTCAGGATATGGGGTATTTTGAAAGTGAATATAAGAGACCTATCCCTTATTTTTCTAAGAAAATTGGAATTGTCACAGCCTCTACAGGAGCTGCAATCCATGATATTATGAATATTTCATACAGAAGGAATCCATATGTCTCTTTAGTTCTGTATCCAGCACTTGTACAGGGAGAGGGGGCAGCACCAAGTATTGTTTCTGGAATAGAAACACTGGATACAATGGGAATGGATGTTATTATTGTCGGCAGGGGCGGAGGCTCCATTGAGGATTTATGGGCATTTAACGAGGAATGTGTTGCAGAAGCCATATTTAATGCTAAAACTCCTATTATATCTGCTGTTGGACATGAGACGGATTTTACGATTGCTGATTTTGTTGCAGACTTAAGAGCACCTACACCATCTGCAGCTGCAGAACTGGCTGTGGCAGATATATACCAGATTGAAAATAAAATTACTGGATATGAGGAACTTATCAATAGTGCATTTATGAAGGTCATATCACAGAAAAGGACAGTGATAGACAATTATTCCATGCGGCTTAAATATCTTAATCCAGTATCAAAGATTAATGAAAAAAGAATAACCCTGGATAGACTTAAGGAACGTCTTGATGACAATATATGGAGGTTACTTAAGGATTACAGACATAAGCTGGAAGTTTATGCCTCAAGGCTTCATGGTGTTTCTCCCCTTGAAAAACTTGGACAGGGATACAGTTGTACCCAGAATGAAAACGGGGTTCCGGTAACATCTGTTAATAATGTAGCATTGGGAGATTTAATTACCACAACATTAATAGATGGTGAAATAATCTCACAGGTTAAGGAGGTAAAGAAGAATGAAAGCTTTAACTCTTGAGGAATCATTTTCACAGCTTGATGAACTGATTGGAAAGCTGGAGGATGGCAATATTCCAATTAGTGAAGCATTTAAGCTGTATAAAGATGGAATTAAACTGGTGGAAAATTGCAACCAGCAGTTAGACAAAGTTGAAAAAGAAATAATTGTTCTTAATAAATCAGAGGTTGGCAGTGATGAATTTTGAGAAAGAATTATCCAATAAAGTAAAAGAAACTGACCTGTGCGTTCAAAGTTTTCTTCCAGAGTCAGGAAAATATAAAGAATTAATTGTAGAAAGCGCCAGATACAGTGTGGAAGCAGGCGGAAAGCGCCTAAGGCCAATGATTCTTAAAGAATCTTTCCAGCTATGCGGAGGTTTCGATTTTAATATTGTGAAACCATTTATGGCTGCAATCGAATTTATCCACTCTTATTCACTTGTTCATGATGATCTTCCTGCAATGGATAATGATGATTACAGGCGTGGAAAGCTAACAACACATAAAAAGTTTGGTGAGGATTTTGGAATTCTTGCGGGAGATGCACTGCTTAATTATGCATATGAAACAATGCTGAATGCGATTCTAAGCTCTTACAGTAACGGATATGATAAAGATATTATTTTCAGAATGAATAAAGCTGCTGCCGTAATCGCAGTAAAAGCAGGAATAGACGGTATGGTAGGAGGACAGTCCTTAGATGTATATCTGACAGGCAAGGACATGAACAAGGACCAGCTTGATTATATATTTAATCTTAAGACTGGAGCATTAATTGAAGCATCATTCATGGCAGGTGGAATTCTTGCAGGTGCTGATGATAATACGGTTGATGATTTATGTCTTGCAGGACATCTTGTTGGTGTTGCTTTTCAGATTCAGGATGATATTCTTGATATATATGGCAGCGAAAAAGAGCTTGGTAAACCAGTTCACAGTGATGAGAAGAATAACAAAAATACATATGTTTCTCTTTATGGACTAGATGCTGCAAAAAAAGCTGTAAGCGATATGTCTGTAAGGGCAGAAAATATTTTAAAAAATATTGGGGATAATGAATTCCTGATACAACTTGTTAATTATCTTATTAACAGAACCAAGTAATAAACAGGATGTGGAATTGCAATGATACTTGAGAAGATCAACAAACCAAATGATATTAAGAAGCTTGATCCTATTGAATATAACCAGCTGGCAGATGAAATCCGCACATTTCTTATTGAAAATATTAGTAAAACAGGAGGACATCTTGCATCAAATCTGGGTGTTGTAGAGCTTACAATGGCTCTTCATATTGTGTTTAATCTTCCCCAGGATAAACTTATATGGGATGTAGGACATCAGTCTTACACTCATAAGATTCTTTCCGGAAGAAAAGAAATGTTTAATGATTTAAGAAAATTCGGTGGAATGAGTGGTTTTCCTAAACGTAATGAAAGTAATTTTGATGCTTTTGACACGGGACATAGTTCAACATCTATCTCTGCAGGATTAGGATATGTATGTGCAAGAGATATACAGAAGGAGCACTACAATGTTATCTCTGTAATTGGGGATGGTGCCTTGACAGGAGGAATGGCATATGAAGCATTAAACAATGCCGGACAGTTAAAGAGTAATTTTATTATTGTTCTTAACGACAATAAAATGTCCATTTCAAAGAATGTGGGTGGCGTTAATGAAATGTTAAGTAACATAAGGTCTTCTGACTCTTATTATAATCTTAAGGATAGCGTGGTGAATACCCTGTATAAGATTCCTGGTGGACATAAACTTGTAGATTCAATAAAACATACAAAGAGCAATATTAAACAGATTATTCTTCCTGGGCAGATGTTTCTTGATATGGGGTTAAATTATCTTGGGCCTGTCAATGGCCATGATATAGAAAAGCTTATAAAACTGTTTAACATTGCAAAAAGAATTGATGGTCCATGTCTTATACATGTTGTTACCCAGAAAGGACATGGTTATAAACCAGCCGAACGTAACCCAAGTAAATTTCATGGAATTGCACCTTTTGACATAGAGACAGGCAATCTGCTTAACAAGAATCCTAAAACAACTTATACAGATGTTTTTTCAAAGACAATATGTGCTCTTGCAAAAAATGATAACAAAATAGCTGCTGTGACCGCTGCAATGCCAGATGGTACTGGATTAAGAAAATTCTCACACTGGTTTCCTGAAAGATTTTATGATGTTGGAATAGCAGAGGAACATGCCACAACTTTCTGTGCAGGTCTAGCGGCTGGTGGATTAAAACCTGTTTTTGCAGTATATTCTTCATTTTTACAAAGGGCCTATGACCAGATTCTGCATGATGTATGCATACAACAGCTTCATGTTGTATTTGCCATTGACAGGGCTGGACTTGTGGGAAGCGACGGAGAGACTCATCAGGGTATTTTTGATTTGTCATATCTGGGAACAATTCCTAATATGAGTATATTTGCTCCTAAAAATGATACTGAACTTGCAGCTGGTCTTGAGTTTGGACTTATGAATTACAATGGACCATTTGCCATAAGATATCCAAGAGGTAAAGCATGTACCAGATTTCATGAGTTTAATGAGCCTGTTGAATATGGTAAATCAGAAGTTCTTTATATGGAAAAAGATATTGCTCTTCTTGCCGTGGGAAGCATGGTAGAAACAGCAAGTGATGTAAGAGATAAGCTTAAGAAGAAGGGATATAATGTATCGTTAATTAATGCCCGTTTTGTTAAACCTATTGATACAACTGTTATTCACCAGTGCGCAGACAATCACCAGCTTCTGGTTACACTGGAAGAGAATGTATATACTGGTGGGTTTGGTGAAAGAGTATGTCATTATGTTGAAGAATCATGTCTTAAAATTAAAGTATTGAATATCTCACTTCCTGATGATTATGTGGAACATGGTAACGTTGAGATATTAAAAGCTGAAGAAGGTATCGATGCTGAATCAGTTATCACAAGAGTAGAATCATTTTATAACAATATTTAGAAAGGCTGTAATATGGCTAAGGAACGATTAGATGTTTTACTTGTTAACAGGGGGCTTGCAGCTTCAAGAGAAAAAGCAAAAGCAATTATTATGTCTGGAAGTGTATACGTAGATGGACAGAAAGAGGACAAGGCTGGTCAGACATTTCCAGAAGAAGCAAATATTGAAGTCCGTGGCTCAACACTGAAATATGTCAGCAGAGGCGGTCTAAAGCTTGAAAAGGCAATGGAATGTTTTGATGTCTCACTATCTGGAAAAATCTGTATGGATGTGGGTTCATCTACAGGTGGCTTTACAGACTGTATGCTTCAGAATGGTGCTGTAAAGGTTTACGCTGTTGATGTTGGACATGGACAGCTTGACTGGAAATTAAGAAATGATCCAAGGGTTATATGTATGGAAAAAACTAATATCAGATATGTTAAACCTGACGATATTGAGGATAGAATCCAGTTTTCAAGCATTGATGTTTCATTTATTTCCCTGACAAAGGTTTTGGGACCTGTAAAGGAACTTCTCACAGATGATGGAGAGATTGTTTGTCTCATTAAACCGCAGTTTGAAGCAGGACGTGAAAAGGTTGGAAAGCACGGAGTTGTAAGGGAGGCCAGTGTTCATAAAGAAGTTATTGATATGGTGATGAATTATGCTGTTTCGATAAATTTTGAAGTTATGAATCTTGAATTTTCTCCGGTAAAAGGACCAGAAGGAAACATTGAATATCTTCTTCATCTTCTTAAACACCAAAGTGGAGACTATAGTAATATTCCTGTAGATTCTGGTGAAATTGTAAGAAAAGCACATGAAACTCTGGACAAGTAATTGCATATTATTAAGGTGATATCGTGAATAATTTTTATATTATATCAAACCCAAATAAAGACCCTGATGGTACGTTTTCAAGACAGATTATTGATTACTTAAATTATAAGAATGTTAATGTATATACTGAGAATGACCACTGTGATTTGAATTCTGTTGATTATGTCATAGTTCTTGGAGGAGATGGAACTTTACTTAAAGCAGTAAGGGATTTTAATGGTGAAAAAGCTTCATTTTTAGGGATTAATATTGGAACCTTGGGATTTCTCACTGATTCAGACATGAACAGCTTCAGGGACTGTATAGACAAAATACTCTGTGGCGATTATACAGTTGACGAAAGAATGATGATAAAAGGCTGTATATATCGTAACGGTGAAGTTATCTACCAGAATACTTCCCTGAATGATGTTGTGGTAAACCGGTATGGAAACCTAAGGGTTGTAGATTTTGATATATATGTCAATGATGAATATCTGACTAGTTATTCTGCTGATGGTGTTATTGTATCAACTGCCACAGGTTCAACCGCCTACAGTCTGTCTGCTGGCGGACCAATAATTCAGCCTAATGCAGAACTTATAATGGTGACTCCAGTGTGTCCACATACATTAAACAAACGTAGTCTAATATTTGGCTCAAAAGACAAGGTTATGATAAAATTATGCGACTCAAAGAAACTGTCGGAAAAAAGTATTGCGACATTTGATGGAGAACATTATTATCAACTTCAGACAGATGATGAAATAGTAATTACAAAAGCATCATCAACAACAAAACTTATTAAAACCAATAAAGACAGTTTCCTTCACAGAGTAAGAGAAAAATTAATGTAAACTATTAAAGAGGATTAATATGAAAAAAGACAGACACAAAAAAATATTAGACCTTATAAAAGAAAATGCAATCGGTACACAGGAAGAATTGGCATCTGCCCTTAACCATGCTGGATATAATGTTACACAGGCAACTGTTTCCAGAGATATCAGGGAATTAAACCTGACAAAGACAACAGCAGATGGAGTACCAAGATACGTTGTATTTCAGGGTGATGACAGCAATTTAAGCAAGAAATATATCAGAGTCTTGAAGGATGGTTTTGTTAATATGAATATGGCCCAGAACATCCTTGTTATTAAAACAGTACCCGGAATGGCCATGGCTGTATGTGCAGCTCTTGACGCAATGCATTTGTATGAGATTGTGGGAACAATAGCAGGTGATGATACAATAATGTGTGCTGTTCGTTCTGTTGAAGATACCAAAAATCTCATGTCAAAGCTTTATGATATTTTAAAATAATTTTTTATTGATATATATTAATTAAAGTGTATAATATTAATTATTAATATAATTAATAAAGGAGAACATATGCTTATTAATCTTCACGTAAAAAACCTTGCTTTAATTGAAGAAGCGGATATTGATTTTAAAGAAGGTCTGAATATACTTACCGGTGAAACAGGTGCAGGAAAATCAATAATTCTTGGTTCAATTAATATAGCTCTTGGTGGAAAGACATCACCTGATATTATAAGACAGGGATGTGATTATGCACTTACCGAGCTGACATTTCTGATTAATGATAAAAATAAACTTGAAAAACTGCGTCTATTTGGTTTAACTGACCTTGATGATGGTTATATCATTATATCAAGAAAGATAACACCTGGCAGATCAATTTTAAGAATTAATGGTGTAACCTTTTCAATTAATGAAGTAAAAAATATTTCCAGTATATTAATTGATATCCACGGTCAACATGACAATAGACTGCTGCTTGAAGAGGACAGCCATCTGAAAATGGTTGACATGTATGGTGGTGAAACCATAAGTACAGTTTATGATGAATATATTAAGTCATATAACAATTATACAGATATCAAATCTAAGATTAATTCCATGAATGATGACGAAGCATCACGCAATCGTGAAATCAGCCTGCTGGAATACCAGATTCAGGAAATAGATAATGCAAGACTTTATCCTGGTATGGATGAAGAGTTAGAGCAGGATTTCAGAAAAATGCAGAATTTCCAGAAAATAATGGATGATTTATCTGGTGCAAAGAAGCTTTTATATGAAGATGAAACTAATATATCAGATTTATTAAGCAGTGTTATCAGGATGGTAGTTGCAGCTTCAGCCTATGATAACAGTATAAGTGAATGTGCTGACAATCTTTCTACCGCTGAAGATATTCTTAGTGATGCCCAGAAATTTATCAGTGATTACGCTGAATCATGTAGTTTTGATGAGCAGAGTTTTAAAGAAATTAGTGACACCCTTGATAATATTAATTCATTAAAACTAAAGTATGGAAGAACAATAGAAGATATACTTTCCTTTAGGGATACCCAGGAAAATCGTCTAAATGAGATGTTTAATTATAATGAGTTATTTGAGAAGCTTTCATCACAGCTTGAAACAGCAGAGAAAATACTTATAGATGATGCAACAAAGCTCTCTTTGGTGAGAAAGAAAGAAGCTGATAAGTTGTGCCGTGCTGTTTCTGCATCTCTTAAAGAATTAAATTTCCTGAATACAGAGTTTACTGCAGATTTTCAAGACGAAAAGCCTTGCACCAATGGTGCAGATTATGTCAGATTTTTAATATCTACTAATGTAGGAGAACCACTTAAGCCATTATCTAAAATTGCCTCTGGTGGCGAACTTTCAAGAATTATGCTGGCGTTTAAATCAGTTGTTGCTGATAAGGATGATACGGACACTCTCATTTTTGATGAGATTGATGCCGGAATCAGCGGGAAAACAGCTCAGATGGTTGGAAACAAGCTAAAACAATTGTCTGATAAGCATCAGATTATATGTATTACACACCTGCCACAGATTGCTGCATTGGCTGATGAGCATTTTATTATTGAAAAGAATGTTTCATCCAACAAAACAACAACAGATATTCATGAGTTAAATGAGGAAGAAAGTGTCAATGAACTTGCAAGACTTCTTGGAGGTACTACAATTACTGAGGCAGCTGTTAACAACGCTATAGAAATGAAAAATTTGGCAAAAAAATAATCAGTATTAGTGCAGATAATATCAATAGAATTATTATGGAGGTTGGCATATGAAAACCAGACATAGAAATCTATTGATATTATTTTTTATTGCTTTACCATTTTTAATGACCTTATTTTATATATATAACATATATTCAGATATTCCAGAAGAAATATACGTATACAGTAACAGAGACACTGTAATCAACCTGGAAATTCCTGTTACCGCGGTTATTAAGGAAACCAGCCAGACTGTAAATTTTTCCAGACCGGTAACAATTCAGGCAAAGCAGACAGGCAATTATTCTCTTGAATACAAGCTTTTTAATCTGATTTCACTTCCTTCAGGGAAACTTTCTGTTCTTGATTCCGACAATCTATATGCAGGAGGTTTTCCAGTTGGATTTTATCTTAAAACAGATGGAGTACTTGTTGCAGATACAGCACAATTTACAGATTATTACGGCAATCAGGTTTCTCCCAGCAGTGATTATTTATTGTGTGGTGATTATATCGTTGATATCAATGGAGAATCTTTATCAGAGAAAAAGAAGGTAGCGGAAATCGTTGATAAATCCCAGGGGGAAACATTAAACATAGGAATTATACGTAATGAACAATACGAAACCGTCAGCGTTACTCCGGTAATGGACTTAGATGGAAAATATAAACTGGGCATATGGGTTAAAGACGATTCACAGGGAATTGGTACTGTAACCTATATAGATAAAGATGGAAATTTTGGAGCACTAGGACATGGAATAAATGATTCTTCAAGTGGAAATGTATTAAAGATTAGCAATGGTTTTTTATATAAAACCAATATATTGTCAATTACCAAGGGACATGGCGATGTTCCTGGTGAATATATAGGGACTATTGATTATTCTCCATCAAACAGGCTTGGTCTTATTAAACAAAACACCAGCTGTGGCGTATATGGAACCTTGTCGAAGGATAAATGTGATAATCTGATTAACCAGTATGACTTAAAACCTTTTGAGATTGGATTTAATTACCAGGTTCATAAAGGTGAGGCTTATGTTCAGGTATATTTAAATGGTTGTATTAATGATTATAAAATTGAAATTACAGATATAAGCAATAAAAGTGAAAAAAACATCACATTTAAGTGTGTTTCAGAGGAACTTCTGGAAACGACAAACGGAATTGTACAAGGCATGAGTGGATGCCCTATAATTCAGGATGGAAAAATAGTTGGAGCAGTCACTCATGTGTTCATAAGCGACTCAACAATGGGATATGGTATATTTATCCAATCAATGTTAAATAACAGATAATATATATAATTGTGTCGAAAAATGTAATCTATTTGTCGATTTTTGCGATAATATTGTCTTGAAACTGGATAAAATTGGAAATATAATATTGTTATTCTTAATTTGCAGCAAAGGGGAGGATGTTAATGAACAACTTAAGAATAGCAATTGTTGATGATAATAAAGAAATGGTTGAACTTTTATCATCAATTACTGATGCCGAATTAGATATTGAAGTAGTTGGAACAGCCTATAATGGTAATGATGGAATTACAATGATAAGAGAAAAAAAGCCTGATATTGTTCTTCTTGACCTGGTTTTACCAGGATGTGATGGATTTGCTGTAATGAATAACATTCTTAATGATGAGTCACTAGGTACTTATCCATCTTTTATCGTTATAAGTGCTGCTGTTGATGAAAGAATAATTCATGAAACATTTAAACTTGGTGCAGTATACTATTTTATTAAGCCTTTTGATAACAGTTCGCTTATTAATAGAATTAAAACAATAGCTAATGGCATGCAAGAGGAGTATACTTCTTGTCCAGGAGAAATTGTAATTCCAAAGCGTCATGTCACTGATGAGATGATAGAAGAAAATACAACACGTATGCTTCATGAACTGGGAGTACCTGCTCACATAAAAGGATATAATTACCTGAGAGAATGTATTATGATGGCATATAAAGAACCTGATGTTCTTAACTGTATAACAAAAGTTTTATATCCAACAATTGCAAAACAGCATGATTCTACATCAAGCCGTGTTGAAAGGGCAATAAGACATGCTATTGAAGTAGCGTGGAGCAGAGGTGACATCCCAACGTTAACTTTATATTTTGGTTCTACAGTCGATAAATTTAAAGGGAAACCTACTAATTCAGAATTCATTGCTTTATTAGCTGATAAATTAAGACTTGAATACAGGAATTTTTAATTATATAATTATACCTGAATAATGAGATAATTATAAAAGGTGAATTATGTACAGGAAAGTCATTAAAGCTGTATCTGTTATTCTTTCTGTCACTATGTTAATGGGAATAACGGTGTTTGCTGATACAATTACAGATTTACAGAATCAGAAAAACCAAAAAGAAAAAGAAATTGATAATATTGAAGACGAATTGGCATATGTTATGCTTCAGATGGACGAGCTGGAAATTTCAATGGCAGAAAAGAATGACGAAATTCAGACTGCCACTGAACAATTAAAAAAAGTCCAGGTTAAACTTGATGCTCAATATGCTGATATGAAGCTCAGAATAAAATATATGTATGAAGACCAGACCACATCTCTGTCAGAGGTTCTTTTATCATCTGCAAATATGAGTGAAGTTTTAAATAAGGCTGAATATGTACAGCAGGTATATAGTTATGACCGTTCAAAACTTGATGAAATATCTGCTACTGCTAAAGAAGTCAGTGATATTAAAACAAAGCTGGAAAATGACATGAAAGAACTTGAAGACATGGATGCAGATCTTCATGATAAGCAGGCTTCTTTATACACAACTATTGAGGATTTAAAAAAAGAGCGTGATGATATTGCAACAAAGCTTACTACAGCCCAGCAAAGATCTGCAAGAGCTCTCGGTTCATATTATATGTCATATGCCACAACAGCAAATAATGATTCAGAAGTAGCTAATGGTATTATCAATCTTGCATACTCATTTCTAGGAACTCCTTATGCATCAGGTGGTTCCAGCCCATCTGGATTTGACTGTTCAGGTTTTACTTCATATCTGTTCAGGCAGTATGGCATTAACCTTGCAAGATCCAGTTCTGCACAGGCCTATGGCGGCCAGGCAGTATCTCTTTCAGATATACAGCCGGGAGATGTTGTTTGCTATCCAGGGCATGTAGGACTATACATAGGTGGTGGACAGATAATTCATGCTTCTGTTCCAGGTGACGTTGTCAAGATTGCTTCGATGAATATTATGACTATTACTGCGGTCCGCCGCTATTGGTAGTTTTTATTAATTTGTTTTACAGGAGGATAATTTATGAAAAATGTATTATTTATTGCATCTGAATGTGTTCCATTCGTGAAAACTGGCGGTCTTGCAGACGTTGTTGGTTCACTGCCAAAGTATTTTAACAAAGAAGAGTATGATGTAAGGGTAATGATACCTAAATTCAAATGTATTCCATGGGAATATCAGGAGAAAATGCAGTACAAGACTCATTTTTACATTGACCTTGCATGGAGACAGCAGTATGTTGGTGTTTTTGAGTTGGAATATAATGGTGTAATTTTCTATTTCATTGATAATGAGTTTTATTTTTCAGGTCCAAAACCATACAGCTGGATTCACGAAGATGTTGAGAAGTTTGCTTTCTTTAGTAAGGCTGCATTATCAGCTATTCCAGTATTAGGTTTTAAACCGGATATTATTCATTGTCATGACTGGCAGACAGGTCTTATTCCTGTGTATCTTAAGGAAAGATTTGCCCAGGGTGATTTCTATCGTGGAATTAAATCTATTATGACTATTCACAATCTTAAGTTCCAGGGCATATGGAATCTTAAGAAGATTAAAGATATTACAGGACTTCCAGACTCTTTCTTTACTCCAGATAAGCTGGAAGCTTATGATGATGCTAACTACCTTAAGGGTGGTATAGTATACGCTGACCAGATTACTACTGTCAGCCCTACATATGCTGAAGAAATCAAAACTCCATTTTATGGTGAGCATCTTGATGGCCTGATGAATGCCCGTTCAAACTGTTTAACAGGAATATTGAATGGAATTGATTATGAAGTTTATAATCCTGAAACAGATAACTATATTGCTGCAAAATATAACCAGGTTACCTTCCGTAAGGAAAAGTGGAAGAATAAAGTTGATCTTCAAAGATTTCTTGGTCTTAAAGAAGATAAAAATAAGTTTATGATTGGTATTGTATCAAGGCTTACTGATCAGAAAGGATTTGATCTTATAGCTTATGTTATGGATCAGCTTTGCTCTGAAGATGTCCAGCTCGTTGTTCTTGGAACGGGAGAAGAAAAATATGAGAATATGTTCAGGCACTTTGACTGGAAGTACAATGACAGAGTATCAGCCAATATTTATTATTCTGAAGAACTCTCTCATAAAATATATGCTGCCTGTGATGCATTTCTTATGCCTTCATTATTCGAGCCATGTGGATTAAGCCAGCTTATGAGCCTTAGATATGGTACTGTTCCAATTGTAAGAGAAACAGGTGGACTTAAGGATACCGTTGAGCCATACAATGAATATGAGTCTACAGGAACTGGTTTTTCATTTGCAAATTATAATGCCCATGAGATGCTTTCAATCGTTAATTATGCCAAAGATGTTTATTACAATCATAAGAGAGAGTGGAATAAAATCGTTGACAGAGCCATGTTAAAAGATTTCTCTTGGAATAGTTCTGCCAGAAAATATGAGGAACTTTACAATAGGATTTAATGTATGTTAAGGGTCATTATCTTTCAATGAATTTGTTGGTATTTCATTGTAGATAATGACCTTTTTAATAGTATTATTGGGATTAATTCAGTTTTTTCTTGCTATCATTGTAATAATATGTTACAATTCATCTTGCTGTGATATTTTACGTTTTCTATAGATAAATTTTATGGGCAGGAGTGGCGGAACGGCAGACGCAGTGGACTCAAAATCCACCGTTGGTGACAACATGAGGGTTCAAATCCCTTCTCCTGCATTAAAGCCTTGTAAGTGTAACACTTATAGGGCTTTTTGTTGTTATATACAGCTTAGAAATGGTGATTACTATGAATAAATGTAAAGAATACCAGATGATGATACCAGATTTTCACAAAGAGACGTTGAATTATAAAGATGAGCTTATGTTTCTTGACCATGTTACTAATTGTGAAGACTGTCGTGAAGAAATGGAAATATATTATATTATTGAATATGGACTTAATGATTCAGAGGAAAAAAATGTTAATCCCAAATACCGTAAATATATGAATATATTTGACTTTAAGGGAATGGTCGAACAGCGTATTAAAGACAGAGTCAGTTATATCAATTGGTATGGTGAGAATGAAAAAATAATGAATCTTGTCATATTAATAAATAATACCATACTGTTTGTAGTACTGATTGTATTATTTATTATAAAATTCTGTTGATTTTTATATATTAGAAGAGGATTATAGATGGAAAAGAAAATTTTATTAATCGATGGTCACAGCATATTAAACAGAGCATTTTATGGTGTCCCAGACCTGACCAACAGCGAGGGAATTCATACTAATGCATTATTTGGCTTTTTAAATATAATGTTTCGGTTTCTTGATGAAGAAAAACCTGATTATTTGACAGTTGCTTTTGATGTAAGTGCTCCTACCTTCCGTCATAAGGTATATGGGGAGTACAAGGGAACAAGAAAACCAATGGTGCCTGAACTTAAACAGCAGGTTCCACTAATCAAAGAAATTCTTAATGCCATGAATATTAACACAATTGAAATGGAAGGTTATGAAGCTGACGACATTCTTGGAACTCTTGCAAAGCGCTGTGCTTCAGATGGTATGGATGTTGTTATTATATCAGGTGACAGGGATCTTTTACAGCTCGTTGAAGACAGAATCATGGTTCGCATTCCGAAAACCAAATCAAACGGTAATGAAGTTGAAAATTATCTTCCACAAGATGTTTTAAACCTGTACGGAGTAACTCCTTCGGAGTTTATTGATATGAAAGCTTTGATGGGAGATAGTTCAGATAATATACCAGGAGCACCTGGGGTTGGCCCTAAAACTGCTGAGGCTATTATTAAAAAATACCATTCAATTAATAATGTACTTGAAAATATTGATGATATAACACCTCCAAAGGCAAGGAAAGCCATATCAGAGAATAAAGAACAGGTAATATTAAGCAGATTTCTTGCAGAAATTAACATTAATGCTCCTGTAACTTTTAATCTTGACGATGCTCTTATAAAAGATTTTTATAATGAAAAATCTTATGAGTTATTTAAACGTTTTAATTTTAAAACATTTCTTAAACGTTTTAACAGTGATGTTCTTTCGCAGACACCTGATATATTTGATAAATATACACTGGTTGATGATTTCTCAAAGGCAGATAACTGCTTTAAAGAAGCATGTTTGTCTCTCAGTAATAATAATACAGTGGGATTTTATCTTGCATGGGAAAACGGAGAAATTTCGGGAATATCACTGTGTATAGACCGTGACAATATATATTTTATATTAAAACAAGGCTTTATTTCAGACGAATATATTATTAAACAGATTTGCAGCATGTGCGATATTGCATTAAAATCTGGCAAACGTCTGCTTATTTCAATGAATATTAAGGATATTCTTCCTGCATTGTGTAAACAATCTTCAACTGAATTAGAAGATAATATTAAAGAAGGCTGTTTTGCAGATATTGCTTTAGGAGCATATCTTCTCAATCCAATCAGCGATTATTTTGACAGTGACAATCTTGCTTTAGAGTATCTGCATATTAGTATCCCAGCTAAATCTGAACTTGTTGGTAAAAATACGCTAAGCCAGTTATGTATGCTTAATATTGATAATCTGGTAAAATACGCATGTTCAAAGGCATATACCGCCAGAGAATGCTGGATTCCAATAAAAAATAAACTAATTGAAAACAATTGCTATGAACTTTTTGATACTTTAGAGATGCCCCTTTCATTTGTTCTGTCAGATATGGAAATACAGGGTGTAAGGGTTGACAGGGATATGCTTGCCACATATAGTAACATGCTTGCCGAGAAAATTTCAGTTATTGAGGCAGACATTTATAAAGAAGCAGGGGAAGAATTTAATATTAATTCACCTAAACAGCTTGGTGTCATTCTGTTTGAAAAACTTGGAATGCCATGCAGTAAGAAAACAAAAAGTGGATATTCCACATCTGCTGATGTTTTAGAAAAGCTTGCACTTGATTATCCAATTGTAGATAAGATTCTTATGTACAGGACATTAACCAAGCTGAAATCCACATATGCAGATGGTCTTGTACCTTTCATTGCAGGAGATGGAAGAATTCACAGCCGATTTAACCAGACAATAACTGCAACAGGCAGAATAAGCAGTACCGAACCAAATCTTCAGAATATTCCAATTAGAATGGAACTTGGGAGAGAGATTCGAAAAGTATTTATACCAAAAGACGGATATGTCTTTCTTGATGCTGATTATTCTCAGATTGAGCTTAGAATTCTTGCCCATATGTCTGGAGATGATAAGCTGATTGAAGCATATAATTCTGCCCAGGATATCCACAGAATTACAGCTTCACAGGTATTTAATATTCCTTTTGACCAGGTAACAAGCCAGCAGAGAAGGAATGCCAAGGCAGTTAATTTTGGAATAATATATGGAATCAGTTCATTTGGATTAAGTCAGGATTTAAGCATATCAAAAAAAGAAGCTGATGAGTATATTAAACAATATTTTAAAACATATCCAACAATAAAATCTTTTATTGACGGACTGGTTGAATCAGCTAAGGCAACAGGTTATTCTGTTACAATGTATAATAGAAGACGGCCTATACCTGAACTTAATTCAAGTAATTTTATGCAAAGATCTTTTGGAGAACGTGTTGCAATGAATGCACCTATCCAGGGAAGTGCAGCTGATATAATTAAGCTGGCAATGATTAATGTATATAACTCATTAAAGCAGGGTGGATATAAATCAAAACTTATCCTTCAGGTTCATGATGAACTTCTTGTAGAAACGGCAGTTGATGAAATTGATGATGTAAAGAAAATAATATCAGACGGCATGAAGAATGCTGCCAAACTAAAAGTTCCCCTGGAGATTGATCTACAACAGGGAAACAACTGGTTTGAGGCACATTAATTACAGGACAAAAGTATGAGAATAATTGGCATTACAGGTGGTGTAGGCTGTGGTAAATCCACAGTTTTAAATCTTATTAAAAATCAATACAACGCTTACATTATTATGGCTGACGATATAGCAAAATCCCTGTACAAACCTGGGAGCAGCCTGGTATATAAAATATCACAGGAGTTCGGAGAAGGATGTATATCAACGGATGGATCAGTAAACAGAAATTATCTTGCTGATATTATATTTGATGATGACGATAAGCGTAAGCTTCTAAACAGTATTGTCCATCCACTGGTAAAAAAAGAAATCATAAAAATAATAGACGAACTTAAAAGAGAGAATTCTTTTGATTACATTTTTGTGGAAGCAGCTTTATTTTTTGAAGAACATTACGAAGAATTCTGTGATGAAGTATGGTTTATTACAGCAGACATCAATATAAGAAAAGAAAGATTAAAAACTGACAGAGGGTACACTGACGAGAAAATCAGTCTGATAATCAATTCCCAGATGTCACAGGATGAATATATTAAAAAATGTGATCATGTAATTGACAATAGTGGTAATTTATCTTATACACAGTCACAACTTGTTAAATTATTATAATTATGATATATTTTTTTTAATGTTTTGTACAAATTTGGAGGGAAAGTCATGGCAGATTTATCTTCTGTAAAAAATGACCTGGTGTTTGGTCTGGATATTGGAACCAGGAGCATTGTTGGTGTTGTTGGATATCTTGAGCACAATATTTTTCATATTGCAGCAATGGCTCAGGCTGAACATGATACACGTTCCATGCTTGATGGACAGATTCATGATATTTATAAAGTTGGAGATACAATAAGAAGGGTAAAGAATGACCTTGAAAGACAGCTGGGTTTTACTCTTACCGATGTATGTATAGCTGCTGCCGGACGTGTTCTTAAAACAATTAAATCTTCAGCAGAAGTTGAGTTTGAGGATGAGACAAGAGTTAATTCAGAACATATTTATTCCCTTAATCTACTTGCAGTTGAGAAGGCACATTCCATTATCAATGAGAATTCAGATGATGTTAAATATTACTGTGTTGGTAATACACCTATTACATATAAGCTTAATTCTTTTGAAATCAGCAGTCTTGAAGGACATAAAGCAAACAAGATTGGTGTTACATTGATTGCAACTTTCCTTCCGGAAGAAGTTGTTGATGGCCTGTATGAATCTGTTGAATATGCCGGTCTGCACGTCGCAAGTCTCACATTAGAGCCTATCGCAGCAATGAATATAGCTATTCCTGAACAGTACAGACTTCTAAACATTGGATTAATAGATGTTGGAGCAGGTACCTCAGATATATGCATCACCAAAGATGGAAGTGTCATTGCCTATGGAATGATTCCTCTTGCTGGTGATGAACTGACAGAAGTGATTGCAAAACATTATCTTGTTGATTTTAACACAGCAGAGAAAATAAAACTGGAAGCCAGCAAAAAAATCAAAGGTCTTGTTACATTCAAGGATATAATGGGTCTTACCCAAAAAGTACAAGCTTCAGAGGTGAGAACAGTAACTGCTCCAGTTATTGAAAAAATGGCTAAAGAATGTGCATCCAAGATAAAAGAACTTAATGGTGGAAAATCTGTTAACGCTGTGTTTGTCGTTGGTGGTGGAGGTAAAATGAGAGGTTATACAGACAAAGTTGCTGCATGCCTTGGAATTGCAAAAGAAAGAGTTGCTGTCCGTGGTGAAGAAGTTCTTACAACAGTAGATTTTGGTGATACTGGATTCATAAAGGATTCTTTGTACGTGACTCCTGTAGGTATATGTACAAACTACTATACACAGAAAAACAGTTTCGTATTTGTTAATGTTAATAATGAGAGAATCAAGATGTATGATAATAATCATCTGACTGTGGTAGATGCTGTTATGCAGATTGGTTTTCCTAATGATAAACTGTTCCCAAGGAGAGGGGCAGAACTTGAATTTACAGTTAATGGTAAAAGCAGGCTTGTTAGAGGGACACCAGGTGAAGGCGCAGAGGTATATCTTAATGGCAAACGTGCAAATCTTAATTCAAGGATTGAACAGAATGATGTAATTGAAGTTCATGAATCTACTGCTGGTGAGCCAGCTCATATTACAATCGGACAGTTAGAGGAATATAATTCTACCATAACATTTATAGTTAATGATAAGAAAGTAATATGCCCTAGATTTGCTTACGTAAATGGTGAATTAAAGTCAGAATTTTATGATGTACAGAGTAATGACTCAATCCAGATGGAAGGATATTATACTGTTGAACAGCTGTTTACATTTCTTGACTATGATATATCAATGTGTGATGTGTATGTTAATAATGAATTAGCTGACAATGATACATTAGTATATGAGAATTTTAATATTAAAACTGTTGATATTAATGAAAGCAGAAGTGGTGCATATGGTAACATCAATGATTTTTCAGATAATGATACTGATAAATCAGATATATCTGAGACAGCACATTCAGATGTACCAGGTTCATCATCCAATAATGGTGAGACTCCGGATGAAGGAACAGGCAATGATTTACAGAATGAGGAAATACCAGAGCCTAAATTACCTGTTGATATTGTAGTTCTCATTAACGGAACACCTGTTACCCTTAAAGGAAAAAGTGATTACATTCTTGTAGACATTTTTCAGTTTTATGAATTTGATTTATCGAAGCCACAGGGAAATGTTGTTCTGAATCTTAATGGAGAAACAGGTGAATATACAGCACCTCTGAAAGATGGGGATGTAATAGATCTGTACTGGGAGAAACCATAATGAGAATGATGACTATTGCCAGCGGAAGCAGTGGAAATTGTGTATATATAGGTTCTGACAATACTCATGTACTAATTGATACAGGTGTGAGCAGAAAAAAAATTCAGGAAGGTCTTAATAAGGCAAACATTGATATAAAAGACATTTCAGCAGTTCTGGTTACACATGAGCATATGGACCACATTAAATCTCTTGGTGTTCTATCAAGAAAAGATGATATTCCTGTATATGCAACTAAAGGAACATGGGATGGTATATTAAATTCACCATCGACAGGGAATATAGACCATTGTTTATTTAACCAGGTAAAACCAGATGAAGAGATTATGATTAATGATCTTGTTATCAGGCCATTCAGTGTATCACATGATGCTAATGAACCTGTAGCATACAGAATTGAATGTGGAAACAAAAGCATGGCTGTTGCAACAGACTTAGGGTTTTATAATGATTATATTATCAATAATCTTAAAGACTGCAATTCACTGATTATTGAAGCGAATCACGATGTGAATCTATTACAGGTAGGAAGCTACCCATATTATCTTAAGCAGCGTATATTAAGCGATAAAGGTCATTTATCCAATGAGGCATCAGGAAGGCTGATTGATAATATATTGAATAATCACTGTGTGAACGTATTTCTTGGGCATCTTAGTAAGGAAAATAATTATGACAAATTAGCTTTTGAGACTGTTAAATGTGAAATTGACATGTCAGACAGTGAGTTTAAAGCAAGTGATTTTAATATATCAGTTGCAGAAAGAGACACACCTTCAAGAATTATTGAAGTGTAATTGTGTGTATTACTCTGATATATTATTGTAAAATATTTATTATTATTAGCAGCTAAGAATAAAATTTTAATTGACTTTTTACTTTTAAAGGGTCATAGTAAGACCTATATCAGATATATTTTTAGCAATACAATTAAGAAAGAGAGATTAGATTAATGAAAAAATGCGTAATTACTGTTGTTGGTAAGGATACTGTCGGAATTATTGCCAAAGTATGTACATATCTTGCAGAGACAACTATCAACATACTTGATATTTCCCAGACAATTGTTTCAGGTTACTTTAACATGATGATGATTGTTGATGTTGCGAAATCTACAAAATCATATAATGAAGTTGTTTCTGATCTTGAGAAATTAGGAGAAGAAATCGGTGTATCAATCAAATGCCAGAGAGAAGAAATCTTTGATATGATGCACAGAATATAATTAATTATAATTTTTATTTCATTTTGAAGGAGAACAGCTTTGATTAATATATATGAAGTAACAGAAACCAATAAAATGGTTGAAAAAGAAAATCTGGATGTTCGCACGATTACAATGGGAATAAGTCTTTTAGACTGCATTAGTGATAATCTGGATGTGCTGAACAATAAAATTTACAATAAAATCACAAGTCTTGCTAAAGATTTAGTATCTACAGGAGAGGATATTTCCAAAGAAATAGGTATTCCAATTGTAAATAAGAGAATATCAGTTACTCCAATTTCTCTCATTGGTGGTTCAGCATGCAAGAAACCACATGACTATGTGTCAATTGCAAAAACTCTTGATAAGGCTGCTCATGAAGTTGGCGTTAATTTCATAGGAGGGTATTCAGCCATTGTATCAAAAGGAATGACTAAAAGTGATGAACTTTTAATCCGTTCAATTCCAGAGGCACTTGCTTCCACCGAATTAATATGCAGTTCCGTGAATGTTGGTTCTACTAAAACCGGAATTAACATGGATGCTGTAAGACTTATGGGAGAGATTGTCAAAGAGACAGCAGAACTCACGAAAGATAAAGATTCCCTGGGATGTGCAAAACTTGTTGTATTATGTAATGCCCCAGATGACAATCCATTTATGGCCGGAGCATTTCATGGTGTCACAGAAAGTGATGCAATAATCAATGTAGGTGTAAGCGGTCCAGGTGTTGTAAAATATGCACTGGAAAGCGTCAGGGGAGCTAATTTTGAAGTATTGTGTGAAACGATTAAGAAAACAGCATTTAAAATAACAAGAGTTGGTCAGCTGGTTGCCCAGGAGGCTTCAAAAAGGCTTGGTGTTCCATTCGGAATTATTGATCTTTCCCTTGCTCCAACACCTGCTATCGGTGATTCTGTTGCTGATATTCTTGAAGAGATTGGACTTGAGAGAGCAGGAGCACCGGGAACAACAGCAGCTTTAGCTCTTCTTAATGATCAGGTGAAAAAGGGTGGTGTTATGGCATCATCTTATGTTGGAGGATTAAGTGGCGCTTTTATTCCTGTAAGTGAAGACCAGGGAATGATTAATGCTGTTTTAGATGGTTCTCTTACAATAGAAAAGCTTGAAGCAATGACATGTGTATGCTCTGTTGGTTTAGACATGATTGCTATTCCTGGTGATACAAAAGCTTCAACTATTTCTGGAATCATTGCTGATGAATCAGCAATAGGTATGGTTAACCAGAAAACAACAGCTGTCAGAGTTATTCCAGTAATAGGAAAGAATATTGGTGAAACAGTTGAATTCGGTGGTTTATTAGGTCATGCTCCAATTATGCCTGTTAACCAGTTTGACTGTTCCGCATTTGTTAACAGGACAGGACGAATTCCTGCACCAATACATAGTTTTAAAAATTAATCATTTATAATAATAGGTTTAAACATATAGTCGCTGACAGGTGATGCTCCGAACTTTCCGTTGCACACCTGTCTGTATACATTATGGGCATGAATCTGTAAATAGTACAATTCTTTATAATCGGCAACTTTAGAAATTATTGGAACATTTTCATCCATTGTTTTTATATAAGAAAGATACTTCCTTCCCTTACCTGAAAAACCAAGGATTCTGATAAAGCTTTTGGGTGAAACATCAGAAGAAAGGTCAAGGATTATCCTTAATAAAGCCCGTTTAATTCTGGACAAAGCATATTGCTTTGTCTTTATTTTTTGTGCAAAAGCAGACAAGGAAGGGCAGCAGACTTCATTGGAATTTTTTGTATATACATTATATATTTTTCCCGCCATATCAGTAGATATATCCTTGTACTGTGACAGGATTTTAACAAATTCTTCCTTGTTGTAACAACTTCCAATTAATTCCTGCTCAAGTTTATAATACAGTAAGTTAGAAAAATCATCAAAAAAAACGGGAAAAGCAGGGGAATTACTTATAACTTCCCTGGTTTGGGCTGGCAGTGCGATTTCATCAAGTTTTTCATTTAGTATGGCTGTTCTTATTGAAGTAGCACTGGGATTTAATAAATCACTATATACCTCATCATTATAATCCGCACCTTCTCTATTGACAGGCAGGATTTTTATATCATAGTTATGTTTTTTAACTGCTTTAATATATTCTATTCCAAGGATATTGTTTGATTTGCTTATAAATTTATCATATTTTCCACCAGTATATTGTGATACAGCCTCTTTTCTTGCAGCTGCATAGGACATTCCCTGGTTAAGATGTTTTGTAAGACATTTCTTAAAATCATCTGTCTCATTAAGAAGTATATCAGCAAGGTCATACATAGAAGATGCATCTGCATCTTCACAGCCAAAGCACAATGAATCAACGTGAAGATTATTCAGTACATTTACTGCTCCCTCTGCAAAACCTTCTGCACTCGAAAGACAATATTCAACAGGAAGCTCAACAACAAGGTCAACACCACTTTCAAGAGCCATTCTTGCCCTTGAAAATTTATCAATTATGGCTGGTTCACCTCTCTGGACATAATCACCACTCATTACACAGACAACAACGTCAGCTTCTGACAAGGATTTGCTCATATTAATATGATGTATGTGTCCGCTATGGAGAGGATTATATTCTGTTATTATACCAACTGCCTTCATTCTAATTCCTCGATTTACTAAGTGATTAATATTTATTATTACATTTTAGATTAAAATTAACAACATGAATTTCATTTAGAACAATAGTCAACTTGTTTTATTCCAAAAATAGGTATATAATGTACTAAAGATTTCGGCTTGTGCTGGAAAATTATATTTTTAAGGAGGAGTCAGTAATCATGGCATTTATTGACACAATTATTGAAAGAGCCAAAGCAGATAAGAAAACAATTGTTTTACCAGAATCTATGGATAAAAGAACATTTGCTGCAGCTGAGAAAATATTAAAGGAGGGTATTGCTAATATTGTTATTATTGGTACTCCTGAAGAAATCAAGGAAAACAGCCAGGGCTATGACATCACTGGAGCTACAATAGTAGATCCTTTTAATGATCCTAATAAGCAGAAGTATATCGACAAATTCGTGGAATTAAGAAGTAAGAAGGGTGTTACCCCTGGGATAGCTAAAGAGACAATAGAGAAGGATTACATGTATTACGCATGTCTTATGTGCAAGTGTGGTGATGCAGATGGTGCAGTTTCAGGTGCATGTCATTCTACGGGTAATACAATCAGACCAGCTCTTCAGTTATTAAAGACAAAGCCAGGTATCAGTTCAGTTTCTGGTTTCTTCCTTATGGAAGTTCCTGACTGTGAGCTTGGTGAGAATGGTCTTTTTGTTTTTGCTGACTGTGCAGTTAATCCAGATTTAGATTCTGAAAAGCTTGCAGAAGTAGCAGCTTTATCTGCTGAGTCATTTAAGAGCTTTGTTGGTAAAGAACCAAAGGTTGCAATGCTTTCATTCTCTTCATATGGAAGTGCAAAACATGACAGAGTAACAATGGTAGCAGATGCTGTAAAGATTGCTAACGAGAAGTATCCAGAGTACGCAATTGATGGCGAATTACAGCTTGATGCTGCACTTGTTCCTGAAGTTGCAGCTCTTAAGGCACCTGACAGCAAGGTGGCTGGAAAAGCCAACACATTAGTATTCCCTTGTCTTGAAGCAGGTAATATAGGTTATAAGCTTGTTCAGAGACTTGCAAAGGCTGGTGCTTATGGACCTGTTCTTCAGGGACTTTCAATGCCAGTTAATGACCTTTCAAGAGGATGCTTTGCTGAGGATATCGTAGGTGTTGTTGCTATGACAGCAGTTCAGGCTCAGAATTCATCAAAGTAATAAGATCATTATATACAATAACAAGGAGAATTATTTCAATGAATATTTTAGTATTAAATTGTGGAAGTTCATCATTAAAATACCAGTTAATTAACATGGATGATGAAAGTGTTATTGCCAAGGGACTTGTTGAGAGAATTGGTATTGATGGTTCTGTTCTTACTCATAAGCCAACTGGAAAGGACAAGTATGTTGTTGAGACTCCAATGAAAGATCACAACATTGCAGTTAAGTTAGTCCTTGACGCTTTGGTAGACCCAGCTCATGGTGTAATTAAATCAACAGATGAAATTGCTGCTGTAGGTCACAGAGTACTCCATGCGGGAGAGAAATACAAGGATTCAATTATTGTAAATGATGATGTTAAAAAGGTTATTAGAGAATGCTTTGACCTTGGTCCATTACATAATCCTGCAAACTTAATTGGTATTGAGGCTGTTGAGGCTGCTATGCCTGGTAAGAAGAATGTTGCTGTATGGGATACTGCATTCGGGGGTACAATGGAACCTAAGGCGTATCTTTACGCAATTCCACGTGAGTACTATGAAAAGTATCATATCAGAAGATATGGTTTCCATGGTACAAGCCACAGCTTTGTTTCTAAAGAAACAATTAAATTTGCAAATCTTGATCCAGATAACGCTAAAATAATTGTATGCCATCTTGGTAATGGTGCATCAATTTCTGCATCAATCGGTGGTAAGTGTGTTGATACTTCAATGGGTCTTACACCTCTTGAAGGTCTTATTATGGGTACACGTTCAGGTGACCTTGATCCTGCAATTCTTGAGTTCTTATGTAACCATGAAAACCTTACAATAAGTGAAATGCTTAATATTCTCAACAAGAAATCTGGTGTTCTTGGTATGTCAGGTGGAATTTCATCTGACTTCAGGGATCTCGATGCTGCAGCAAAGGATGGCAACGAGGTTGCAAAGGTTACTCTTGAAGCCTATGCATACAGAGTTGCTAAATATATTGGTGCTTACACAGCTGCCATGAATGGTGTTGATGCAATTACATTTACAGCTGGAGTTGGTGAGAATGCTGCATGGTTAAGACCAATGGTAACAAAATATCTTGGTTACCTTGGAGTTGAACTTGATGAAGAAGCAAGCAAGAAAGCCTGTGGTGAATGTGGTATTATTTCAACACCTTCTTCAAAGGTTAAGCTTTGTGTTATCCCAACTAATGAAGAGCTTGCAATTGCCAGAGAAACTCTTGCACTCATAAAGTAATATTTGTTAATATATGTATATTTTCTAAAAGGCTAAGTTTATCTTAGTCTTTTAGTCGTTTTATATAAATAATAGTTGACAAAGTGTAGGCTGATGCGTATAATATTCAAAGTGTGGTAAATGCAAGTTCTTTATTTTCTTGTTTTTTGCCACCAGGAAGTACAATTGGAGACAATTATGCTGATTGATTTTAGAGAACTTCTATCCGGCTCAGGAAATGAGATTTCATATCCTGCTAATATTGATATGACAAGTCTTGATGATGGTGTTAACAGTTATCCAGTAATCAGGAAAGACCCTTTTGTTATTCAGGCTTATAAAACTGGAAAAGATAAGGTTCAGATTCAATGTAATGGCAGTGTGATATTAAGTATTCCATGTGACAGATGTCTTGAGCCCGTTGAGATGAACATTGATTTCAACGTGGATGATGTAATTGAATTTAATAAGACAGATTCGGATGAAGAACAAGAAGAAAAAGACTATATTGATGGATACAACCTCGACGTGGATAGACTTATTTTCGGCGAATTACTTGTTTCCATACCAGGTAAGATTTTATGCAGGGAGGATTGCAAGGGCTTATGTCCTGTATGCGGTACAAACCTGAATGTTGCCGAATGTGGTTGCGACAGAGATGTCCTGGATCCAAGAATGTCTGTTTTCAAAGATATTTTAAACAATTTTAAGGAGGTGTAACCTGAATGTCAATTTGTCCAAAGAATAAGTCATCTAAGGCAAGAAGAGACAAGAGAAGAGCAAACTGGAAGATGAGCGCTCCTAATCTTGTTAAGTGCAGCAAGTGTGGTGCTTTAATGATGCCTCACAGAGTTTGCAAGTCTTGTGGCTCTTATAATAAGAAAGAAATCGTTTCTGTTGATTAATTTTCATTAGATTAGGGGCTGTAAAAAAACAGCCTTGAGACAAGGCATCTGTTCATGAAAGTGGACAG
>CAMEWO010000009.1 GCA_945946665.1 uncultured Eubacterium sp.
AAGATTAAATTCTATTTCAAGAAAGAGGAAATGGAATTTAAAAATACATTCAAGACTTTTAGTTAGGGCGTTATTCTTGTGTAGAAAAAAAAGATGTATCATGATATAATTAAATATCTATAATTAAAAATGCAAAGGTGTGTTAGTGTGAGGATAAACAAATATGGATGGATTAATCCAAAAGAAAACAATCAGCTGGAAATGTTTTATGAGTTATCTGAAGAAATAAAAGATAATGATGATCAAAAGTTTCAATATTTATTGATGGCCTATGATGAATTGAGAGATGAACTTAAGATGAGAATACAGCAACGAGATAACTTAGCAATTCAGTTTATTGTGATTGTTGGTGTGCTTTCGGGAATAGCTTTTACTGATTATGAATATGCATATTTTACTATTTTAATTATTCCATTGATGACTTTATTTTTTTCAATTCAAATATTTAGTAGTTATGAAGTTCATGATAGATTGGTTAAATTTATCAGGGAACATATAGAAGTAGAGTTAGGACGTGTGTTGAACGTTGATGAAAGAAAATTCTATGACTTTTTTTGGGAACATTATTGCAAACAAGATAGAATAATTCATAATGTAAAAATGCCTGGTGGTCGAAAAGGTTTTTTTCAAATGTTGTTAAAGATAGTTCCTTTTTTATGCTCTATTGCATTTTTCTTTAAGTGTTATTCTAATAATGAAATTGATGTCAAAATAAATGCGATAATTAGTGTAGTTTCTTTTGTCGTTTATATAGTTTTGGGGTATTATTATTTGTACAGATTTAATATAAAACCGATGAAAGTCGAATGTGAAAAACTATCGGCATGTGATTACTTAAAAAGATTACGCAAAGTAAATAACAAGCAGAAGGCTGTATTTTTTGATAGAGATGGTACCCTTCATGTTGATAAAGTGGAAACTACTTTAGAAAAAGGATTTGAACTCTTCCCTGATACAATTAGTACATTAAAGGAAATTCAAAAAAGAGGATACAGAATTATTATTGTAACAAATCAAAGTGGAATTGCTAAAGGCCATATTACACTTAAGCAAATGAAGAAGTTTAACAAAAAATTGCGAGTATCTCTAAAAAGAAAAGGATGCAAAATTGATGCTATCTATTATTGCCCACATAAAAAGAGTGATAATTGTAATTGTGCAAAGCCTAATACAGGAATGTTTGATAGGGCGAGAATGGAATTTAACATTGATATGAAAAAATCATATATTGTTGGAGATAAGATAGGTGACATAAAGGCAGCTCAAAATGCTGGAATACCAAACAGTAATTGGTGTTTGGTTACTACTGGAATTTATGATAATGATGATTTTCATAACGAACCAGATTTGGATGTACTGGAACCTAAGATTTTTCCTAATCTAAAAAGTTTGTTAGAGGAGATAAGATAATTAATGGCAGAAGCAAGAGATAGATGTAATTGTTTCTGTCATTTCTTAATAGTAAACATTTCAGTTTTACTACTAATTCTACTACTAAACAGTAGTAACAACTTACTAAATTCTGCTCTGATTTGTCACATTTACACATTTCAGAGCATTTCGTAAAAAAAACGAAATCCCTCGCAAACCAGGGCATTTTCGGGCAAATCAAGGAAAAATAAAACAATGATAAAAGTACTTTTCATCTGCCACGGCAGTAGGCGTTTATATTAGGGAATTTCTCTATTTATATAACCTTTAGTTGGAATAGACGCTTCTTGAAACAGATTTGCAATTTTTTAAAATAGTACATGTAGTGAAGAAAACTTGATTAAAACAAGCGTAGAAGGTATTATTTAATAGGTACCATCTATAGGTATATCAATAGCGAGTTACAAAGGAGCAATTCATGAATAATAATGTGGTTATAGAGTTCTTTGACAACGAACCTCTTGAAAATCTTATTACATGCCTTAACTATGAGATGGACAAGGTTGTATATATAGGCTATCCACAGACTATGACTGAAAAGAAACGGCAGGATACATCTGAATCCCTTATTTCATTGTGTGGTTTGTCACAGGACAATATTGAATACATAGAGGTTAATGATAACAGTCTTGGTGTGATACTTGAGATAATTGAGCAGGTTATAGTAAGAGAGGCTGACAATAAGAACCAGTGCTTTATAGATATAACAGGTGGAGAAGATCTTGTCCTTGTGGCTCTGGGACAGGCATCAGTTTTATTTAAAGCACCTATGCACCGCTATGATGTTATTAATAATGAACTTAATGTGTTAAATCCTGAACTGGGAATTAAGATTACGGATAAAGCTGTGCCACGGAGGATAAATGTAGACATAGAGAATCTTATCCGTGTGTATGGTGCAAGGATTAACTATAATCACCAGAGTTGTAAAAGAACAGTGGATGACAGAGATAAATATATAGATATGATTAATAAACTGTGGGAGGTATCCACAGACATCACTTACAAATGGAATAGTATGTGTGGAGTTCTTAACAGGATGTTGAAGCTATATTCACAAGATAAGATGAATATCAGCGTATCAATGAAGGATTTTAACAAAACATACAGCAGTATTCTTAATGATGATAGAAACCAGCTTTATTGGAATAAATTCATTAACGCAGTAAAGAAAGCAGGATGTATCAGCACATACAGTGCTAATAACAAATATTTCAAGTTGAGTTTCAGCAGTGAAATTGCAAGAAATCTGCTTACTGATCCGGGGCTGGTTCTGGAACTTCATACATATTTTGGTTTGATGGAAAAAGGTGAGTATGATGAATGTCTTACTGGAGTGCATATTGACTGGGATGGGGAGATTCATCAGGATATAACAGGAAATCCTGGTGATGATGTAGAGAATGAGATTGATGTTATAGCAAGAAAAGGTAACATTATGACATTCATATCCTGCAAGAATGGGGAATTTAAGAAGGAGGCACTGTACGAACTTGATGCGGTAGTGTCTCATTTTGGAGAGAAATATATACATAAGTGTATTGTGGCAACACAGCCTTTAAAACATGCTGATATTATGAGAGCACAGGAGATGGGAATAGTGATTTGCAATAAAACAGATGTTATTCTGTAGGGAGAAGGAGTTATGGAAGAGGTATATTTATTTCTTGATATAGATGGAGTTCTTAACAGAAGGTCAGACTGGGATAAAAAATTCTATATGAATCCGGAATGTCTGCAGGCTTTTGATGAATTAATCAATAAACTGCATAAAAAATATGACCTTCGGATTATTCTATCGTCAACATGGCGGTTCGCAATGAGTAACGATGAAAGTGATTCTGTTCTGTTACCGCTTAACACTGTCCTGCATAAATATAACCTGGGAATATATGGTTCCACAGTGAAATCAAACAAAACAAGACAGGAAGAGATAGAGTACTATATTAGAAGGAATGGTGTCAATAAGTACGTTATTCTGGATGATGATGCATCACTTTTCCCAGATAGAAGCAGGATTAACATATATCTTACTGACTATAAAACCGGATTAAGCAGTAGGGAAGTAAGGGCAGTTATAAAAAGCATTGGCACATAAATCTGTATGGCTTTGTGTTGAGGGAAAAAAGTTTCTGCTGAGATTTTTGAAAAATTTTACAAGTGAGTTATACGCAGATGGGGATATTTCGATGGAAAATGAATTGATTAAAAAGCTTATAACAGCATGGGATCCTGACTTTACTAAAGTAACGGATGAAGAAAGAGAACTTCTCGAAAAAAGCGATGCTGAAATGAAACGAGGCGAGTATATTCCAGAAGAAGATATCTGGTCATAAGCTCAGTGGTTACAAGATGATATGTAAGAGGGTAATTGCTTATTATGAAAGCCGAAATTGAATTAAATAATATGGATATAAATGACAAGAACCAAAATGACTTAATTCTTCGCGGGGTTAATGTCGGAAAATATAATAAGGGATTATACAATCGCTGGGAATTAAAATATATCGAAGAGAACAACGATGTTATTGCAGATATAGAAAATTATGTATGTGGGCTCATTCACGACAAATTAAAAATACCGGTAGAAACTGCCCAAGATGTTATTAAAGCAGATGAAATAATAAGAAATACGTACAATTCCTCAATTATAAGTTGTTTTGAAGATATGCTGAAGGGAGAAATGTTTTTAACACATGATAATTAACAATACTGAACATACAATTTTTAAATTACTTCGGTCATATATTCTTGAGGTATAAAAGATATGTAAACTTGGACTCTTAAAGGTGATTTATATTATGTGTTATAGTATATTAAAAGTAGTAAATATAATACTGTAACAAGAAGGTACAAGTTATGTTAAACATTGAAGATTGGAGTAATTTGCCATTAAGCGATAGAAACGGTACGTATGGCGGTATGGCTGGGGCAAAAAGAGGTGTAATATACAATAATGAACCCTGGATGATTAAATTGCCTAAAAGGATAAAAAGAGTGAACGTATCTGAATTATCATATACGACATCTCCTTTGTCCGAATATATTGGAAGTCAGATATATTCTGCTTTAGGTTATGATACGCATGAAACAAAGTTGATTGAATATGAAGGTAAAATAGCGGTTGCCTGCAAAGATTTCCGAAAGAATAATGAAATGCTGCTTGAAATTAGAACAATTAAAAATGCTGTAAATGAAGAATTGGCAAAAATACTTGAAAAGGATTTCTCTGGCTCAGCTCCATCACATCTTATAAATCTTGATGAGATGTTATTGCATATAGATTATAATGATATTTTGAATTCAGTTAAAGGATTAAAAGAACGATTCTGGGACTGTTTAGTTGTAGATGTACTTATTAACAACAATGACAGAAATGATGAGAATTGGGGAATCTTGCGTTGTGATGTAAGAGACAGGATTGCCCCTATATTTGGTAATGGCGCATCATTTTCTGATAATTTATCAGAAAATATGATAGAAGATTATATGCAAAATCCGGAAAAGATTAGGAATAGTGCTTTAAATACTGCTACAGCATTTCATATAAACGGAAAACCAGTATGCGTCAGGTTCCTGTTTGAAGATTATGAAAATAGTGATTTTAAAGCTGCTGTTATGAGGAATATACCTCTTATTGAGAACAATATGGATGAAATATGTAAAATTATTGACAATATTCCAGAGATTCATAATGGTAAATTAGTATGTTCAAAACAACGGGCTGAATTCTATAAGATTGGTATGATATATCGTATGAATGAATTAATGGTTCCATGCTATAATAGAATCAGAAAATGTGATTTTTCTGCAGGAGGATGGATGGAAAATGGATAATAATGCTGTTGATATGTATTTAATGGATGAGACAGATGTTCCTTATAAAGAAGGCGAATATGAACGCAAATTAGAAGATGACATTGTGTTATTAAAAATGGTAATCAAAGATAATTTGGAATTAAAGCCAAATAGCCGGTTGTATCAAGTCGCTAAAAAATTGAATATGATTTAAAATATTAAAAGTGAGTTTTAAATGTTGTATTCTGTCATATGTTACATGTAACATATATAGAGAAATTTTGAAAGAGGAAATATAATGATTGATTTTACAAATGCTCCTATTGACCTGATGAGCAATTATGGTGGTTCGGACCAAAAAAGAGGCATTATATATAACAATAAAAGATATATGCTAAAATTATCTGATAGAATAGAAACTGATGAAGATTCATTGAAAGATTCATATTCAAAATGCTTTGGCAGTTACAAAGCCGGGAAGAGTTCCAAAAATTTCAGAAATATATGACATATTAGGAGAAGAAAATATATATTTCAACAGGGAACAAGGTAAAATAGCATTAGAAAGATACTGGGATACTTTTATTTTTGATAGTTTTTTTGATAATTTTGACCGACATGGCAATAACTGGGGATATTTAATTAATAAGGACAATGACATTAAGCTGGCTCCGATATATGACTGTGGTTCATGTTTATATCCTCAAATATCTGATGATGCTATTCCTGCTGTAATTAATGATGAAGAAGAGATTAATAAAAGAATTAATATATTTCCTAAAGCAGCTTTAGAATTCGATAACGGAGAAAAAATCAATTATAAAGAATATATTAATTCACTATCTAATCCGGATTGTACAGACGCTTTGTTGCGTGTATATCCTAAGATTAACATCAGAAATATCAATGAGTTTATTAACAATATGGACGAGATATCAGATATCCGCAAAGAATTCTATAATATAATGCTACAAAAGAGATATGAGTTAATATTGACTCCAGCATACGAAAAGGCAATAGATATCCTTAATAAAAAAAAACTTCGTAAGACTGATGATATAGATGATGATAATATGAATCTGTAAAGAAAGGACTGTATAATGTCAAACAACATATATTTTAATTTTGACTTACCTTTACAGCTGCTTAAACAATTGGAAGAATACAAAAGTGACCCAAGCCCTTTACATAAAGATTTGTACCAGGATGAAATACGCAGCTTATCAAGAATGTTAGATGACGAAGAACAGGAAGAAGCTGTCATTGAATACTTCTGCAGAAAGGGAAAAAGACCATAAATGTTGACGAAGATACAAAAAGAAAGGAAGTAAAAAACAATGTACAACAAGAAGACACTAGCCGTAATAGGCATGACAGCCCTTATGCTTGTCACAATGGCAGGCTGCGGGTCAAAGAACAAATCAGCAGCTGAGGTAAATACAACAACTGCCACAACAGTTGCACCAGTTAAGGTAGAGAATGAAACAAAGAAGTCTGTAACAGAAGCTACTACAGAAGCAGCTACAGAGGCTGTAACTGAGGCTCAGACAGAAACACAGGCTGCAAGTGAGGAAGCAACAGAAGTGGTTAAAGAGGCACCGGCTGAGGTAGTAGAAACACCAGCAGAAGCACCGGCTGAACCAGTTATAGAAGCACCAGAGCCAGTTGTTGTAGAAGGTTCTGCTCCTCCATCAGGTCAACCAGATGAACCAGTTGAAAGCCCAGAGCCTATTACTAATGCAGGTTCGTTAACTGTATTAAATACAAAAGTTGACGAAAAGGGTGTAAAGAAGTTATATGATGGAGCTTCTATTGATATGAGCAAGGTTAATATTCCGGAGGGTGTAACATATATATATACCTCTAATGTAGCAGGTCCTTTATATGAGTTTTATTATGGTGATGTTCGTATTACAAGTACAATAAAATATTGGGCGTATTCAGAGGAAGAAGTATATGAACAAATTAACCGTGACTTAGCATCTAGTATACAACATTTCAGAAAAATAGGTAAAATTAAGTAATTGATTAAAATATAATAACATATAGAAAGCTCTCATATTGGTTGAGAGCTTTTTTATTGGTTAAATATCTCAACAAACTCCTTTCTTTAAAATAAAATAAACTGTCATATATATAAAAGCGATTATATATCGAAATAATAATATTTTATGGAAAGGGGCAATAATTAATGAGTGTCAAAAAATTACGATTATCTATCATTTCTTTTATAATGATAGCTTTTATTATTATGAGTACACTGTTATCTATTCCTATGAAAACATATGCATCGAATCCGGATAGAGAATATCCTCATAGTATTTCATTATCCTTAAGTAGAAGTGGAAGTACTGTTACTTATAGCATAACCGTAGATGTTCGGGAAGTTATCAATTCAGATGGACCTAGTGGTGGTGCTTTTTACCCAGCTAGGGGTGATTATGAAGTAACATTAACCTATAATGGAACAACAATAGATGTTACAAGTGGTTCTTACAACGCAGAATGGGGTTCTTGTAATCTTGTTTCAGAATCTGGTACATTTAATTGTTCTGATTCAGTTACAGCAACAGCCACTATTACATATCTAAGTGGTGGCGATTCTTTTGGAAATGATTGGACAGGTTATTCGCGCAGTGCAACCCAAAGTTTAGGATCTGGCAGTAGCGGAAGTAGTAGTGGAGGTAGTAGTGGAGGTAGCAGCGGAGGTGGAAGTTATCATTTTCCATCTACTTCAACAGCACAATTAAGTTTCGTTAAAGATTCTGCTACAACAGGACATTTAGCATACACTGCAAAATCAAGTACTGATGGTAGTTGGGTTCTTTATTGCGGAGGAAGTTTAGTCAAAAGTGGTGATGCGTCTCAATCTGGGACAAGTGGTTCATACCCCGTTACAACTGCTCAAAGTGGAAGAACTTGCAGAATTGATGTTACCACACCTTCATCTATGGAGGATTATAGTTGGATTGGAGGTCCAATTGTATATTATGGTGCTTCAAGTGATTCAGATTCAACAACAATACCAAATGCATATACATTAAAGTATGATGCTAATGGAGGAATAGGGGCTCCTTCAGCACAAACAGTATGGTCTGGAAGTAGTGTAGCCATACCATATGTTTCGCCTCAAAGAACAAATTACAAATTTTTAGGCTGGAATACAAATCCATCATACAATAATTTGCCATATAATGCAGATCCTCCTGCGGGGACATTAACTGCAGGAAGAGCATACAAAGTAAATAGTAATACAACTTTATATGCTGTGTGGAGTATAGATAAGGTACCTTATAATATTGCATTCACCCTGAATGGTAAACCAGCCACAAATGATTTTGCCTATATCACAGGCTATGTAAATGGCGGTACTCAGGTTACTCAGTCAAGAGAGTTTTCTTATCTTGAAATACCGGGATATACTGTATCGGCTAAAATAAAATCTTCGGATGAGAATGTATTTCTAATGGTTGGGGATAACAAATCTCCGGGCTATGAATATACAATCCCGACTAAAACAATAAATACTGGGACAACGGATACAGTAAACTGTGGAACAATACATACCGTAGCATACGATGCTAATGGCGGTACATATGGCAAGGATGCAGCCGGAAATGATATTCCGGGTCCGGAAGACATGACAAAGTACTACGGAACAAGTATTGTTGTATCGTCTAATACACCAACCAGAATAGGTTATAACTTTACCCAGTGGAAAGTAACATATAAAGTAGTAGGTTCATTAAATTGTGTTGTTTCAGAAAACTTTACAGATACCAATGGAACAACCTACGGTAACATAACTTATGGTAAGATGATAAGAAACAATGCTGTTGCAGCTTACAAGGATGGCGACTGTAACGGAGATGGACATCTTACTACTGAAGATGCCGAACTGATTGCTAAATACCTTAACGGGGATTGATGCTACTTTGTGTATAGCAGCTAGAGGCAAGGTGGATGCACATGAATTATGCATTATGTAAAAAATCCGAAAGCGTATGCATACGTTGTGAAGGTTGATAATCTTCTGTATTAAGATGATATTTTTCAATTATCATTTCATCAAATGCATCATCTTCTTTTGTTCTTGGATAAGGACATTCATTCTCTGGATATGGAGCAGAAGTTTCATCCATATAATATCTTAAATTTTCATCAGTATTCATAAATTCACCTCAATGTATAATGGAAAATATAAGGATATACAATATATCATACGCAGTTATTTTATCATAACTTATGGTGCAATACAAATAAAGAATGCAATTTACCCCAATGAATAAAAAACCATATTCTGCTAATACTTAAGAAAAATGTTTTTCTTCAAGGAGGGCTGAATATGGCTGGTACAGAGATTATAAAGGTTACAGGCAGGGAAATCCTTGATTCAAGGGGTAATCCCACAGTGGAGGCTGAGGTACATCTTCTGAATGGAACAGTTGGAAGGGGTGCTGCTCCTTCAGGAGCTTCAACAGGTGAATTCGAGGCTTTGGAATTGCGTGATGATGATAAGGAAAGATATGGTGGAAAAGGTGTTACCAAGGCAGTTAATAACATTAACACCACTATTAATCAGGCACTCACTGGTCTTGATGCCTCTGATATATACAGGGTGGACAAGGCTATGATTGATGCTGACGGAACAGATGATAAATCTATTCTTGGTGCAAATGCAATTCTTGCTGTATCTATTGCATGCAGCAGGGCTGCAGCAGCATCCCTGGGAATTCCGTTGTACCGTTTTCTTGGAGGTCTGTCTGGTAACAGGCTGCCAGTTCCTATGATGAATATAATAAATGGTGGTGCCCACGCTCTGTCAAGCGGGCTTGATGTACAGGAATTCATGATAATGCCTGTGGGAGCATGCTGTTTTAAGGAGGCGCTCCGCTGGTGCGCGGAGGTTTTTCATAACCTTGCAGCGATTCTTAAGGACAGAGGTCTTGCCACATCTGTAGGTGACGAGGGTGGCTTTGCCCCAGTGCTAAAAACTGATGAAGAGGCTGTGGAAACCATTCTTGAAGCTGTTAAGAAAGCAGGATATGAACCTGGCAGAGATTTCATGATTGCTATGGATGCTGCATCAAGTGAGTGGAAGAGTGAAAAGGGAAAAGGATATTACAGACTGCCAAAAGCTGGAACGGAATATACTTCCGATGAGCTTATATGTCACTGGGAACAGCTTGTGGAGAAATATCCAATTATATCCATTGAGGATGCTCTTGATGAAGAGGATTGGGATGGATGGAAAAAACTTACCTTCAAGCTTGGCAGTAAGGTACAGCTTGTTGGAGATGATTTGTTTGTAACTAATACAGGGCGTCTGGCAAAGGGCATTAAACTTGGATGTGGCAATTCTATCCTGATTAAACTTAATCAGATTGGCTCTGTATCTGAAACTCTTGAGGCAATCAAGCTGGCCCACAAGGCTGGATACACTGCTATAGCAAGTCATCGTTCTGGCGAAACAGAGGATACTACAATTGCAGATTTGTCAGTTGCACTTAACTGCGGTCAGATTAAAACAGGTGCACCAAGCAGGAGTGAGAGAGTGGCTAAGTATAACCAGCTTCTTCGAATTGAAGAAGAACTTGGTGAGGCTTCTGTATATCCGGGCAGGAAGGCATTTGATAAATAAATGAATATAGCAAATTAATATATACACGTTGTGTAGTTATACTACTTATGGTAAAATATACACAACGTGTATTTGTGTGTATAATAATAAAAAATATATGATAATATATAAGTGACCAGATGGAGTGTGTTATTCGTTCGTTTGATGACATTAGAAAAATTTAAGGAGTTTACAGGCGATGAGTATAAGAAAAGAGGATATTTCTATCAGGAGTTCAGCTGGAGAGTATTTATCATATGTGGCATCTACTGGCAATGGAGATGTTAATATGGAAGTGTTATATTTTGAGGAATCGATTTGGATGACTCAGAAGATGATGGCAACGATGTATGATACAACTAAGCAAAATATTAGTCAGCATATTCAAAAAATCTATGATGACAATGAATTAGATGAAGATTCAACTGTAAAGAATTTCTTGACAGTTCAAAAAGAAGGTTTGCGTGAAGTGGAAAGAGATTTAGTTCACTACAATCTTCCAATGATAATCGCTGTAGGTTTTAAAGTTAATTCTGAGCGGGCAGTACAGTTTAGAAAATGGATTAACCAAATTGCAACCACTTATACAATTAAAGGTTGGGTAATGGATGAAAATCATACCTAGTGATGTGATTGTTGCGAAAAATTATCTAACACAAGAAGAACTTGGTTCATTATCAAGAATTGTATCGGCATATCTTGATTTAGCGGAGGATAGAGCAAAAAGAAAAATCCCAATGACAATGGAAGATTGGGCAAACAGATTAGATATTTTCCTGCAGGCAGATGATAGAGAAATATTACAAGGAGCTGGAAAGATAACGGCAAAAATTGCAGAAGAACATGCTTTGACGGAGTTTGAAAAATATCGGATTATTCAGGATCAGCAGTTCTTATCTGATTATGATAAATATTTATTAGAGTTAGAAAATTCAAGAAAATAATATATCGAAATATTTTTTGCAATATAACTAGTCTGGCAGATAAAGGAGGCAATCTATGAAATATATCATGGCATTAGACCAGGGAACTACAAGTTCAAGGTGTATATTATTTGATAAAACAGGTAAGATATGCAGCATGGCACAGAAGGAATTTACCCAGATATATCCTGAACCAGGCTGGGTGGAACACAGTCCGATGGAGATATGGTCATCACAGCTTGCTGTTGGAATTGAGGCAATGGCTATGCTAGGAGTAAGGGCTGAGGACATTGCAGGAATCGGTATTACCAACCAGAGAGAGACTACAATTGTGTGGAATAAGTATACCGGAGAGCCTGTATTTAATGCTATATGCTGGCAGTGCAGGAGAACAGCAGATTACATTGATAAGCTTAAATCGGATGGATTGGAAGAATATGTGAAGGAAACTACGGGACTTGTGCCAGATGCGTATTTTTCAGGAAGTAAGATAGCATGGATTCTTGATAATGTTGATGGTGCAAGGGCAATGGCAGAGAATGGAGAGCTTCTGTTTGGCACAGTGGATACGTGGCTTATTTGGAGGCTGACAGGAGGCAGGGTTCATGTAACGGATTACACTAACGCATCAAGAACTATGCTTTACAATATCCATTCCTTAGAGTGGGATAAGAAGATGCTTGATTACTTTAATATTCCTGTGAATATGCTTCCAGAGGTAAAGCCTTCCAGCTGTATATACGGATATACAGACCCTTCTGTATTCGGAGGAAGTATTCCTATATGTGGTGCAGCCGGTGACCAGCAGGCTGCTATGTTTGGCCAGTGCTGTTTTGAGGCAGGGGATGTAAAGAATACTTATGGAACAGGGTGCTTTCTTCTTATGAATACAGGAGACAGGCCTGTTAAATCTGAACATGGGCTTATCACCACTATTGCAGCCAGTACAGGGGACTCTGTTAAATATGCACTGGAGGGAAGTGTGTTCGTAGCAGGGGCATCTATACAGTGGCTCAGGGACGGAATGAGAATGATAAGGACTGCCCCTCAGTCAGAGGAATACGCAAAGATGGTTAGTGATACAGATGGGATGTATGTTGTTCCAGCATTTACAGGAATGGGAGCACCTTACTGGAATTCCTCTGCAAGGGGAACAGTTGTAGGAATAACAAGAGGCAGCACCAAGGAACATTTTATAAGAGCAACTCTTGAATCTATTGCTTACCAGACTTGTGATGTTCTTAAGGCAATGGAGGAAGATGTGGGAATAGATGTTAAGGAATTGAAGGTTGATGGCGGTGCCAGTGCTAATGATTTTCTTATGCAGTTCCAGTCGGATATGATTAATTCAGTGGTTTACAGACCACAATGTATAGAGACTACAGCTCTTGGGGCTGCTTACCTCGCAGGATTGGCAGTTGGATACTGGGATAATATTGATGATATTAAGATTAACTGGCAGCTTGGGGCATCTTTTAAACCACAGATGTCTGATTTTGACAGAGATGTAAGACTTAAAGGATGGAAAAGAGCGGTCAGAAGTGCGCTTGACTGGGCTGACATGACCTGATTATAGAAGTTAATGTTTAAGGAATGGGATTATGATTAGAGATTTTTTGCCTGTATCAAGGGCTGACATGGAAAAAAGAGGAATTAAACAGCTGGATTTCGTATATGTTATCGGCGATGCCTATGTGGATCATCCATCCTTTGGACATGCCATAATAAGCCGTGTCCTTGAGGCTCATGGATATTCGGTAGGCATTATATCCCAGCCTGACTGGCGGGATGATAAGAGTATAACAGTTCTCGGAGAGCCAAGACTGGGATTTCTGGTAATGAGCGGCAACATGGATTCCATGGTGAACCATTACACAGTTTCCAAGAAGAGAAGAAGTACGGATGCATATACTCCGGGTGGGGTAATGGGAAAGAGACCGGATTATGCTGCTATTGTATACTGTAACCTGATTAGGAGAACATACAGAAAAACACCAGTAATTGTGGGAGGAATTGAGGCATCTTTAAGGCGTCTTGCCCATTATGATTACTGGTCGAATAAGGTAAAACATTCTCTTCTTCTTGATTCCGGGGCTGATCTGCTTCTTTACGGAATGGGAGAGCGGTCTGTGGTGGAAACTGCAGATGCCCTGGCGTCGGGAATTGATATTAAGGATATTACATTTATAAGGGGAAGCGTGTATAAGACAAGGGATTTATCATCTATATATGATTATGTCATGCTTCCTTCATATGAACAGGTAAAAGAAGACAGGGAGACATATGCCAGGAGCTTCTACACCCAGTACACCAATACAGATGCTGTTATTGCAAAGACACTTGTGGAGCCTTATCCAAATGGAGTGTATGTGGTCCAGAATCCACCGGCAGCTCCCCTTTCTACACAGGAGATGGACGATGTATATGATTTGCCATATATGAGGACATATCATCCAATGTATGAGAAGGATGGAGGAGTACCGGCAATAAGGGAGATTAAGTTCTCACTTACGAGCAACAGAGGGTGTTTCGGTGGCTGCAGTTTCTGTGCGTTGACATTCCATCAGGGGAGGACTGTACAGGTAAGGTCTCATGAATCAATTATTGCTGAAGCAGTGGAGATGACGAAAGACCCTGAATTCAAAGGCTATATCCATGATGTTGGTGGTCCTACAGCTAATTTCAGGCATCCATCATGTAAGAAACAGCTGGAAAAAGGCGTGTGCCCAACAAGACAGTGTCTTTTTCCTAAACCATGTGGCAATCTGGATGTGGACCATAAGGATTATCTTGAGCTTTTAAGAAAGCTAAGGAAGCTGCCTGGTGTCAAGAAGGTATTCATAAGGTCCGGTATACGTTTTGATTACCTGCTGGCTGATAAGGATGATACATTTTTCAGGGAAATGGTCAAATATCATATCAGCGGACAGTTACGGGTTGCACCAGAGCATGTATCTGATAACGTTTTACGTCTTCTTGGCAAGCCGTCAAATGCAGTGTATCAGGAATTTATCAGAAAATATGAGAAGATAGATAAACAGCTGGGATTAAACCAGTATGTGGTGCCTTATCTTATGTCATCCCATCCGGGAAGTACGTTGAAGGATGCAATACAGCTGGCAGAATCTGTCAGGGACATGGGATATATGCCGGAGCAGGTACAGGATTTCTATCCTACACCATCCACTATATCAACCTGTATGTATTATACAGGATATGACCCAAGAACCATGGAGAAGGTATATGTTCCTGACAGTCCTCATGAGAAGGCTATGCAGAGGGCACTTATCCAGTACAGAAATCCTGATAATTATGACCTGGTGTATGAAGCATTGAAATCCCAGGGCAGGGATGATTTGATTGGATTCGGACCAAAATGTCTTATTAAGCCAAGAAAGATGGCTGCAAAGTCAGGAGGATACGGAGAAAAAAGTAGAAATTCACATATAGGAAAGAGTCAGGCAGGGAAACAGGAAGTTCCGGGACGGGACAAATCATGTGCCCCTAAGAAAAAGAAAACAATCAGGAACACCCACAAGCCAAAAAAGTGAAAACTTATAAAAAGTACTTCCAATTTTAAGAAAAATGTATATAATTAAGAAAGCAAATATTATGCAATTGAAAGGAGTTCATATATTAATATGGGAACAATGGCAGACAAATTTGAGGAACTTGGAGTAATTCCAGTAGTAGTATTAAACGATGCTAAGGATGCACTTCCATTAGCTAAGGCTTTATATGAGGGTGGACTTCCATGCGCAGAGGTTACATTCCGTACAGCAGCTGCTGAGGAGTCAATCCGTCAGATGCATGAGGCTTATCCAGATATGGTACTTGCAGCAGGTACAGTTCTTACAACAGAGCAGGTTGACCGTGCAGTTGCAGCAGGAGCTTCATTAATTGTAAGCCCAGGATTTGATCCAGAAATCGTTGATTACTGTATCTCAAAGAATATCGAGGTAGTACCTGGTATCGTTACACCATCTGAGCTTGCCCAGGCTGTTAAGCGTGGTCTTACAAGAGTTAAGTTCTTCCCAGCTGAAGCAGCAGGTGGACTTGCTATGATTAAGGCTATGTGTGCAGCATATACTAACGTAAGAATTATGCCAACAGGTGGTATCAATGCAAAGAACATCGGGGATTATCTTGCATGTGATAAGATTTTCTGTTGTGGTGGAAGCTGGATGGTTAAGGGTGACCTTATCAAGGCTGGCGAATTCGACAAGATTAAAGAGATGACAGCAGAGGCTGTTGAGGTAGTTAAGAAGGCACGTGCTAAGTAATACAGTTACCCTGCATATGTGTCATTCTACTTAAACCGATTGCAGAGCAGGACAGATGACCTGTTCTTAATCAGTAATAAGATTACATAGACTTCTGGAATATTTCCATAATATTCCAGAAGTTTTTTAAAGAGAAAGTGAATTATAGGATATAATATAGTCAGGGGGTATTTGGGAAAATGAGTGAAGAGATTAAAGGAATAATACATTCCACTGAAAGCTTCGGTTCTGTAGACGGACCAGGAGTAAGATATATCGTATTTTTACAGGGATGCAGAATGCGCTGCAGTTACTGCCATAATCCTGATACATGGGCTTTAAAGGATGATAATTCTTATGAGGAGACACCACAGGATACATTAAAAAAAGCGTTGAGATACAAGCCATACTGGAGAAATAATGGCGGTATAACTGTAAGTGGAGGAGAGGCACTGCTTCAGATTGATTATGTTACAGAACTTTTCAGGCTTGCAAAACTTGAGGGGGTTAATACTACTCTGGACACATCAGGCAATCCATTTAAATTAGAAGAACCATTTATCAGTAAATTCAATGAGCTGATAAAATATACAGACCTGTTTATTCTTGATATTAAGCATATTGATGCAAAAAAACATAAAGCTCTCACATCGTGGGATAACAGCAATATATTAAAGATGGCAGAATATCTGTCTGACCATGGAAAGAAGATGTGGATTCGTCACGTGCTTGTTCCTGGGGTTACAGATGATGAAAATGATTTGAAAAAGCTTTCTGAATTCGTTAAATCCCTTAAAACCGTGGATAGGTTTGAAATCCTGCCATATCACACACTGGGGGTATTCAAATGGAAAGAACTGGGAATACCTTATAAACTCGAAGGTGTTAATCCGCCAACAGGTGAGGAAATTAAGAGGGCAGAGGAAATTCTTCAGACTTCGTCTTACACTGGATTTAAGAATTAGTCTATATTTGCCTTTTTACCAATAGAATAGTATAATGTTATATAGCTATGTGATGGTGAAAATGAGGTAATAATGATTAATAATTTATTTTGTAAAGAAAATGTGGAGCAGATACGTGTACCTGAAGTTGTACAGACAGATTTGCTTAATATAATTGAAGACAAGCTGAAAAAAGCTGGATTCTACTATAGGATTGCGTACAGAGTCAAGGCTGTGGATTCTATTGTCAACAAGCTTAATTTCAAAGAGTACAGGGTACCAGGTACTGAGAATGAAGATAAGAAGATGCAGGATCTCATAGGTATAAGGATTATGCTGTATTTTGTTGATGATGTATCTATATGTAGGAACTTGCTGGATACATTATTTGCCGAGCCAGGCATATGGGAAACCACAGAAACCACAGAATATGAGTTCAAGGCTATGAAGGTTAATGGTATATTCAGACTGCCAGGTTATCTTGCAAAGACTATTGTTAATCCGGTACTTTCAGATTATATTGATGATACATTTGAAGTCCAGGTAAGGACCAATTCTTTTGAGGGCTGGCATGAAATTGAGCATGACCTGCGCTACAAGGGTTCAGCTTTCGGTGAGGGAAATGAGCCTCTTGCAAGAAAGATGAACAGTATCCTTGCCACATTTGAGCTGTGTGATGACTCCTTAGTCAAGCTCCTTGAAGACCTGGGACACCAGCATTACAAGGATCACAAATGGGGCGACATGATAAGATGTCATTTTCGGCTTAAGATGAACAGTGACCTTATGAGTCCTGAGATTGAACATGTATTTGATGAGGACACAGAACTGGCAAAGAGATTCTTTAAATTTCCAAGAGGCAATGCCATATCAAAGCTGTGGAATAACACCCAGGATTTTGCCCAGATACCTGAACTGTCCATCGACTATATTGTAAGGATAGTCAATGAGATTGGTCCGAGAGATGAGAGGCTTTTTAAAGCCTTTGCCATTATTGACAGTAAGTCCGGGCAGGATGATGTTGCTGGAAACAAGCATAAGAAGTTTGAACCATTCAAGGTTCTGGGCAGATTCATTGTATTCCAGTCTGAAACCATGCTTGAAACAGGTAATATTGGTACACTGGAGGCATTTAAAAAGGCTTCCGGATACATATATGCATGGATTAAATCAAGATATAACAAATGTCTGTCAGGTCTTCCTGATACTGTGGATAATTACAGTGGTTCGGAACCGGGATATTCTGTTATGGTAAAATATGATGAAGATGCCATGTATTTTGAAGAGGTATCAACCCATATTGATTCCAAGATTGCCAGCAGAATATGGATTTCCAGGGCTGTGCTTAAGAATGTGGATGGCAGGATTTCATTTTTTGTGGTAAACCAGTATGCTGAACCTAAGGAAAGGTACAGGGATAATGAGAATGTTCTGTTCTCACGTCCTAATTTCTATGGTGAGATAGCAGATAATATTGGAATATATGATGTTGATAAGCTTAAAGAGAATGTGACTGGTATTGACGTAAACAGCTATTCCGGGCTAAAGAATCTTATTGATTCAGATAACCGTAAATTCCCTGTTGTTGTATTCTCCGGGGGAAGGGACGGATGGATGGATGAATTTGATATTGACTTTTTTGCCAGACTTGTGGGATATTACTGTCATGTCAGAAGCATAGATGACCCTGAGGTTGAGCGTATGATGGCTGATGACTATGGTCTGGACAGGGAAAGAATTAATGATTCAATTACAGTATTCTACAAGGGCAGCGCACCTCAGATAAGTTATAAATCAGACATATCTGATACTACATTTGAAGTAATCAAGCTGGAACAGAAGAAGTACTGGAATGAGAATGGCTGCAGGGCGTTCAGGCGCAAGCTTGTGTCAGAGATAAGAGAGGACAATGCCAGACAGGCAGAGAAGAATAGAGATAACAGCATATGCTGACAGCAAATATGGATGAAAGAAGAGGATAAAACAATGGACTACAACAAATTAGCAGATTTACTTTTTCCAGATGTGGTTAACACACCTGAATTCTATGAGGAAAAGTTTCCTTACAGAAAGCTTCCTAATAAGGCAGAGGTAACAAGAATGGCTCCAAGCCCAACAGGATTCATACATCTGGGAAATCTTTACAGTGCCCTTGCTGATGAAAGAATTGCCCATAAGAATGGAGGCGTGTTCTATTTAAGAATTGAGGATACTGATGAGAAGAGAAAGGTAGATGGTGCTGTTGAGCTTATTATTGATACTCTGAAGTATTTTGATATAGAGTTTGATGAGGGAGCCGGTTTTGAAGAGAATCCGGAGAAGAATGCCTATGGCCCATATTTCCAGAGACAGAGAGTAGATATCTATCATGCCTACGCAAAGAGCCTTGTCCAGAGGGGTCTGGCTTATCCATGCTTCTGTACAGAGGAAGAACTGGATGCTGTCAGGGCAAAGCAGGAGGAGAAGAAGGTTCTTACTGGTTATTATGGTGAGTATGCCGTGTGCCGTGACCTGTCAATGGAGGAGATTGAAGCTAACCTTGCTGCCGGTAAGTCATACGTGCTCAGACTGCGTTCACAGGGTAATCCTGAGAAGGAGATTACATTTGTTGATGAAATTAAGGGAGAGATTAAGCTCCCTGAGAATATTCATGATATTGTACTGTTAAAGAGAGATGGAATTCCAACATATCATTTTGCCCATGCAATTGATGATCATCTTATGAGAACTACAGTTGTAGTAAGAGGCGGGGAGTGGCTTGCTTCGGCACCTATTCACTATGAGCTTTTCCATGTGTTAGGCTTTAAGATGCCTAAATATGCCCATACTGCCCACCTTATGAAGTTTGATGAGGAGACAGGTGGTAAGAGGAAGCTGTCTAAGAGGAAGGACCCTGAGCTGTCCCTGGATTATTACAGACAGGATGGATATCATCCATACTGCATGAAGGTTTATCTTCTTACTCTTCTCAATTCCAACTTTGAGGAGTGGCATGAAAAGTTCCCTGATAAGGATATTAATGAATTTCCATTTTCAATTGATAAGATGAACCAGTCAGGAGCCTTATTTGATAAGGACAAGCTTCACAACATCTGTAAGAATGAGTTGTCAAAGCTTTCAGAGGATGAGGTTTATGATTTCTTATACAAATGGGCTTATGAGTATGAGAGTAAAAAGGCACCAGTCTGGTTTGCTGATAAGGAGAAAATGCTTGCAATCTTAAGACTATACATGGGTGTAGGCATGAAGAGAAGAAGAAAAGACCTGATATATGCAAAGCAGATTTTCAAACTGGTTTCATATTTCTTTGATATAGAAGAAGATGATGATAAGGACGATTTCAGGCTTGATAAGGAGGAAGTCAAGAAGCTTCTTAAAGCTTACCTTGATTCTTATTCTCATGAGGATGACAATTCTGTATGGTTTGATAAATTAAAGGCAATTGCTGACAGTAATGGATACGCTTCCGATATGAAAGCCTACAAGGCTGAACCGGAAAAATATAAAGGCAACGTGTCTGATGTGGCAGAGGTTGTAAGAATTGCAGTTACCGGCCATGCCAATACACCTGATTTATGGTCTATTGTCCATATTATGGGTGAGGACCAGATGAGACAGAGAATAGAAAAGATAATAGGTTAGTATAGATTACCAAGGAAAGGCAGCAGTCATTATGGATAATACAAAAACTCCAAACCCGTCGTCGGGCATAGACCCCGATTCGGATGATGTATATTCTGTTGAGGTGGTAAGACCGGTTGGTACTTCCCACCCTGAATACCCATCCATAGTTTATTCCCTGAATTATGGATATGTTAACGGTATCACCACAGAAGATGGTGAACCACAGGGGGCATTTATTGTAGGATTAGAGACACCAGTTGAACATTTTACAGGCCACAAGATTGCCATTATTCACAGGAATAACCCCTGTGAAGAAAAATGGGTTATTGCACCGGATAATACACCGTACAACAAGCAGCAGATTGAGGAAATGGTATATTTTGTTGAGCAGTTCTATGAAAGCTCTGTGGAGATGCTGAACGAAGAAATGTGGGATGCCTATGACCAGGATGAGAATAAGCTGGGATATCAGGTCCCAAGAAGTATGGCAAAATCGCTGGATGACGGAGTATACCATATTGCTGTAGTTATCTATACAAGAAGAGAGGATGGCTGTGTACTTACAACACAACGTTCAAGAAATAAAACATATCCTTTAAAATGGGAGGTAACAGGAGGTTCAATCCTTGCCGGAGAGACACCTGCCCAGGGTGCATGCCGTGAATTAAAGGAAGAGACGGGAATTGACGTTGATGAACAATCTCTTTTCCTTATGTATCATTACCGTGATGATGAAAGACATTGTATATATTATGCATTCCGGGCTGAGATTACCGTGGATACAGCAGTCCATCTTCAGTTAGGGGAAACTATGGATTCCCAGTTTCTTCACGAAGGGGAATTTGTTAAACTCATTGAATCTGACCGGTTTGTCCCTTCAGAACAGGGTAGATTTACATTGTTTAAGGAAAGAATCCTTAACTCTCTTTTCCGTAATTAGTATAACTCTTTACAAGAAGAGGAAGCTCTGCAACAAGCATTCCAATCCAGCCTGCCAGGTATGAATATGGAAGCGCTTCAATTTCAAATGAAAAGCAGAATACCAGAATTGCAGCTGCAAGGACTCTTACTCCCATATTGATAAAGCTGCTTATAAGGGTAATCTTCAAATCTCCAATGCCTCTGAAGTATCCCTGGATACCATTGGTGGCTGCAGGAAGAAAATACATAACAGCTATGAGTTTCAGGTACTTTACACCGTGGTTAATAACTTCTGTATCCTTTGTAAACAGGTTAAGAAGCGGTGTTGCAAAGAAAAAGCATACTGAAAATATAATTAAGGCATATACGAATTCAATACGCATACCGCATCGGAATGCTTCTTTAAGGCGCCCCTTCTTTCCGGCGCCTTTACTCTGTGCCATAAGTGATGTCATTGCGTGGGCAATGTTCTGCTGTGGCGTGTAAGCAAAATCGTCAATTCTGTTAACTACTGCAAAGGCGGCAGAAACAGACACTCCCATGGTGTTAACAATAGCCTGTATTCCAAGTTTTCCTAACTGTACCGTTGCCTGCTGCATGGCAGATGCCCAGCCATAGGAAACTGTCTTTTTCAACAGGGATTTATCGAAAACCAGCCATTTTCTGCCAAGTTGGAGAACAGGCACTTTTTTCTGGATGTATATGATACACAGAACACAGGAAATTGCCTCGCTCAATACTGTAGATATGGCACATCCCTCACTTCCCATGTTAAGGGCAATTACAAAGAAAAGGTCTCCTATTATGTTAATAATTGAGCTGGTTATCAGGAACAGGAGAGGAGATTTACTGTCACCAAGAGCACGTAATGTGCTGGCAAAGCAGTTATACATATATGTGAAAATAAGCCCCGCGAATATAATCCTTAAGTAGCGTACTGTCATATCCATAATCTGAGGGTCTACCTGCATAAGCGAAAGCAAAGGTCTTGCAAATATTATGCAGATTAAGGATAAAACCAGGGAAAAGACTGTTCCGGAAATCATGGTGGTGCTTATCTGTCTGTGAAGTCTGTCATAGTCTTTTGCTCCGTACTGGTTTCCCATAAGAATACTGGCACCAAGACACAGACCATTAAGGAGAAGAATAAAGAGAGTGGTTATGGGATTGCATATACCAACTGCAGCCAATGCCCCCTTTCCTACAAAATTTCCTACAATTATACTGTCTACAGCATTGTAGGTAAGCTGGAAAATGTTTCCCAGTACCAGGGGGATTGTAAAATTAATAAGCTGTGGTGTTATCTTTCCTGTGGTTAAGTCCTTTGCCATGTCCTAATATCTCCAGTTTCTGGTGTTTTGCCGATTTTTCTTCGTATTAAAATTTCATACATTCTAGCACATAATATGTTGAATGTGAAGAAATATTTAACATCCTTATTCATATTGCAAAAGTAGGAATACAAGTCTATAATATTCTATCAGGAGGAATTCCAGTTGTGAATTATGGTAATATGAAAGTTAATTATAAAGATATGCTGCTGTACGCAGTGACTGACAACAGATGGCTTGGCGAAAGAAGCCTTGTAAGCCAGGTGGAAGAGGTATTAAAAAATGGTGCTACTTTTTTGCAGTTAAGGCACAAGGATGCTACACATGAGGAGCTTGTCCGGGAAGCAATGCTTATTAAACCGGTTGCAGCAAAATATAATGTACCATTTGTAATAGATGATGATGTCCTGGCAGCAAAAGAGGCTGATGTGGACGGGGTTCATATAGGACAGTCAGATGCAGCTTACAGTGAAGCCAGAGCTGTACTTGGTTCTGACAAGATAATCGGTATGACCGCCAAAACTGTACAGCAGGCAAAGGAGGCAGAAGCTCTGGGAGCAGATTACATTGGAACGGGTGCAGTATTTGGCTCAACAACGAAATCTGATGCTGTGTATATGCCAAAAGAACTTCTTGTAGATATTGCAGATAGTGTTGATATTCCTGTTGTTGCCATAGGTGGAATTAATTATGACAATATGGATTATCTTAAAAGTACAGGTGTTTCAGGAGTGGCAGTTGTATCTGCAATATTTGCCAGTGATAATCCGGGAACTGCAACAGCCAGGCTTCGTGAAAAAGCTGAGAAACTTTTTTCTTACAGCAGAAAGAATATAATATTTGACCTGGATGGGACCCTGTTTGATTCCATGCCTTTCTGGGGAAAAGTATCCGGTGAATATGCATCGTCAAAGGGTGCGGCTATTCCTGAGGATTTCTATGATGTGACTTATACAATGGATCTTAACGAATGTGGAAGATATTTTCAGGATGTATTAAAGATTGATGTTCCAATATCTGATATGAAGAAGGAAGTCCTTGATATTATGGGGGAACATTATGCCAGGGATATCCCTATGAAGCCTGGAATGAGAAGGCTGATTCTGAAGGAGTATGAGAATAAGAGCAGAATGTGTATATTTACTAATTCTGACGAGAAATGTGCTAAGGATGCCATTGAGAGAATGGGACTTTCACATTGTATTTCCATGATTACAACATCTTACAGTCTGGGAGTTAACAAAAAAGACCCGGCCGGGTACAGAAAAGTATGCGAGATTATGGGCTTTGAGCCTTCTGACACGTATATATATGAAGATGTTCTTCATGGGGTTAAAACCGGAATTGCTGCAGGATGCAGAGTGATAGGTGTATATGATGAGGATTCAGCCTCACATTGGGATGAGATTAAGAGCATAGCATGGGATACAATCAGGGTAAAGTGAAAACATATTGGATTTTTTGCGTGACAGGTGAAATAATAGAATAGATTAGGAATTGGGATTAGTATGGGTAAAAAGGTTGTTGTTGGAATGTCAGGTGGTGTGGACTCCTCAGTTGCTGCGTATCTCCTTAAACAGCAGGGATATGATGTGGTGGGAGTTACCATGCAGATATGGCAGGATGAGTCTCATGAGGAAATAGAGAATAAAGGCGGATGCTGTGGGTTATCTGCTGTTGATGATGCAAGGCGTGTGGCTGCAATGTTGGACATTCCTTACTATGTAATGAATTTTAAAAGTGAATTCAAGCGTGACGTAATTGATTATTTTGTAAGGGAATACCTGGCAGGTAGAACGCCTAATCCATGTATTGCATGTAACCGTTATGTGAAATGGGAGTCATTGTTAACACGTAGTATCCAGATAGGCGCAGATTATATTGCCACAGGCCATTATGCAAGGATATGTGAGCTTCCTAATGGAAGATATGCTATAAGGAATTCTGTTACTGCAAAGAAAGACCAGACTTATGCATTGTATAATCTTACCCAGGATCAGCTTAAGAGAACTCTTATGCCAATCGGTGATTATACCAAGGAAGAGGTCAGGAAAATTGCAGAGGATATTGGACTTATGGTGGCAGGAAAACCGGACAGTATGGAAATCTGTTTTGTGCCTGATAATGATTATGCATCATTTATTGAAAAAGAGACAGGAGTAACCAGCGTTCCGGGAGATTTTGTGGATGTGGATGGTAATGTAATAGGAAAACATAGAGGTGTTATTCACTATACTGTAGGTCAGAGAAAGGGGCTGGGAATTGCTCTTGGAAAGCCTGCATTTGTGGTAGCCATAAGACCGGAGCAAAACCAGGTGGTTATTGGTGAGGACAGGGATGTGTATACTGAAAGACTGTATGCTAATAATCTTAATTTCATGGCAGTTGATGATATCCCGGAGCCTGTTCATGTAAAGGCTAAGATAAGATACAGCCATGAGGGGGCTTACTGTACTGTAAGAAAAATTGACAGCGATACGATTGAATGTATATTTGACCAGCCTGTAAGGGCAGTAACACCGGGACAGGCGGTGGTTTTGTATGATGGAGAATATGTTCTTGGCGGTGGAACTATTATTTAGAGTATATTTAGGGAGGAAAAGCTATGAGAGTATCAACAAAGGGAAGGTATGCGTTAAGATTAATGCTGGATTTGGCTCTTAATAATACAGGAGAGCCGGTGAGTATCAAGGATATATCTAAGAGACAGGATGTGTCTGATAAATATCTTGAGCAGATAATATCTGTATTAAATAAGGCTGGATTCGTTAAAAGCATAAGAGGTGCCCAGGGCGGATATATGCTTAAAAGGGCTCCTGAGGAATACACAGTTGGGATGATTCTAAGACTGACTGAAGGTTCCCTTGCCCCTGTGGAATGTGTAGAGGATGAGGAAACAGTTTGTCCAAGAAAGCAGACCTGTGCCACATTTACAGTGTGGAAAAAGATGAATGATGCAATCAACAGTGTTGTGGATAATATTACACTTGCCGACCTGGTGGAGATATCTGAGAGACAGGCAGACAATTATATTATCTGACGATATATTTTCTGAAGAAATTCTTCATGCTGAATAACAATGGGATGACCATAATAATCCATGCAATTGGTTCGGATATCATAATGCCAGTATATCCTATTGCCGGAGCAAGAAGAACAGCCACAAGAACCTTGACTATAAGTTCCATGGAACTTGATATAAGCGGGGTGATATTGTCTCCGAAGCCCTGCATTGACTGCCTGAAAAGGCATATTACCGCAGGGATATAATAAAGGGCGGTATTAATCCTTAAATATGTGGTTGCAGTCTGGATTACTTCAGGCTCCGATGTGGCTGTAATTGCCTTTATTATTACAGGAGACAGCGTATTGGCAATGATTATCACACCTGTACACCACACAAACGTGACAAGAACAGCATCTTTAATTCCAGTCTTAATTCTATTGTACTCCCTTGCACCGAAATTCTGGCTGCAGTAAGTGGCAAGAGTTGTTCCAAATACAGAAAAAGGCAGCATGAATATAGAAGTTGCCTTTCTTGCAGCAGTGTGTGCAACGATTATATTAGTTCCGAATGTATTGATGCTGGTCTGCAAAGCTACAGTACCGATATGTACAAATGATATCATGAAGCTCATGGATGCTCCGGTAGAAAGCATTTTACCGAATAAAGGCTTTGATTGTGTGAAATTATCCTTTGACAGATGAAGATTTGGATACTTTCTGTACATGTATATAAAGCACAGAACTGCCGACACAAGCTGGGACAGTACAGTTGCAAATGCAGCTCCTGCAACACCTGTATTTAAAAATCTGATAAATGAATAATCAAGTATTACGTTAAGTACAGTGGAAACTACAAGGAAAATAAGAGGAGTAAAAGAATCTCCGATTGCCCTTAATATAGAAGCCAGCATATTGTACAGAGCACCAGCCAGCAGGCCTGCCATTATTATTCTTAAATAGCTGGCACAGTCGTTGTAGAGCTCAGGTGAAACATTAAGCAGGGATAAGACTGCAGGCATTGCCACTGTACCTATAACGCTTATGGAAACTGCAATTGATATAGTAAGTATGACAGTTCCGGCAATGGCGTTCTTCATTATTCTTTCATTGCCTGCACCAAAGTTAGTTGCTATAATTATGGCAAATCCGTTGGTGAAGCCGTTGAGCAGATTATTCAGCAAATCACACAGTGATGTGGTGGAACCCACAGCTGCAAGGGCACTATCACCAAGTATGGAACCTACAATTCTTGTGTCAACAAGGCTGTAGAATAACTGGAACAGCTGGCCGATGAACAGCGGCACGGCAAACAGTAATATTACTTTAAGGGGTGAACCTTTGGTCAGGCTTCGCATGATACTCTCCTTTTCTTAAAGTTTTCTATTAAGAATAAAAAGGGCAAATTATATTTATGCCAACGGAATTATATACAAATATGAAATGATTGTAAAGTTATAAATAAGGAGACAGAATATGTCAGAATCAGAACAGTTTTCAAGAACAAGACTTTTAATAGGCGATAAGGCGTTAGAAAAGCTGAAAAACTCCAGAGTGGCAGTATTCGGCGTGGGAGGTGTTGGCGGATTCGTGTGTGAGGCACTTGTAAGAAGCGGCATAGGTGCTGTTGATCTTATAGACAATGATACAGTGTGCCTTAGTAATCTAAACAGACAGATTATCGCCACAAGGAAAACCATAGGCCAGTATAAGGTTGATGTAATGAAAGAGAGAATTCTCGATATTAATCCTGAAGTAAAGGTTGTCACACACAAATGCTTTTTTCTTCCTGAAAATGCAGATGAAATCCCATTTCGGGAATATGATTATGTGGTGGATGCAATTGATACTGTTGCTGCCAAGATTGCCATTGTAATGAAGTGTGATGAGCTTAATATTCCTTTAATAAGTTCAATGGGAACTGGAAATAAACTTGACCCCACAAAGCTTCAGATATCTGACATATATAAGACAAGGGTGTGTCCTCTTGCCAGGGTAATGCGCCATGAACTTAAGAAAAGGGGGATTAAGAAACTGAAGGTGTTATATTCAGAGGAAAATCCTATAACTCCGCTTAAAGAATACAGTTCTGCGGAAGAAACTAAAGGTTCAAGCCGCCGTTCAACACCGGGAAGTGTATCTTTCGTGCCTTCAGCTGGTGGTTTGATTATAGGCAGCCAAGTAATAAGAGATCTTATTAATATGTAAGAAAGGAACAACAGATATGCAGGAAATAAAATGTCCTAATTGTGGTGAGGTTTTTCAGGTTGATGAAACAGTATATGATAAGATTGTGAAGCAGGTAAGAGACAGGGAATTTGACAGGGAACTGGAAAGGCGGGAAGAGCTTCTTGCCTCTAAGAATGAACTGGAAATAGAAAAACTTAATGCCAGGTTATCCGCTGCCAGTACAGAAAAGAAGCTGGCAGTAAACCAGGCAAACAGTGAGAAAGAAAGGGAACTTGCTGAAAAAGATATTCTTATATCTAAATTAAAAGGGGAGATTGCAAGCAAGGATAATGAGAACAAGCTGAAAACACAGGCTTTGAAGGAACAGTACGAGGAAAAAATCAAATTAAAGGATGAGCAGATTGAATATTACAGGGATTTCAAGGCTAAACAGTCCACTAAAATGGTTGGTGAAAGTCTTGAGCAGCACTGTGATTATGAGTTTAATAAAATCAGGGCAAGTGCATTTCCCAATGCATATTTTGAAAAGGATAATGATGCAAGGTCTGGAAGTAAAGGTGACTTCATATTCCGTGATATGGATGAGAATGGAACAGAATTCATATCCATTATGTTTGAGATGAAAAATGAGACGGACACAACATCAACGAAGAAGAAAAATGAAGATTTCTTCAAGGAACTGGACAAGGACAGAAGGGAGAAAAACTGTGAATATGCAGTTCTTGTATCTCTTCTTGAAATTGATAATGAACTGTATAACACGGGAATTGTGGATGTTTCCTATAAATATCCTAAGATGTACGTTGTAAGACCACAGTTTTTTATTCCTATAATCACGTTGCTTCGCAACGCAGCTATGAATTCCTTGGAATACAGGCAGGAACTGGAGACTATAAGACACCAGAATATTGATATCTCTAACTTTGAGGAGAAAATGAATCTGTTCAAGGAAGGGTTCTCAAGAAATTACCGCCTTGCAAGTGACAAATTCCAGACAGCAATTGATGAAATTGATAAGTCCATATCCCATCTTCAGAAGATAAAGGATGCTCTTATATCTTCTGAAAACAACTTAAGGCTTGCCAATGACAAGGCAGAAGACCTGACTATCAAGAAGCTTACCAGAGGAAATCCAACAATGAAGGCATTGTTTGATGCACAGAGCAAAGAAAAGAATAAGTCTGATAGTGAGAGTGAACAGTAGATTTTGAGCTGAAATAATCTGGCTTTATTAATTATTAACAAGGTGACTATTTTAATAATGTCATATATGTGAGAATATCCTTGTAAATTTATTTTTTACAAAGGAGTTTGAAAAGGAAATGAAAGACAACAGTAACAAAATCAAAGTTCTGGCACAGGCTGCGTTATGTGCCGCACTGTGTTATGTAGGTGCAACATTTATTAAGATTGATATTCCGGTTGGAACAGAGAGTACCATGTTCCATTTTGGTAATACATTCTGCGTACTTGCCGCTTTACTTGTTGGTGGTGTATGGGGTGGACTTGCAGGCGCTGTGGGAATGACAATCAGTGATTTGACAACAAGATATGTTACAAGCGCACCTAAGACATTTGTATTAAAGTTATGTATTGGTTTAATAGTAGGTCTTGTGGCTCATAAGGGCTTCAAACTGTCAAAGGAACACTCAAAGAAATATACAGTTGTTGCAACCGTTGTTTCTTCTGCAGCAGGTATGATATTCAACATATTTGCAGACCCAATTGTAGGATACTTCTACAAGACATATATTCTTGGGGTTCCACAGGATCTGTCAAAGGCACTGGCAAAGATTGGTGCGCTTACAACATCAGTTAATGCAATTATAGCAGTTATTTTCGCTTCTGTTATATATCTTATCTTAAGACCAATATTAAAGAAGAGTGGATTATTAAGAGAACTGTAATTCTTTAGTGCAGATTTAATTTTTGCACTGACTATTAAAAAACATATATCCGGCGGTATGGTAGGTATATCATATTGCCGGATTTTTGCTTTTGGGTACATGCATTTTTCATAATTATATGGTAAAATTGGCATAAATGTGTAAGTAACGTGAATTTGCATAATATAAAGAAAATATGCTGTTATTGCATTGTTATATTAGCTGCTGGGAGGATTGGGATGCTTAAATATCTGAAAAAATATTGGTTCTTTGCTCTGCTTGCCCCTGTTTTCATGATGGGAGAGGTTTTTATGGACCTGGTTCAGCCAAGGCTTATGAGTGTTATTATTGATGAAGGAGTTCTGGGAATTAATAATAACAATATTGGTGATATGGGAATCGTGATAAACACTGGAGTGAAGATGATTCTTCTTGTTGCTGTAGGCGGATTGTGCGGAATCCTTTCAGGAGTTTTTGCCCACCTGTGTGCCCAGAATTTTGGTAATGATTTAAGAAAAGATGCATTTAAGAAAATAATGTCTTTTTCATTTTCACAGACAGACCAGTTTTCAACAGGTTCATTAATTACAAGGGTGACTAATGATATTACACAGCTTCAGAATCTTGTTTTACACAGCATAAGAGGTTATGTGAGAACTTCCCTGCTTTTTATCGGTGGTATTGTGTGTATGGTATCACTTGATATGTCATTTGGTATTGTAATTGCCTGTGCATTGCCATTTGTGCTTTTTTGCGTTGTTTTTTTCATTTCAAAGGCTAATCCCATGTTTACTTTACTTCAGAAGAAGCTTGATAAGGTAAACAATGTCATGCAGGAAAATGTATCAGGAGCCAGAGTAGTAAAGGCTTATGTAAAGGAAAGCTATGAGACTAAGCGTTTCGGAAAAGCTAATGACGAACTTGTTGATACACAGTTAAGAGTTCTTATCATTCTTTCCTATATGACACCTATTATGAATATTATTCTTAATATATCTGTTGTAGCAGTCATTAAAATCGGTTCAATCCAGGTTGCAGCAGGCGCTGTGACTCCAGGTAATGTCATGGCTGCAATTACATATGTGACCCAGGTATTAAATGCTGTTATGAGAATGACAATGATATTCCAGACAATGTCAAGAGGTATCGCTTCTGGGAAGAGAGTTATGGAAGTTGTTAAATGTGAGCCTTTAATTAAGGATGGAAGCTTTGACAAAGAAACTGCTGTGAAGGGTAAAGTTGAATTTAAGAATGTTTCATTTGCTTATCCGGGAATGGGAGATGACAGAATTATTGATAATTTCTCCCTTACAATTAATCCGGGAGAGACCATAGGAATACTTGGCTCAACAGGATGTGGAAAAACAAGTCTGGTAAGTCTTATTCCGAGATTTTTTGATGTTACGGAGGGGCAGGTTCTGGTAGATGATGTGGATGTAAGAGATTATAAGCTGTCAGTGTTACGGGATAAGATATCAGTTGCACTTCAGAAGAGCGAGGTGTTCTCAGATACTTTCAGGGGGAATATTGCCTGGGGTAATGAGATGCTGTCTGATGAAGACATAAACAGGGCAGCGGATATAGCCCAGGCATCAGAATTTATTAATAATAAACCGGATGGCATGGATACCCTGTTAAACCAGGGCGGTACCAGCCTTTCGGGAGGGCAGAAACAGCGTGTTGCCATAGCAAGAGCTGTTTTGAAACATGGTGAGATTATGATTCTTGATGATGCAACCAGTGCCCTGGATCTTAGGACTGAAGCAGCATTTTACAATGAACTGGGCAAGGATCATGGCAGTGCAACCAAGATTATAATTGCACAAAGAATTGCTTCTATTCAGAATGCTGACAGGATTGCTGTCATTGAAAATGGAACTCTGGCAGCACTTGGCACCCATGAAGAATTGCTTGAAAACAGCAGTATATACAGGGATATATATGAATCACAGCAGAAGAGTGCTAAAGCATAAGTAAAATATGAGGAAAGGAGGGCAGAATTGTTATGGAACAAAAGGCAAGTGGAAACCAGGTTCAACTGAATAACTATAAAATACCTGGAATGCGTGGACCCCGAAACCGTGGAAGAGAAGTTGAAAAGCCTAAAGAAGGAAGAAAAACATTAAGAAGGCTTCTCACATATTTTGGCAAAGAGCTGAAGATGATGATAGCTCTTCTTGCAGCAGTTCTTATAATCGTTATATGTTCAGTGTACGCTCCCAGATTACAGAGCAATGCCATTGACTATATTGCAGCAGGGCAGTTTTCAATGCTTACACCTGTGCTTCTTACCATGATAGGCTTATATCTGGTTAACAGCGTATGTACATTTATTCAGACAAGGTTCAGTGCCATTTTAAGCCAGCGTGTGGTTAAGAAAATGAGACAGGATCTTTTCCAGTCCATTGTTAATCTTCCTATTAAGTACCTTGACAGTCATCCTCATGGTGACATTATGAGCCGAATGACTAATGATGTGGAAAATATATCTAATACAGTTTCACAGTCTCTGTCATCTCTTTTTTCAGGAATTCTTACAATCATTGGAACGGTGATAATGATGTTTGCACTGTGTCCTCAGCTGGCAATTCTGTCATGTACCACAGTTATTCTTACTGTTCTTGCCACCAAAGGATTATCAGCTGCCATGAGAAAATTCTACAGGAAACGTCAGGAACTTCTTGGAGCCCTGAATTCCCAGGTGGAAGAAATGGTAACAGGATACAAGACTGTTGTGGCATATAACAGACAGGAGAAAGTGTGTACCGAGTTCGACAAGACTTCCGATGAACTTACCAAAGTGGGAATAATAGCAGAGATTCTTGGTGGTTCCATGGGGCCTGTAATGAATGTTATCAACAATGTAGGATTTGTAATAATAGCCGCATTTGGTGGATATTTTGCAGTTAAAGGAATAGTGTCAATCGGAACCATATCTGCATTTATTGTATATGCAAAACAATTTGGCCGTCCAATAGATGAAATTGCGCAGATATATGGACAGATTCAGACAGCTATCGCAGGTGCAGAGCGTGTATTTGCCATTATGGACCATGAGAGCGAGGATAAATCGGGAGATAAGCTGATTACAAGTAATTCCCCTGTTATAACATTTAAAAATGTTAATTTCTCATATCAGGAGGGCAAACAGGTTCTGTATGATTTTAACCTTGAGGTAAAAGGCGGACAGAAGGTTGCCCTGGTAGGTGCTACAGGTTCCGGAAAAACTACAGTAGTCAATCTTCTTATAAGATTTTACAATATTGACAGTGGAGAAATTCTTATTGATGGCGTAAATATTAAGGATATTGACATTGCCGATTTAAGAAAGAATACTGCCATAGTCCTTCAGGATACAGTACTTTTTGCTGATACCATAAGAAATAATCTTCTCTATTCCAATGAGAATGTCACAGAGGAGGAGATGGTTGAGGCGACAAAGATGAGTAACTGTGATTCCATGATTAGAAAAATGCCTGAAAAGTACGATTCTATGCTGTCAGCCTCAGGACAGAATATATCCCAGGGTCAGAGACAGCTGTTATCGATAGCCAGAGCATTCCTTGCCCATCCCAAGATTCTTATTCTTGACGAGGCAACCTCAAGCGTTGATACAAGAACAGAGAAGAAGATTCAGGATGCCATGGTAAATCTTATGAAGAACAGAACCAGCCTTATCATCGCCCACAGACTGTCCACAATCCAGGATGCAGACTGCATCGTTGTTATGGATCAGGGTAAGATAGTAGAGATGGGAAATCATGATGAGCTGATAACCAGAAAAGGCCGCTATTACAATCTATACATGACCCAGTTCGCCGGCCAGGAAACCTAATCCAAACATATGTTTTTGAACTGAGTTCACAAATTTTTATAATATAATTCGTCAATAATTCTCCATGCCGCCACCTTTGGCCGGCGGCATATATTATTGTAAGAAAAGTCTTCACTCTCCACCACCCTCCTTATCCCATATGCAGCCTCCTAAAGAGAGATAATGTCTGCTCATGTGGTTTCCCGGAGGAAAACCATATATTCTTAAAGCCTTGGCACGAAATAACCAGACGGATATAAACTACAGTAGGGCAAGTGGAAACATTTAGATTCTCTTCGTCGTTTCCATTTGCCCTACTGTAGTTTATATCCGTCGTCCGTTTAATCAGTACCAGACTATCCTCAATATGCCAGTTTTCCTCCGGTAAGCCAACATCTAACGCCTTATCCCTCTTTAGGCAGGCTCTGCATATACTCATGCATTGATTCCGCCACAATCTTACTATGTGCCACAGCCTCTACAACAGTTCTTGCTCCATAGATTACATCACCAGATGCAAATATGCCTGGTCTTGAGGTATGGCCTGTCTCATCAGCTTCAAGGAGTCCTCTGTTGTTTGCCTTAAGACCGTCAGTTGAATTAACAATACGGTTCATTGGTCCCTGGCTGATAGAAATAATTACACTGTCGGCAGGATAGAGAGTATTAGAATTCTCAACCTCAGTAAATGAGCCATCGTCATTCTCAATCACATCGCAGAAGATAACACCATCATCAGTAATTTCTACAGGTTTCTTGTTATACTCAAAACGTACACCCTCAAGCTGGGCATAGCTGAACTCATAATGGCTTGCAGCAACTTCCTTTGTGATAGAGAAACAGGTAATATTACGTGATCCCTTTCGCATGGCAGTTCTTGCAACATCCATAGCTGCATTTCCAGCACCGATTACTATAACATTCTCTCCCAGACGGTAGCTGTCAGGGTTATTCAGGTAATTAATTCCAAAGTGTACATTGCCGAATGTTTCACCTTTGATATGTAAGGAATTAGGTTTCCAAACTCCAGTTCCAACGAAAATTGCCTTGTATCCGTCACGGAAAAGGTCATCAATGCCAATGGCACCGCCAATTAATGTATTAGGACGGATTTTAATTCCCTTTAATTCCAGATGTCTGTACTGAATATCATCAAGAACACTTTTTGGGAGTCTGAATTCAGGAATACCATATCTTAAAACTCCGCCAATCTTATCCTTGCCTTCAAAAATAGTTACATTATAACCGTATCTTTGAAGAATAATTGCAATGGTAAGTCCGGCAGGTCCTGAACCGATAATTGCTACCTTCATTCCGTTAGAAGGAGCAGGGCCAGCAGTCATCTGTGATGCAAATGTAGTAGAAATATAATTCTCAATTGTGGAAAAATGAACGGGTGCACCCTTCTTGCCCATAACACAGTGTCCTTCACACTGCTTTTCATGGTTACATACCAGGCTGCACACTGTTGTCAGAGGATTGTTCTCAAAAAGCATCTTTCCGGCCTCATTAAGTTTATTCTCTTTCAGAAGTCTGATTACAACCGGAATGTTTGTGCTTATGGGACAACCCTTCTGGCACTGGGGTACCTTGCACTGTAAACATCTGTTAGCTTCATCCATTACATGTAATGCCATATTGAATCTCCTATCTAAAAAATTATATTAATTAATACTTCGTTGAATATATATTTATTATATTCTATTCTTGTCCCATTTACAACTTGACTTGTGATTTTTTCAATGATAGAATTTCATTTTAATGAGGGAATAGTTTATAAATAATTTGAAAAGGTAGGAATAATTTATGCAGGCTTTTTTGTATGTAGTGCTTCTTTTATTTGGGTTTGTTCTTCTTATAAAAGGTGCAGACTGGTTTGTTGATGGTGCTGCTGCGCTGGCGAAGAAACTTAAAGTTCCGGGAGTTATTATCGGACTTACAGTTGTGGCTATGGGAACAAGTGCTCCAGAGCTGGCTGTAAGTGTTACATCAGCTATTTCACATTCTAATGGACTGTGTCTTGGTAACGTAATTGGTTCTAATCTGTTTAACCTTCTGGTAGTGCTTGGTGCCTGTGCAGTTATTTCTCCAATTTCAGTGGAGAAGGGAATCCTTACAAGAGACTTTCCATTTTCTCTTGTAACGACAATGCTTGTGGCTGTATTTGCCGGATTAGGATTTATCTTTTCAGGAAATATAAAGAATGCAGACATGACAACACAGACAGGAACACTTACAAGAACTAATGGAATAATTCTTCTAGTGTTCTTTGCATTATATCTTGCTGTTACAGTTATTGTTGCCATTAAGAACAGAGAAGAGGGAGAGGATATTGAATCACTGCCTTTATGGAAAAGCCTTCTCTATCTTGGTGTAGGAATTGCCTGTATCGTAATAGGAGGCAATCTTGTTGTAGACAATGCAAAGCAGATTGCATACCTGCTTGGAATGTCAGAAACACTGGTAGGACTTACCATTGTTGCTATTGGTACATCTCTTCCAGAACTCGTTACTTCGGTTGTTGCGTCAAGAAAAGGGCAGAATGGCATGGCTGTTGGTAATGTAGTTGGTTCCAATATATTCAACCTTCTTCTCATTATTGGTGTATCATGTGTTATCAATCCAATTGGTATTGCATTTGAATCAATAATAGATATGGTGTGTCTGCTTGTTGCCAGTGTTATGTCTTATATTTTCTGTATTACAGGTAAGAAGGTATGCAGGTCAGAGGGAGCGGTTATGGTTGTCTGTTATGTGGCATACACAGGATATGCCATAGCAAGGGCTATGTTCTGATAAAGGGTTAGTTTATAGAATCGAGGATGGGTATGGATTTAGATACTTTAATTCATAATTTTAAAGGTCATTTAAATACAATCAATAACCACAAAAGAATGGTAATGGAGTACTGTTTCAGGGTGGGCTTATATAAGCAGGGACTTCTTCATGATCTCTCCAAGTATTCTCCACAGGAATTTATTCCGGGAGTGATATATTACCAGGGAGACAGAAGCCCTAATAATGCACAGCGGGAAGCATTGGGATATTCTGATGCTTGGCTTCACCATAAGGGACATAATAAGCATCATTATGAGTACTGGATTGATTATCCCACTAATAAAGATGCGGGGCTTGTTGGTATGAAGATGCCTGTAAAGTATGTTGTTGAAATGTTCTGTGACAGAGTTGCCGCCAGCAGGAATTATAACAAAGAAAAGTATACAGATGCAGATGCCCTTAATTATTATCTTAAAGGGAAAGGGCACTATGTAATCCACCCGGATACAGACAGACTTCTGCACAAGCTGTTAAAGATGCTTGCAGAACATGGGGAAGATTATACATTTACCTATATAAGAAGACATGTTCTTCACAGACCATATTAATATCATATGAGGTGAATATTGAACGAAATAGAGCAGTATTACAACAAGTTTAATGAAGATAAAAGACTTTTATCAAGACATGGAAGAGTTGAGTTCTATGTGACTTACACCTATATCCAGAGACACCTGTCAGCTGTTCTTGATGAGAGAAAATGTGCCAAAAGTGATATTAAGATTATGGATATAGGCGCAGGAACAGGCGCATACTGTATTCCTCTGGCAGATGAGGGCTACACTGTGAGTGCAGTTGAGATGGTAAAGCATAACCTTGGAATATTGAAGAAGAAGACAAAGCTGGTTGATGCAAGGCAGGGTAACGCCTGTAATATGAAAAAATATGCTGACGACACATTTGATGTAACTCTTTTATTTGGTCCAATGTATCATCTGTTTTCCCATGAGGATAAGATTAAAGCTCTGTCTGAGGCAAAAAGGATTACAAAACCTGGCGGGGTAATATTTGTGGCTTACGTTATGAATGAGTATGGTGTAATTACTTATTGCTTTAAGGAGCGCCATATCAGGGAAATAATGGAAAATCACAGGCTAACAGAGGATTTTCATACAGTAAGCCAGGTGGAGAATCTGTATGACTATGTAAGAATAGAGGATATTAATAAGCTGAACCAGCAATGCGGACTGAAAAGGAAGATGATAATTTCCCCGGACGGAGCGGCTGATTATATGAGACAGTATCTTAATAAGCTTGATGAAGAGGAGTTTCAGTATTTCCTGGGTTATCAGCTTTCCATCTGTGAAAGACAGGATTTAATAGGAGCAGGAGCCCATACAGTTGATATATTAATTAAATAAATGCAGTGTCAATGCAGCTTTCGCATATTATATAATGTGGAAGCTGCATTTTGATAAAATGTGATTAATAGTTGACATTGATATATTAAATGGTATAATAGAATTAAACATATGAATAATTGTTCATATGAAAAGATTTTAAGATAAACAGATTTTCCCGCAGGGCAAAATCAAAAATCAGAATTGCGGTTTCTTCAGAAAAAAGCGTATGTGGAAGGGAGATTAATATGAAAAAAACTTATAAAATTGAGGTTGATTGTGCTAATTGTGCCAATAAGATGGAGGAAGCAGCTAAGAATACAGCTGGTGTAAAGGATGCGTCTGTTAATTTTATGGCTTTGAAGATGGCGGTAGAATTTGAGGATGGCGCAGATTATAAGGCTGTTATGGAGCAGGTGCTTAAAAACTGTAAGAAAGTTGAAGATGACTGCGAGATTTATTTTTAATATTGGTAAAACTGAAATTAGTAATAGGAAATTCAGGTCTTAATTAGATTTGGAATCTTTAGTTGGAGGAGATTTTCAATGAATAAAAAGCAGCAGAAAGTTCTTATCAGAATCATAGTTACAGTGATTATGATTGTAGTACTGCATTTTTGTGACTTTAAAGGTGTTATTAATATATGCCTTTATCTGATTCCGTATATGACCATTGGTTATGATATTCTTAAGAAAGCTGTAAAAGGTATTAAGAACCGTCAGCCTTTTGATGAGAATTTTCTTATGGCAGTGGCAACAGTGGGAGCATTTGGTATTGGAATCTATAATGAGATTCAGGGGCAGCCTGGAGAGTATTCTGAGGCAGTGGCGGTTATGCTGTTTTACCAGATTGGTGAACTTTTCCAGAGCGTTGCTGTAGGCAAAAGCAGGAAGAATATAACAGAGCTTATGGATATCAGACCGGACTATGCCAATTTATGTGTAGGACAGGAAATAAACCAGGTAGATCCTGATGAGGTGGAAATCGGTTCGGTGATTCTGGTTAAACCGGGAGAGAAGGTTCCCATTGACGGAGTGGTTATAGAGGGAAGTTCTTCTCTTAATACATCTGCCCTGACAGGAGAGAGTGTTCCAAGAAGTGTGAAATCCGGCGATGAAATAATAAGCGGATGCATCAATATGACTGGTCTTATCAAAGTAAGAACCACAAAAGAGTTTGGGGAATCTACAGTTTCCAAGATTCTTGACCTTGTGGAGAATTCCAGCATGAAAAAATCCCGTTCTGAAAACTTTATTTCAAGATTCGCGAAATATTATACACCAGTTGTATGTTACAGTGCGCTGGCTTTGGCTGTGGTTCCTCCTGTGATTTTACTTATTGCAGGTAAATCAGCAATGTGGAATACATGGATTTACAGGGCTTTAACATTTCTTGTAATCAGCTGTCCATGTGCTCTTGTTATCAGTATACCATTAGGATTTTTTGCAGGAATAGGAGGCGCCTCATCCTGCGGTGTAATGGTTAAGGGCTCTAATTATCTGGAGGCACTGGCATCTGTTAAGACAGTTGTTTTTGATAAGACAGGAACTCTTACAAAAGGTGTATTTCAGGTTACAGAGGCCATACCTTATAATGGTTTTTCTAAAGATGAGTTGATAAAATATGCCGCATTTGCAGAGTGTTACTCCACCCATCCTATTGCAAAAAGCTTAAGGGAAGCCCTGGATGGTGATATTGATAAGAATGCTGTCTTAGATGTGGAGGAATTAAGTGGTAAGGGTATTAAAGCTTCTGTTTATGGAAAAAATATACTGGCCGGCAATGAAAGGCTGATGAAATCCATGAACGTAGAATATACCCAGTGTGACAAGGCAGGAACCATTGTTTATGTTGCTGTGGACGGAAAGTTCGCTGGTTATATATTAATTTCTGACACAATTAAGGATAATACCAGGGAAGCAGTAAGGCAGTTAAGGAAGACAGGCGTTAAGAACATTGTCATGCTTACCGGCGATTCAGATAAAGTTGCAGCAGACGTGGCATCAAAGGTTGGAATAGAGGAATATTACAGCCAGCTTCTTCCTGGGGATAAGGTGACAAAGGTTGAGGAATTATTAAATAATAAGCCGGAAAAAGAAAAACTGGCATTTGTGGGAGACGGCATTAATGATGCACCAGTTCTTACAAGGTCAGATATTGGAATAGCCATGGGGGCGTTGGGCTCAGATGCAGCTATTGAGGCAGCCGACGTTGTTCTTATGGATGATGATCCTTTAAAGATTGTTAAGGCCATAAGAATTGCGAGAAAATGTTTAAGAATTGTGTATGAAAACATATACTTTGCCATCGGAATCAAAGTTGTATGTCTTATACTTGGAGCAGTTGGAATTGCCAATATGTGGGTTGCAATATTTGCAGATGTTGGTGTAATGGTACTGGCGGTTCTTAATGCCATAAGAGTTCTTTTTGTAAAGAAACTGTAAGAAGGGGAAGGAGTTTCAGAATATATGCATAAAATCGAATTAGAATGTGAATGCTGTGAACAGGTTGAAGTACACCAGGATCTTCTTAAGATTGTCAATGAATCTCTTCCTGATGAGAATGAACTGTACGATCTGGCAGAGCTTTTTAAAGTGTTCGGCGATTCAACAAGAATAAGGATTCTGTATGTACTGTTTGAGTCAGAGGTGTGTGTATGTGACCTTGCATCAGCACTTAACATGACCCAGTCAGCCATATCACATCAGTTAAGAATTTTAAAACAGAATAAACTTGTAAAGAGCAGAAGAGATGGTAAATCTATATTTTATTCTCTTGCGGATGACCATGTGAAAACTATAATTGCACAGGGAAGAGAACATATTACGGAAGATTGATTTTTAACATTGTATTTTTATTGAAAATGCGTTAGAATAAATTATCATTATTTTTAACGAATAGGAGAAGGTTATGGATAAGTTTTTCAAAGTTTCAGAACATGGTTCAACCGTAAGAACTGAGATTATTGCCGGTATCACAACATTCATGGCGATGTCATACATCTTGTTTGTCAACGCTGGAATGTTTGCTGAACTGGGAACAGTATCTTACAGCGCAATGTACATTGCAACAGCACTTTCTGCTGTAATTGGTACATTCTTAATTGCATTTATTGCAAATCTTCCACTGGGTCTTGCCTCTGGTATGGGCCTTAACGCATTTTTTGTATATACTGTATGTTTTACATTCGGTTTATCATATGCTAATGCGTTAGTTTTAGTTTTATTTGATGGTGTTTTATTCACACTTCTTACTGTAACAGGTGTAAGAGCAAAGCTTTTCTCTGCAATTCCTGATTGTGTAAGAAAGATTATTCCAGCAGGTATTGGTCTGTTTATTGCGTTTATCGGACTACAGAATTCAGGAATTGTTGTAAACAACCAGTCAACATGTGTTTCATTAGCTTCATTTAATCTTCTTAGCGGAGCAGTAACATGGGGAGATATTATGCCTAAGCTTGTTACTATTGCAGCAATTATTATTATTGCAGTTCTCTCTGTCAAGAAGGTAAGGGGCTCAGTATTCTGGGGTATCTTAAGTGGTACAGTCCTTTACTATGTATTAGGATTTACTATATCTGGTTTCTATACAGGATTTGCTTCTAAGTTAAGCTTTAACCCATTCTCAGCATTTGGTGACTGGGCTTCAGAAGCATTTTTAAAGGTATTTACAGAAGGATTTAATTTCAGTGGATACCTTGCTTCACATTCTACAGCAGAGTTAGTTCTTGTTATCCTTACAACAGCTCTGGCATTCTGTATGGTAGATATGTTTGATACTCTTGGAACACTTTATGGTGCATGTTCAAGAGGTGGTATGCTTGTTAATGGTGAGGTACCTAATTTTGAGAAGGCTATGCTTTCAGATGCTCTTGCAACATGTGCAGGTGCTGTGTGCGGTACATCAACTGTTACAACATATGTTGAGTCAGCTACTGGTGTTGGTGAAGGTGGTAGAACAGGTTTAACTGCATTTACAACAGGTGCTTTGTTCTTTATTGCAATGTTCTTAAGTCCTGTTGCAGCGTTAATTCCAGGATGTGCTACTGCAGCTGCTCTTGTGTACGTTGGTGTTCTTATGATGGGCTGTGTTACAGAAATTGACTGGAAGGATGTATCAGTGTCAGTTCCAGCATTCCTTACAGTTGCATTCATGGCATTCACATACAACATCAGCTATGGTATTGCATTTGGTCTTATTTCATATATCTTTATCAAGATTGGTACAGGAAAGGTCAAGGAAGTTAAGGCATTTACATGGCTTATCGCAGTGTTATTTGCATTAATGTTCTTCCTTACACATTAATTTTTATGTAGCATTTTTGTTGATATTAATTCAATCTAGTGATATTATGTAGTAGGATGATATATACGTATTAAAATACAGATAAGGTAGGGCATGAATATGATTGAAGCAGGTGCACGTTGTGATAAATGTGGACGTATAGATACAATTGCGTATACTTCAGACACAGCCGTCAAAGTTATGCTTAGACAGAAGGGTTGGAGGTTTAAGGATAATATGTGTTTATGCCCAATATGTATAATTAAAGACCCATCACAGGCAAAAGAATATCAATAGAGCAAGAGTTTATATTGCTTATCAATATGATTAGATATATAGTATGAAAGTTTACACTGGCCCAGTAATGCGGTTGCATTATTGGGCTTTTGTTTTCTTTTTGTTTCCTTAAAGTTATTATTTTCATAAAAAGGATTGTCACATGTTTAGAAAGTTAAAAAACAAATATATAGGGGATTCCAATTTCTACATTATGGTTCTTGCTATGGTTGTACCTATGATCTTGCAAAATCTCGTAACTAATTTTGTAAGTATGTTGGACAATATAATGGTTGGACAGCTTGGAACAGAGCAAATGAATGGAGTTTCTATAGTTAATCAATTTATGTTTATATTTAATATATCAATATTTGGTGCTATATCGGGACCAGGTATATTTGGTGCGCAGTTTTTTGGAAAGGGCGACTATAAGGGTCAGAAACATACGGTACATTTCAGGATTGCGGTTGTTATTTTGCTTACAGTAATATTTGAAATAGTCTATTCTACTTTTGATAGACAGCTTATTTCATTATACATATCAAAGGATGATGCCCCTGAATTAATCGAAGCTACATTACGGTATGGAAGAGAATACATGGGGGTTATGCTTGTTTCTATGTTACCATTTGCAATAGGACAGGCATATACAAGTGCTGTAAGAGAGTGCTGTGAAACGAGAATTCCATTATTTGCTTCGCTTTCAGCTGTGTTAATTAATCTTTTCCTGGATTATGGTTTGATTTTTGGAAAATTTGGTCTACCTAATCTTGGTGTTACTGGTGCAGCATGGGCTACAGTTGTTGCTAAAACCATTGAAGCCGGAGTAATTATAGTATGGGCTCATACTCATCTTGAAAGAAACAGGTATTTGATGAATTTCTTTAGAGATGTAAGAATTCCTGGGAAGCTATTTAAAGATATGGTAGTTAAAGGTACGCCGCTACTTATTAATGAGTTTTTCTGGGTTTTGGGAATGTCAGTAATAGCGCAGTGTTACTCTGTCAGAGGTCTTGATGTTGTTGGCGCACGTAATATTTCAAGTGTAATGAATAATCTATTTAATGTTGTATTCATTCAGATGGGTGCTGCAACAGCAATACTTTTAGGTAATAAGCTTGGCGCAGGCAAATTAAAGGAAGCAAAGGACATGTCAAACAAACTTATATTCTTTTCCGTAAGTACCAGTGCAGCACTTACATTTTGTATGATACCGTTGGCATATCTGTTTCCGATGCTGTACAATACATCTGAATATATCAGGTCTTTATCAACCTATATGATTATTGTTTTAGCATTTGCCATGCCTATGTTTGCATTTACTAATTCAGCATATTTTACACTTAGAAGTGGCGGTAAAACAGGTCTGACTTTCCTTTTAGATTTTATATTTACATGGATTATTCAGATTCCTGCAGCATTCATTCTGTGTTATAAGACTTCCATGGATTTCAGACTATTATTTGCAATAGTGACATATCTTGAAGTAATTAAGATTATTATAGGTACTGTACTTGTAAAGAGTAATCTATGGATACAGAATATAGTTGAGAAGGAGTAATTTGGATATGATTTACAATAATATTCTTGAAGCTGTTGGACATACACCTATGGTTCGGCTTAATCATATGGCTGAGCCTGATAGTGCACAGATTCTGGTTAAGTTTGAGGCGGTTAATGTGGGTGGATCAATTAAGACAAGAACAGCTCTTAATATGATTGAAGCTGCAGAAAAAGAAGGTTTGCTTAACAAAGACAGCATTATTGTTGAACCAACAAGTGGTAATCAGGGAATTGGTCTTGCCCTGGTGGGAGCCGTTAAGGGATATAGGACGATTATAGTTATGCCTGATTCTGTAAGTGAAGAACGAAGGAAATTAGTCCGTCACTATGGGGCAGAAGTAAAGCTTATTCATGATGCAGGGGACATAGGAGCATGTATTGAGGAATGTTTGCAGACAGCACTTAATATGCAAAAGAAAAATCCGAGAGTTTTTGTTCCTCAGCAGTTTGCCAATATGAACAATACTCTTGCTCATAAGAACCATACCGCTTTAGAGATAATGGAACAGGTAGCAGGTCCAATTCATGGATTTTGTTCTGGAATTGGAACAGGTGGAACAATCACTGGAATTGGTGAGGTCTTAAAAGCACAGAATCCTGACATTGAAATATGGGCTGTGGAGCCTGAGAATGCTGCAATTCTTGCAGGAGGAACGATTGGGACTCATATTCAGATGGGCATTGGAGACGGTGTTATTCCGGATATATTAAATCAGTCAATTTATGACAATATCTATATTATCACAGATGAGGAAGCCTTAAATGTTTCTAAGCGTTTGGCCAAAGAAGAAGGTCTTATGTGTGGTATTTCAAGTGGAACTAATGTTGCTGCCGCAATTAAGCTGGCTAAGAAGCTTGGACCAGGTAAAACGGTTGTTACAGTACTTCCTGATACAGCAGAAAGATATTATTCAACACAATTATTTGAAGAATAAATAAAAAATAAGTCCCGTCATAGAGATATGGCGGGACTTATTAACTTCGCTAAATCATTGTTTAACGAAGTTTGAGTTCAATTGTTTGTTTTTTCTATAAATGTTTCCAGCTGTTTCTTGGCAGCGCCGCTTTCAATAAGAATGCGGGCCTTAGCAATAGCATCTTCCATTGTGATATTATCTGATGCTATATAGATTGCAGCTCCTGCGTTGAGAAGAACTGCATCAAGCTTAGGACCAGGCTGGTCATTAAGGATATCAAGGGCAATCTTTGCATTTTCTTCTGGAGTGCCACCAACAAGGTCTTCCTTGGCACATCTTGTAAATCCATATTGTTCAGGTGTGATTTCATATGTTTTGAAATTATCGCCCCTGAATTCACATACCTTAGTAGGTGCGCTTAAAGATATTTCATCAATAGAATCTGTTCCATAAACAACCATTGCACGTTTAACTCCAAGATTGCGGAGAACATGGGCAAGAGGTTCAATAAGGTCTTCGGAATAAACTCCAAGAAGCTGCATATTGGCACCTGCCGGATTAGCAAGAGGTCCTAATATGTTAAACAGAGTTCTTATACCCATCTCTTTTCTTACACTGCCAACAAATCTCATGGCTGTGTGATATTTCTGTGCAAATAAAAAGCAGATGTCAATGTCCTTAAGAAGCTGTGCACTCAAAGCAGGAGCGATGTCAATCTTAACTCCCAGAGCTTCAAGGCAGTCTGCTGTTCCACATTTGCTTGAAGCTGCCCTGTTACCATGCTTTGCAACAGGAATTCCGGCTGCTGAAGCAACAATTGCAGATAATGTGGAAATGTTAAATGTATTAGAACCATCTCCGCCAGTTCCTACAATCTCAAGAACATCCATGTCATTTAAGAATCTTTCACAGTGAGAACGCATAACCTTGGCAGCTGCTGTGATTTCGTCAATTGTTTCACCTTTCATTGCCAATGCTGTAAGAAAAGAGGCTTTCTGGGCATCTGTTGCCTCGTTTGTCATTATCTCTTCCATAACAGCAGTCATCATTTCGGTTGTTAAATCATTTCTCTTTACAAGTAAACCTATGGCTTCCTTTATCATTATGTGTTAACCTCCAATAGATAAATCTACACTGTGTTCATTATATTCTCCTCGCTGCATTTGTCAAGGTTTTGCAGCTAAAGACATCATCAAATATAAAGCTGTCATACAGGTCAGATATATTGTCTTCAGAGTACTCAATTTCTCTTGAAAAAATGTGTATTATATCCATTAAAATCTTTTTATCATCTTGATTAGAATCCCTTTCTTTCTTGAATATAAAAAGATCTTTGATTATAACAAGGTTAGATACAATAAGCTGTGCTTTGCCAGTCAGATTATGGTCAAAGGAAGCTTTCAGCATATACCTGTATACATAATATTTTGTAAGCCGTGTAAAATAAAGTTCAAGTAAATTATTGTCATAAGATGGACAACTGACCTCATCATTGTTTTCATACAGGTAACCATATGCATTACTGCTAAGCTCCTGCCATTTGTTGTTAAGAGGCTCCAGATCCAGGTATGCCCACCATATTTTCATGTTAATGTCTTTTATTACTTTATTGTCAGGTTTACTGTTACCATTTGACGTGATTATACTTGTATTTGTATCCTGTTTTAATAAACTGGCTTTAATATCCTCTATCAGATCAATATCACTGCAGAATTTACGGATTTCATCATAGTCATTACTATTAATCATATTCTGGAGATGATCAAACATATCAAGAATAACACAGAGTTTATCAGTTAATAATAAGCTGGTATCATCCAGCATTGCCATAATTTTATCCCGTAGAATAAACAGGGACTGTCCAAGACTGGAATCATATTCTCCCCATATTTCTTCTTCGTCGATATCAGTTTCTTCAAGTATGAAAGGAGTAGAATCATTAAGAATAATTCTTGCAGCTTCCTCACATGCCATACCAATTCCCGTTTCTTTAATGTTGCCATAATACTCTGTAAATCGTGGAAATTGTGTACATACCAGTCCCATATGTTCGGGACCTAACTCTTTATAGATTTCGCAGAGATTATTATTAAGTAAAAACGGACATTGTCCATTATTAAGCTTAAAGCATCCAGCTTCTTTATCAACATACTTTTTTAGTCTATCCCCAAAATCCCCTTGTACTGTGTCATAATAATCAATGGTTTCTTCATCAATATCAATCTGCCATCCGCCAAAACAACAGTTGTCTATGCATTTATCAGCAATGCATGTAAAATGTTTATAATAGCCGGGTACTCTGAGCTTCATTGTTGCTCCTCCTGATTACTGAATGTATGTATTATTTCATTAAATGTTGTCAATGGTTATATCTCCCGTTTTGTACGGAATTACTTTAGCAAGGTCTTTTAAATTCATCTCAACCTGATATCCAATTTTTCCTGCGGAGAACATTATTGTATCATACTCTTCTGCTTCTTTCTGGAATGTTGTAGGAAACAGCTTTTTCATACCAATCGGTGAACAGCCACCGTGAATATATCCTGTAAGAGGCAGGAGATCCTTTGATTTAAGCATATCTATAGATTTCTCCCCAACAGCTTTTGCAGCTTTCTTAAGGTCAAGCTCAGCTTCCACCGGAATTACAAATACATAATTCTTACCTGATTTTGCCACGGTAACAAGAGTTTTAAATACTCTGTCCGGATTCTGGTTGAGATACGCTGCCACCTCTGTTCCGCTTATTGCCTTGGAATTGTCATATGTGTGGGCAGTGTAGCTGATTTTCTTCTGGTCAAGAATCCTCATTACATTAGTTTTTTCTTCCATACATGTTTGTCCGACAAATGTATCAGACTCCTCCTTTATTAGTCTCATTAAGCTTATTTAATCAAGCCCTTGTGGACCACTGGCTGCAATCCCAGACTTCAGTTGCCAGATCTTCGTAGAATTCCGGCTCATGGCAGACCATAAGAATACTGCCCTTATATTCCTTTAATGCCCGTTTAAGTTCTGCTTTGGCATCTACATCCAGGTGGTTGGTTGGTTCATCCAGAAGAAGAATATTGCTTTCTCTGTTAATAAGCTTGCACAGACGTACCTTTGCCTGTTCACCACCACTTAATACCTTTACCTTGCTTTCGATATGCTTGGTGGTAAGTCCACATTTAGCAAGAGCTGAACGTACTTCGTACTGGGTAAATCCAGGAAATTCCTGCCATATCTCTTCAAGACAGCTGGTGTTATTATCAGGAGGCATCTCCTGTTCAAAATATCCTATCTCAAGATAATCACCAAGTTCTACCTCACCGCTTAATGGTTTGATAAGTCCTAATATACTTTTAAGAAGTGTTGTCTTTCCAATACCATTAGCACCCTTTAATACAATCTTACTACCTCTTTCCATGCTTAGATTAAGAGGGCTTGAAAGTGGTTCCTCATATCCAATTACAAGGTCCTTAGTTGTAAATATGTATTTTCCGGAAGTTCTTGCATTCTTAAAATTAAATTCCGGCTTTGGTTTTTCACTGGCAAGTTCAATTATTTCCATGTTATCCAGTTTTTTCTGTCTTGACATTGCCATGTTCCTTGTGGCAACTCTGGCTTTGTTTCTGGCAACAAAGTCCTTAAGGTCAGCAATCTCCTTCTGTTGCCTGTTATAGGCAGCTTCCAGCTGGGATTTCTTCATGGCATATACTTCCTGGAATTTGTCATAGTCTCCGGGATATCTTACAATCTGAAGATTTTCCACATGATAGATTACGTTGATTACACTGTTAAGGAATGGAATATCATGGGATATGAGTATAAATGCATTCTCATATTCAATGAGATATCTTTTTAACCATTCAATATGTTCTACATCAAGATAATTAGTGGGCTCATCCAGAAGTAAAATGTCGGGTTTTTCTAATAAAAGCTTTCCCATTAACACTTTAGTTCTCTGGCCACCTGATAAATCTGTTACATCCTTCTCTAATCCAAGTTCTAACAAACCAAGTGCCCTTGCTACTTCTTCAACCTTTGAATCAATCATGTAGAAATCATGCATTGTAAGGTTATCCTGAATTACTCCCAGCTCCTCCATCATTGAATTCATCTCTTCATCTGATGCACTTCCCAGTTTTTCGCATATTTCATTCATATGCTGTTCCTGGATAAATAAATCATCAAAAGCGGATTTCAATACAGATTCAATTGTCATTCCCTTTTCCAGTACAGCGTGCTGGTCAAGGTATCCAACTTTCACATTCTTTGCCCATTCTATCTTTCCTTCATCAGGCATCATTTTTCCTGTGATAATCTGCATAAATGTAGATTTTCCTTCTCCGTTAACTCCAATTAGACCTATTTTGTCTCCTTTATTCAGCTGAAATGATGCATTTTCAAATATAGCCCTGTCTCCAAAGCCATGGGATAATTTTTCAACAGTTAATAAACTCATGTAAGGCTCCTTTATTGTAATTGATTGTAAACAGAACGTGGTACTTTTGCCTGAACTTCTATTCCCTGTTCTGTATATTCTTCTTTAATAAGCTGTCCATATTCACGGATAAGCTGTATCTTTCCTGCATCTTTATAAGAAAAGACTTTGTTCAGTTCTATTCTGTTTTCCATAATAATTTCCTGCAGCTTTTGCATAAATTCATCAAGACCATAACCAGTCCTTGCTGAAATCCGTATGGTTGCATCTGCATTTTCATCCTTTAATATATAGGTTCCATCTGTTATATCACATTTGTTCAGAAGTGTAATAACGGGTTTATCCTCTACATTAAGGCTTTTTAGTGTTTCGTATACAGTTTTAATCTGATGCTCACAGTCCGGATTGCTGGCATCTACCACATGTACAAGGATGTCAGCGTATTTTGCCTCTTCAAGTGTACTTCTGAAAGCCTGGATGAGATGGTGTGGCAGCTTCCTGATAAATCCTACTGTGTCAGTAAGCAGAACTTTCTCACCATTAGGAAGAACCTTTGAACGGGTGGTTGTGTCCAGAGTGGCAAACAGTTTATCTTCTGAAAGAACTCCTGCATCTGACAGTTTGTTAAGAAGTGTTGATTTTCCGGCATTAGTGTATCCTACAATGGCCACAACAGGTGTGGTTGTGTTTACACGTCTTGCACGGAGTACATTTCTATGGTTTTCAACTTCTTTAAGTTCATTTGAAAGCTTAGAAAGCCTGTCCTTGATAATTCGTCTGTCTGTTTCCAGTTTCTTTTCTCCAGGACCTCTTGTTCCAATACCGCCACCCAGACGGCTTAAGGTTGTTCCAAGACCTGCAAGTCTTGTCATTCTGTATTTTAACTGGGCCATCTCAACCTGAAGTTTACCTTCACTTGTGGAAGCTCTTGCAGCAAATATATCAAGAATTACCATGGTTCTGTCCATTACCTTGGTGTCAAGAATATCCTCAAGGTTTTTAAGCTGTGCAGGGCTTAATTCATCATCGCATATTATTCCGGTTGCATCCATCTGGTCTATCATTATCCTTGCTTCATCAAGTTTTCCTTTACCTATATATGTTGAAGGATGGGCATATTCTCTTGGCTGGATAATTCTTCCAACTGTTTCAGCTCCGGCGGTTCTTGCCAGTTCAGCAAGCTCATCAAGTGATTTTGCTGTATCATCATCTTCAAGCTGGACACCGATAAGAATAACTCTTTCTATTTCATTATCTGTATTATACATATAAATCCTCTTTTCTATCTATTGCCATGGAGCTTAGGAGCGATTACGTTGTTTTAATGGAAATTACGCTGTAATCTGCACTTGTAATATAGTTCCCCTCTGATACGACTCTTTCATATCTTGGAAGCCATTTTGATGTAATTCCGCAGTAAGCAGCTACTTCATCCTCAGAAAGCTTGCCCATGAGCATATATTTTATTGCTGCATGTCTAAGGGACTGCAGCGTGAATTCTTTCTTAATTACTTTGTCATATATTCCCTGATCCACATAGCTTTTAAGTATCCTTTCCGCATCCCTTGGTTTAAGGTTAGTTCCTCTTTTGTTAAAGAAGATATACTCAGGGGTGCTGTCAACACATACAGTTATATTATCACGTTTTTTAAGATATTTCTTCATAATTTTGCTAACATCTGAAGGAAGTTTTATTATTCGTGAAACCTTCTTTGATTCCCTGATTTTAATGCATATTATTCCCTTCTTCTCTGTCATAATTGAATCATTGGTTATCCTGCAGATTTCAGATGTTGTGAGACCACATTTTACCACTAGTGATAGTATGCACACAAATGTATCATCATTATTCTTTTTCCCCTTCTCAAATAAATAATTGATTTCTTCTTCCGTTGGAATCTCATCTTCAGATAGCATCTTAGAACTGTCAGGAATGGTATAATCCCTGAAAAAGTTTGTATACACTTGACCTGCCATATTCTTTCTATGTTTTATGTAATCGCATAATGACTTCATTACGGATAATCTCATTATCGCAGTACTTCTTGATAATTTACCAGAATTCATTTTCGTTACCAGGTCATTAAAATATTTATCTGCATCAGAATGGGTCATCTCATCTGGAGTATGACCTGTAACTTTCACATATGCCTTTACAATATTATAGTAATTTTTTCTTGCTCTGTCTGAAAGATTTGCTGCAAAGAAATTCCAAATTGAATATAAAAATTCATCAGTTAATTCACTGTTGTTTTCTGATTTTGTCTGGTTTTTTTCCAATGTTATTTCCTCTCATATAATTGATATAAAATAGTTACTATTCTTTTACAAATCCATTAGATTATAACATACTATGACGACATATGTCTATATTCTCTCAAAAAGCCACCCCACCACCCCATCTCAAAAATTTCAAAAAAAGTAATTAAAAAGAAAATCTGGAATCTAATAGCGTTTGCATTCGGATTAAAATTTATTTATAATAGGGTTTAAAGATTTGGAAAGGCGTAACGATAATGGAACAATATTCAAGACAATTTATTGAAGAGCTGTCAAAGCACATAGACCCTGCTATTATTGATTTCTTTAACATGAAGCATGATCTGTTTAAATTTCCGGCTTCCAATATTCCTGAATTAATTGATGAGACACTTATGGATTATCTGGAAGGAAAAACAAGCCGTGAGGATCTTGTGCCAATTATTAATAAAATCAAGAAATCAAGGCTTCAGAAAAGGGCCAGATGGTATACTTCATACATTGATGATATTGAGCACCTTACTATAGATGATCCTAAACATCCTCTTGCTCATGTTATCAATCTTGCACGCTCTCTTCCAATTGACCAGTATGCTATAATGTTTGGCAACAAGGAAATTGATGATATTATTGAGGATTACAAGCAGAAGGCAAAGGAATGGAAAGATAACTCCAACAGTCTGTTAATACTATTTCCTGGACTCTCTACATTTACTAACAAATCAATCTATAAGTCTCTCAAGAATGATTTGATAATAAGTGCATGGAAATACATTGAGAATGAGCTTACCGGCAACATTGACTCTTATATGAGAATGTTCCCTGAACAGCTGTTGGACAAGCCACTCTTCTCTCCTTCTTCATTTACACTGATGATGGACCAGGCATCCAATAATCTGCTTAAAGAAATCATTACAGATGATGAAGGTACGGAGCTTCTTGAAGTCACAGTCAACAGTGGCAAGCTTACACCTCCAAAGTCTATGGATTCCAGTGATTTAAAGCTTGTCAATGCGTTCATATCAAGCATTAATATGCAGGAATTTTCAAAGGACAAGTCAGTTGTCGTTGATCTTAATACCCTGGGTAAAGAGCTTGTGGACTACCATGTTGGCAAGAATGTAATCACTAAAATCACTAATTCCTGCCGCAAACTTGTTGAGTACAATTTTTCTTACGAGGAAGAAGGCACTAAGCTGTTCTTCAACCTTTTTGATAATATAACAATCAAGGAGGATGCAGAAAGACCTTACGCCATTGCCCAGTTTGGCGAGATTTTAAGTAACGCTATCATCCAGAAGAAGCTCATATCCATTACTTCTGCTTCCTATGATGTATTGCGTAACAATCTTTCCAAGATTATATGCTATGCCCTTAAACGTGAACAGATTGCTAACCAGGAGACACTTACCGGCGAGTACAGTTACACATATTTCCAGAAAATAGTCCGTTTTAAACTGACCAATAAAAAGAAAAATATGCAGCTTATACAGGAGAGCCTTCAGGAATTTGTTGATAACCGAATAGCAATTAAAAGCTTTGAGCTTACCAACGGTGTGTTTATAATTCACTTTCTTCCTCTATCCCCTGCAGAAATTGAGGATCTGCATTTTGATAAAGCGAAAGCTCTTCCTGACCTTTCATGATTATTCAGGAATTCAATATTATATTAGAATTCCAAGTAATCAAGGATTAAGTTTTATGTATGCTTCTACTTAAGATAATTATTGGATTATATGTCTACATTTTTTATAATGATAGTTTGGAGATGTTGTCAAGAAATTGCAACATCTCTTTTTTATTTTTCCTGTATTTATGCAGATTTTAGCATTTATTGTCGATATTTTTTTATATTTAATTGTCATAAAATCTTGTAAGCCTTAATTTTACTGTATTTCTTTATATATAATTTTGCATCTTTTTCTTTTATGTATTTTTCTTTGAATTTTTTGTAGACACTTTTGGAGTAAATTATTATTAATTAGAATAAAAAAGTAGATAATTTTAGAGTAAAACTAAATTTTGTAGATAATTTGAGAGTAAAAATATAGAATCTTTTGTAGAAAACAGGGTTTTATTATATCTTTTAGAATAGAAATAATATTATCTATAAATATTTTCTACATTTTTTCTTCTGTTTTTTTTTGAAAATGTCTACATTTTTGGCTTAAATAGTGGGGTTTTCTATAAAAATATGGATTTAAATATTTTCCCACAACAAGATGTAGATATAAAAAGAGTAAAATCCACAAAATATGATTTTTGTAGAATTTGAAAATTTTTTACAAAAATTTCGTAGACATTTTTGGAGTAAAAATCCTATGTTTATCAAAAAATGTAGACATAAAAATGAAAAAATGTTCAATTTTTTTGATTTTGAAGATAAATATCGAGTAAAACTGTCCGTTTGATTTTTATAGCCAAAAAATGCTAAATTAGACGCTGGAAAGGTGGTGAGCCAGGTGGACAATTTTGCAAACATTGGCAAGGCTGTACTGTTACAATCTCTGGGTCTTCAGAGAAATTATTCTGAAGAAATTGAATCAACCATTGATGTCACAGACTATGATAAACCAGCCTGCACTTCTTGTAAATATCATTCTATTATTAACAGCTTCAGTCCAGATTCTGAAGCTTATAAGAGCGCACTTGCCAGATGCAACAGCTGCCCTTACCGCTCTACCACTACAAAGACAATACATAAGAAAGTTTACCACAACGAATTGAACCGTTATGGTTATAAGCCTATGCTTAAATCTGTTGCCATTAAGCTTCTGCTTCTTCTGCATTTTTATCATCCAGACCAGTTTGGTGTTGTTAGCCAGCTTTCCTTTGACGATTGTGCAATGCAGCTTAATTGCAGTACCAGAACTATATATAACAATCTTAATATATTGGCTTCTTTCGGTTACATATCTTTTTCCAAGAATAATGCACATTACTTCAGTGTATGTCTTAATGATTATGAAAGCTACTACCTTCCTGCATCACAGGGAGGCAGAGGCTATATTGTTATGTCCAGTGAGCTGCTTAAACAGGTTATTTCCATTGATAATCTTATGTCTTTGCGAATTCACTTGAGAGAACTGGTAGAACTGGATACACTTAATCTTAAGGGTCCTTTTACTGCGGTGAATAAGACATTTAAGGAGATGAAGCTCTCTCTTCCATCCTACTGCAAGCCATGCATTATCAAGTCATGTGTAAAACATGAAACGGGTATATTTAATATAACTTTCAAGGAAAGTTCTGTCAGATTTGAAATCCTTGACAGATTTGATTCCAAAAAGCAGAAATCAATGCTATATGATACATATATTCTCATGTTTAATGACTTTTTGCATAGCTTTAATTCTTCTGTTATCAGGGTGAATACAGAAAACTACATCCCGTCTGAATTCAGGGACTTCTTCACTCCTGAATTATCAGAAGATAAAAACTTCTGCCTTATGCATGTTAAGGATTTTGAGATTGAAGATTTAGCCCAGCTTTCGATGCAGTACTCTTTCAATAATGTTGTTTCGGCACTAAGCAGTGTTTACCGGGATTACATTCTGAAGGAAAAGGCTGTTAATAACCTTGGAGCCCTTCTTCGAACTATTATAATATCTAATATTAATAAGCGGTGTCTTCACCATGGAAATGCGGCTTAAACTTCTCTTTCCAGACTGTCAGGTTTTTTAATTAATTTTCTTACAGTCTTATTTGCGTGCCTATCACCCATTATTTTCCTGATTTTATCCTTTAATTATTCTAAATTTAATTTAGAGTTTTCCATATTCTTACTTAAATCTCTATGTATACATTATATTTCATATTATTATTTATTACTGCTAAAGTATTTTGATTATTAAAATATAGTTTTTATTATTCTTTTTGAAAGTTTTCAACCTATTTTTTCTCTTTTTCTACTATCTCGTGTATCTTTTCATCATTTACCAGTTTGAATTAAACCTTTATTTGCTTTAAATCATCTGTCTTTGTTTTCTTTTCACTGGGTGTTATTAAGTTTTTTCCATCACAAAAGCAAAAAAGAAACGGCATCAAAATCCCACAATCCTGATGGAATCTTGCTTTGCCGTTTCGTTATTTATCAATATCTGTTTTTTTAATCTGTTAAAAAATATGTCTTTATATTTTGCCCATATTTTAATTTTTTTTATTTATTTGATAATTTAATCCTTTCAATGGATAAATCTCTTATATGGACAAATTTCGACGAAATTCTTATATATTGTAAAAATAATATAATTTACAAATTTTCAAGAAGGTCATTCAATCTGTCTTTTAGTATCTGTACTCTTACTTTAAGATCCAGATCATTTTTAATGACTGATTTGTTGTTCTTTAATATATCAAAATTATTCTCAAGAAGATTTAAAGCCTGTTCTGTCTTGGCAATAGAATTGATTCTTTTTAATTCTGAATCTGATATTGCTGTCTGTCGCTTCTCTTTCTCCTTCTGGGCCTGTTTAATTTTCTCAATATTATTTTCCAGCTTTGCCTTTTCTCTTTCAGCTCTGTTCTTTGCCTCTGTAATGAACTTAATCTCATCTTCCAGAGCTTCTCTGCTCTTCTCAGCAGGGGCGTTGTTTTCCAGTTCTGCTATCCTTTTTTCAAGAAGCTTGACAGTATTTTCCTGGGATTTAATCTGGTTATTTGCCTCCTCCAGTTCTGACTTATATCTTTTTGCTTCTTTTTCTCTCTCTTCTGAAAGAGCTTTGATAGACTGATATTCAGCATTCTCAACTGTTCCATTTTTATTAATAAGCTCTAAGATACTTTTCTGTGCACCCTCATCCAGTTTACCGAATTTATCAGCCTGGTTTAAGTCAATGCCATTAGCGTTAAGAAGTTCACTTAACTCTGGAATCAGCTTTTCAGCTGTTGTATATTTTCTTGCCTGTCTTTCTGATATATTAAGCTGTTTTGCTATTTCAGCATTAATATTTTTGATTTCACCTTTTAGCTTCTTGGCTTCATAAAGTTCCTTAAGCCTTGAAATCTCCCATCTTTTCACTTCCATAGATGTTTCTCGTACATCATGGTTGGCAGATATAAGCATTATCTCCTCATCTATATCAGAGATATTGGATTTCTCTACTTTACAAGGAATTCCGGATGGAAACAGTTCCTTATATTCTTTGTCTGACATCATGCAGATTGCCCTGAAACGTCTCTCTCCTGAAACAAGACGGTATACGTCATTATCTGTGTCATATATTACTGACAGATTATGTCTTAAACCATTGATTTTAATGCTTTCCATGAGGGCTTCTATTCCCTCCTGGGAATACATCTCATTCTTTGGGTTAGATTTTATCTTTGATTTATCAATGAACTGAAAATTGTATTCCGCTTTTGCCTGGACTTCCTTAAGTTTATTTCCTCCGTCATTGTTTAATACGCCCTTACTGGTTATGCCTGCTCCAAAAGTCTTCTTTGCCATTTATTTTTCCCCCTTCAGATATTTTGCCAGCTCCCTGAAATGCTTGTTATCCATTAATCCCAGATAATTTACAAGTTCTATGTAGTCCTGTGCTGCAGTACATCTTTTATCATATGTTAATAATGGTTCAAATGTTGTATTAGATTCACTTACTGATATACTGTTTCTGATTGATACAGGTAAGAATTTATCTTCAAACATATTCTCATAGCTTTCAAACATTTGTTTAAATAGTGTTGTTCTGCCTGCAACTCTTGTCATAAATATTCCGGCAAATTCTATTGATAACGAATATTTTGTATTAAGCTCTTCTATGGTGTCTAATAAAGACATTAATCCGTCATATGAGAAATTGTCTACCCCTATTGGTGTAATTATCTTGTCACTTGCACATATGGCACAGGTTGTAAGATATGATTTGAAAGGTGAATTATCAATTATGATGTAGTCATATTCATCCTTTAACAGTGATAAATTATTTCTTAAGCAAAGCTCTATATTCTTTTCTTTACTCTTGTCGTATATCTTGTAGATAAGAGTGTTCAGCTCTCTTGATGCAGATAATATTGATATGTTGTTATAATCTGTTGTTGATATATATTCCAGTACACTCTCTTTATCTTCCATCCTTGAACAGAATATCTGTTCGTAATTAACATCCTTGATATTGTCAACATTGCTGAACATTTTTGTAGTGTTCATCTGGGGATCAAGGTCAATTAACAGTATGTTATAACCTGAAATTGCCAGTATCTGTGATATTGTAATGGCTGATGTGGATTTTCCTACACCACCTTTTTCATTAATTAAACTAATAATTTCTGACATAGTAATCCTTTCATTATGCTTTGGTTTTGAACTGAGTTCATTTTTACAGTTCATTGTACAACTATTATTTATTATACAGATTATTAATTTTATTTCAATAGAAAATTCAATTAATTATTACAAAATGAGATGCTTCTTGAATTATTTCGTTTTTTGAACTCAGTTCACTTTACTGTAATGCAAGTTTTGTTAGGTTTGAACTCAGTTCACTTTACTGTAGTGCAAGTTCTGTTAGGTTTGAACTCAGTTCACTTTACTATAATGCAAATCCTGTTAACTATGAACTCAGTTCACGTTGCAGCAATGCAACTCCTGAATATATAAAATGAGAAAAAATACTCATAGAAGAATTGAAAATCACATATTATATATTATATGAACTGAGTTCAATATTTAGAAGTTTTATATGAAGAATAGAAAAATGAGAAAGAAAAAAATAGTTATGAGAAATCTCATCATATATTTATTCATTAACAAGGTAGAAAAAAGATTATATATATAAAATAAAAACCAGAATAGAAAAATAACATATAAAACACATAATATAGAATAGGGTAATTATCTTAAAAAATTTTATAAGAATGTAACACAGACAGAATATGGAAATAAGTATTATTAAATAGAAATTAGAATATATATACATTGAACTATAAGATACAAAAATTGAATGAAATAATATATAAACAGTAAAGTATTATATATAAAAGATTGGAAAAAATGTGAACTGAGTGCAAATAATAAAATGAAATCACATGTAATCAGAAAAAAAATAAAGCTTTAATGTAAGATTGAATATCATCTTGACAATATATCCAAATAATATTTTAATAAATACAGCAGATTAATTAAAAATAATGAAATGCAAGAACATATGTATCAAAATGTTCCACGTGGAACATTTTGTCGTATATTGTCAAAAGTATAGAACAATCAGTAAATATGTGCAGAACAGGCATGGAGGACAATAGAATGTACCAGCAGGAAGAAATAACAGGAAGCAGAGAACAAGAAGAAAATGAAATTAAAGAAAAAATAATATGTTGTGGAATTCAAGTGAATTGTAATGATAAAAAGCACAACATGTTGGAAAGAGTGGAAAAATATATTGACCAGGCAAAAGATGAATTGAATAATATGGGAAAAGATATGGATTTACTGGTTTTGCCTGAACAATTTGTCCAGCTTCCAGAAACTGCAGAGTATTATAAAGAACCATATGGAATAACTGAAATGTATGTTGAAGCAGGTGTGGACGGACTGGATAGTGATGTGAAAAGGAAGCATAAGGATGAATTCAGAGACTGGGCAAGCGGGATTGCCAAAAAATTTAATACTAATCTTGTAGCAGGTTCATATCCTTACGTCGACAAGAATGGGAAAATATACAACAGAAGTCTTGTAATCGACAGAGAAGGAAAGATTATCGGCAAATATGATAAGATTCACCTCTTTGATGCTTTTAATGTTAGAGAATCGGATATATTCACTGCTGGAAATGAATTAGGAATATTTGACCTGGACATAGGAAAGATTGGTGTGTGGATATGCTATGACCTTAGATTCCCAGAAATAGCCAGGGCATTAAGAGCAAGAGGAGCAGATATGTTTGTTGTTCCTGCGGCATTCTATAAGCCACACAGGGAACATTTTGATATTCTGGTAAAATCAGCAGCAATAATGAATGTAACACCAATAATAGCAGTTAACCAGTGTGGTATGCTTATAAACAACAGCCAAAGGGGATTTGTAGGAGGTTCAGTTATCCTTGACGCAAAAGGAGCGAGAAGAAGCGTAAATCATGTGGAAGATGTAAACGATATAGATTACAAGTATCAAGATAATAAAGAAAAAGACGAAAAAGGTGAGTATAAAATAGACGAGAATGGTCTGGAGAATAATTTCGCGGAAAAAGATGATGAAAATATGGAAGGCTATATACTAGGAGAAATTGACAAGAATTTTACCCGGATTTCAAGGGAAGCCAATCCTGAATATACCAACAGAAGAATTGACCTTTATAAGGAATGGTTATAAAATACAGATATGTAAAATCAGGAGGAAAAAACAATGTATGTAAACGAAAAAATGTATGAACTTGGAAGCAAAAAATCTGCAATCCGTGAGCTGTTTGAGTATGGCAAGAAAAGGGCAAAAGAAGTTGGAGCAGAGAATGTATATGATTTCAGTCTTGGAAATCCAACAGTTCCAGCGCCAGATTGTGTTAATGAAACAATCAGGGAACTGACCAATGAGCTTGATTCAATTTCACTTCATGGATACACATCAGCTCAGGGTGATGAAGCAACAAGAAAGGCAATAGCAGATTATCTTAATAAAACGTATGATACACATTTTAATCCAGATAACTTCTATATGACATGTGGTGCGGCAGCTTCATTAACAATCACACTGAATGCACTGGTATCAAGTCCGCAAGATGAAGTGATTGCAATAGCTCCATTCTTCCCTGAATATAGGGTGTTTGCAACAGCTGCGGGAGCAAAATTCGTTGTTGTATCAGCTGATACAACAGGATTCCAGATTAAATTCGATGAGTTGGAAAGTAAGATTAATAAAAATACTAAGGCAATTATTGTTAACTCACCTAATAATCCATCTGGAGCTGTATATTCGGAGAATACAATTAAGAGACTGGCTGCACTTCTGGAAAAGAAAGAAAAGGAATATGGAACAAGCATATTTATTATATGTGATGAACCATACAGAGAAATTGTATATGATGGGGTAACTGTTCCATATGTAACAAAATACTATAACAACACAGTTGTATGTTATTCATACAGTAAATCTTTATCACTTCCAGGTGAAAGAATTGGATATATTCTGGTTCCAGATGAAGCAGATGACAGCAAGACACTGTATGCAGCTGTTGCAGGAGCAGGAAGGGCACTTGGTTATGTGTGTGCACCTAGTATGTACCAGAAGGTTATTGCAAAATGTGTGGGAAATACAGGAGATGTTAACTTATATAAGAAGAACAGAGACCTGTTATATGAGAATCTTACACAGATGGGATATCATTGTTTCATGCCACAGGGAGCATTCTATATGTTTATGGAGGCTCTTGAACCTGACTCAGTACATTTCTGTGAAGTGGCAAAGGAAGAGAATCTCCTGCTGGTTGCTGCCGATGGCTTCTGTTGTCCGGGCTGGGTAAGAATATCATATTGTGTTGATGAGGCTATGATTGAGAGATCATTTAAGGCATTCAGAAACCTGAAAGAGAAGTATAATAAGTAGTCAAGTGAAAAATGTTAGAAATATGTCGAAAAATGTTGACAAATCATTTCTTAAAGGCGTATATTCTTCTATAAATTAAGATAGTTTGTGTGGACAAAGGCGCTCTGATAATTATATCAGGACGCCTTTTTGTCGTAATTGGATAGGAATCAGTTTACCTGACTCGTAATTGAAATTCGCAGGCTGTCTGGAAAATAAAGAAGGAGGCAGATAAGAATGATTGATATATATGGAAAAGATTTATTAGAGCATTCAGATGTTGTCAATGAACTGTTAGCAAGGTATGGCGTGAAATTTGGTATCTATAAGAATAATACCTTCAAAGAGCAGCTGTTTCCATTTGATCCTATCCCAAGAATTATCGAAAAAAACGTTTCTGGCCAACAGATAACACAGATATTAACAGGATGTTTCCCGGATATGACCTGGGAGAGACAACACAGCGCATTGCTGCAGGAGTATTTGAGGTAATTAAGGATTATACATATGGAATGCAGTTTGCATCATTTTATATGCCTGGAAAATTCATGCCTCACGTAAGAATGATGAAGACAGGATTTGAGGATGTGGAACTGGCAAAAATGTTCGGCATGCCTTATGTTGTCTTAAGAAAGGTAAGACCATACGAGACAACAACTCTCAATTATAACTGGCAGCTGTGGGATACTAAGGCCTTCAGTATATATACAACGTCAACAAATAATGTGGATAAGGTAAGTGCCAATACTGCCATAAGATGCATCTTAAACTTCATGTCAAAGGAGAAGATTATCCAGTATCAGGGACATGATGGTTATATATTGTTCAAAAATTTATAAAACTATTTCATAAAATGTGATGGAAATGCAAATTATGGCTCATAAAATGTGAGAAAAAGATAAATTATGGCTCATAAAATGTGATTAAATACATTAATTATGCTATTTTTGTAATAAAATTTGAGCCAGGAGATGTGCTTGAACAGTCCTACCACCCATTTTTTGTCATAGTGAAATTAACACATACGTAAAATATAAAACAGCCGTACATTTGCGAAAAAGGCAATAGTAATATTTTGGCAAAGGGGAGCAGAATATTGAAGGCAGTTAAGAAAAAGCTGGTGAGTTTTATATTGGTATGTGTAACATTATTATGTGGATGCGGTGGGAGTAATATCCAGGTTATGGATGCTGTTTACCTGGGTGTAGAGAATTATGGTTCAGAAAAGGTCAATAAGGATAACAAGAAAAAATTTTCCTACCGGTTTGAGATAGATGGAAAGGAAAAGATTTTAAAGATTGATAACGGAGTTAAGAATGAACAGGGTGAATATACATATCCAATCCAGAATGTTCTTAAGGAAGGTTACTCATATGAAATTACTGTTAAAAATAGAAAAGTGACAGGGGCAGAAGAAATATATACAGAAGCTTATAGTTATCAGCCACCGGTTATGGGAAATCCAGGGGAGAAAACCCTGAAAAACTTCTTTGCAACGGCAATGATGCCTGTAGGAACAACACTCTACATATATGGTGGAGGATGGAACTGGCAGGATGAAGGTGCTGCGTTTCAGACGAGAACAATTGGGTTGTCAGATGACTGGAGAAGGTTCTTTTACTCTCAGGATGTAAACTATACATTCAAGGAAAAGGATGGAGATGAAAGCAAGAAGGATGCGGCACATAGCTATTATCCTTATGGTGGATATAATGAATACTACTATGCAGGATTAGATTGTTCAGGATATGTTGGATGGACACTTTATAATGTGATGAATAAAGAAGATGGCAAAGATGATTACGTCATGTCATCAACAAAGATGGCCAGAATCCTGGCGGAAAAGGGGTGGGGTAAATGGACACAGAATTTTAAGAAACCGGTTAATTATAAGGATTCTGAATTCCTGCCGGGAGATATATTCAGTAAAAAAGGTCATATATGGATATGCCTGGGAACATGCGAAGATGGCAGTATTCTGATTCTGCACAGCACAGCGGCGTACAGCAGGACAGGGCAGCCTGGAGGGGGTCCTGAGCTTTCAGCAATAGGAGAATCAAAGGACTGTGATGCATACCGTCTTGCCGATGAGTATATGTCTACATATTTTCCAGATTGGTATGCACGCTATCCTATCGCGTTGAAAAATTATGAAGAGTATACACATGTGGAAGGGGAGTATGTGGGGAAGTTTTCATGGAATCTGACAGGAGCAGATGCGGTGTTAAGTGACCCGGATAACCTTAGAAGTAAAAGACCTGAAGAAATATTAGAAATATTATTTAAAGGCTAAATTCAATTCACACCAGAAGAAGCTATATTGACGAAAAAATGGAGAGTGTGCTATACTAACGCGAGTTGAATAGGAAGCAGTTAGGTGTCGGAACATTTTTTCTAAAATGGTTCCGGTGAAAAGGGAAACAGGTGAGAATCCTGTACGAACTCGTCACCGTAATTAGGGAGCTAAGCCGAAATATCACTGGGAAACTGGGAAGATGGCGGATGCGTTGATCTATAAGCCGGGAGACCTGCCTGATTGTTGTACAGAAACGAAAGTTTCAAAACCACGAGTAACTGGTTGTACATGAATATGTGGGAGAGCTTTTAGGTAAGCTTCAGTCCCGTTGTTATTTGTGTGTAAAACCCTTTACCTGTGCAGGTAGAGGGTTTTTTGCAGCAAAAGCCCTGCAAGCGAAAAATGTGCTTGCACAATTTTTCATTTGCAGGGCGCAAGAACAGCGAGAAGCTATGCTTCGAGCTGTTAGTGTGCGGAATCGAGTAGGAGTCAGCCTACTCGATTAGCAAAAGCCCGGAAAGGGAAAAGCGTCAGCCTGCTCGATTAGTGAAGGAGGAAAATATCATGAAAAAGAAACGCAACACAAAATCACTGTCATTATTTCTTTGCCTGCTGCTTACTGTAGCTATGACATTGTCTGCAATAGGCTGCAACAATAACAGTAACAGCGGTGCAGTAACATCAAATGAGACTACAGTAGTGTCTTCTGGTAGCAATGTATTAGGTGAAGGAAAGACAAAGTTCACATTTATGGTAGTTGACAAGGATGGAAATGAGACAGAATTCGAAATCCATACAGACAAAGAAACTGTAGGACAGGCTTTGCAGGAATTAAATCTGATTGCCGGAGAAAACAGCGAATACGGTCTATATGTAAAAACAGTAAATGGAATTACAGCTGACTATGATACTGACAAGGTATACTGGGCATTTTACGTAAATGGTACATATGCAACATCTGGTGTTGATACAACACCTGTTAAAGAAGGAGACAAATATTCATTTAAGGTTGAGAAATAAATAATGAAGCTTACAATCAGAGAAACAGCCATATTTGCAATGCTGGGCTCAGTCATGTATGCATCTAAGATGGTTATGGAGATTTTGCCTAATGTACACTTACTGGGAGTGTTTACGATTGCATACACCATAGTGTACCGGAAAAAGGCATTGTATCCAATCTATATTTATGTAATTTTAAATGGAATATTTAGTGGATTTGCAACATGGTGGATTCCATATTTGTATATTTGGACCATCTTATGGGGTGCCACCATGCTGCTTCCTAAAAATATGCCAAAGAAAATATGTCCGATAGTTTATATGGTTGTATGTGCGTTACATGGATTCTTATTTGGAACATTATACGCACCGGCACAGGCAATATTGTATGGCCTTAATTTTCAAGGGATGATAGCCTGGATTATTGCAGGACTTCCTTGGGATTTTGTGCACGGTGTCAGTAATTTTTTCTGTGGAATATTAATTGTACCCATTGTTATTGTGTTAAGGCGCTTGGAAAACATTAATATGAATAGTTAATTCATGAGGGAATCTACTAATTCCATTACACCCTCAATAACAAGTAAAGCGCCGGTAACAAAGAATATCCAGCTGATTGTGCCACCTTGATTGAAGAAAAGGCAAGCTCCGGCAATGACAGTAACAACAGGCTTCATATAAAGCATAACCTTGTCTTTTGTTGTAAGGTTAACAGGAGAAAATTTATGAATATTTGAAATTTTCAAAAGTCCCATAACGATAATAGAAGCAGCTAAAATATATAGTGCAAGGTCGATAAACATCCATCCGAATGCGAGAATACACACACCGATTACTGCTTTAACAATTCCAATATTAGTGAGTCTATTCATGAAATCCATTATCGCAGATATAAGTACAGCAACGCCAAGAATAGTTATAGCTAAACTTATAACGCTGCCTTTCATTATTATCAGCATGAGTCCAAGAGCAATATAAATAATTGATGATACAATGCCTTCATTTTTATTCATTACGATTACCTTCTTTCCTTCATATTTTTCCCAAATATTTTTTCATTAGTACTTATTATAGACAAAATATTCGATTAAGGCAACGGACAGTTGAGGGGGATAAGCCTACTTGATTTATCAAGCTTCACAGGTCTCTACTTATATTGGTTAATCTCATGAGCATCTTTTCAAAAAATGATTGTGTATACACTTTGTAAAAGTGTAACATATTATACACTTTTTGTTGAAATAAAAAGTGTATATAAATATACTGATATTGTATCGCATTTTCTGTAACCAAAAATGTAGTACAATATTTTTATATCAAAATATATCAGGAGTAATCGTTATGATAGAAAAAACATATGCAACACCCAAAGGAACTATCCATTACTGGATATCTGAGAAAATAACTAATAAGCAGTATACCCTTGTTTTCCTGCCAGGGCTGACTGCGGACCACAGGTTATTTGACAAGCAGATTGAGTATTTTGAGGGCAAGGAAAATGTATTTGTGTGGGATGCTCCGGGACATGCTGCTTCATGGCCATTTGTTATGGATTTTTCACTTATGGATAAGGCAAAGTGGCTGGATGAGATACTGGAAACAGAAGGAATTACTCAGCCGGTAATTATCGGTCAGTCTATGGGTGGGTATGTTGGACAGGCTTATGCAGAGCAGTTTCCAGAGAAGCTCAAAGGGTTTGTGTCAATTGATTCTGCACCACTTCAGCGCAGATATGTAACCAGTGCGGAAATCTGGATGTTAAAAAGAATGGAGCCTGTCTATTATTATTATCCATGGAAATCACTTCTTAAATCAGGAACAAAGGGCGTGGCAACTTCCGAATATGGTAGAAAACTGATGCTTGATATGATGATGGAATATGATGGAGACCAAGGCAGATATGCAAAATTATCAGGACACGGTTTCCGGATTCTGGCAGAAGCAATGGAGAAAAATCTGCCATATGAAATCAAATGTCCAGCGCTACTGATTTGCGGAGACCATGACAGGGCTGGCTCATGTATCAGGTATAATAAAGCATGGCATAAGAATACAGGTATTCCTCTGGAATGGATTAAGGGAGCCGGACATAATTCCAATACGGATGAACCGGAAACAATAAATAAGCTGATTGAGAATTTTCTGTTACAGATATGAGGTCTGTTCAAAAGCTGTTTGATATTTTTTATGGGAAATAGTAGAATTTATCATATGGCAATTATAATGCACTACAAAATATGTTAGTACTATGATTGAAAGGAATAAACAAACAATGAAAAGAATAGCAGTTACTTATGATAATGGACAGGTATTTCAGCATTTTGGAAGAACAGAGGCTTTCAAGGTATACGAAGTTGAAGACGGAAATGTTGTAAACAGTGAGATTGTGGAATCAAATGGTGTGGGACATGGCGCACTGGCAGTACTTCTTAATGATAACAATATTGATATATTAATTTGCGGTGGTCTTGGTGATGGAGCCATGGCAGCCCTTGAGGAGAATGGAATTGAGGTATGTGCTGGCGCACAGGGTAATACGGATGAAGTAGTAGAAAGCTACTTGAAAGGAGAGCTGGTGTCAGAAGGAGTGAATTGTGATCATCACGGAGAAGGGCATTCCTGCGGAAATCATGAAGAAGGTCATTCCTGTGGAGGACATGAAGAAGAACACTCATGTGGCGAAAACGAAGAAGATAATTCATGCGAAGGTTGTCATGGAGGCTGTCATGGAGGTTGTGGAAATCAAATTATAATAGAAGGAAAGAATGCAGGAAAAACAGTGAAGGCTCACTATAAGGGGACTTTTAACGATGGAACACAGTTTGATTCATCATATGACCGTGGAGAACCTCTGGAATTTGTCTGTGGTGTCGGAATGATGATTCGTGGCTTTGATGCAGCAGTTGCTAATATGGAAGTGGGAGATATAGTGGATATTCACCTTATGCCAGAGGAAGCATACGGAATGCCAGATCCACAGGCTATATTTACTGTTGAAATTGCAGACATGCCTGGCTCTGAGGATTTGCAGACAGGCGATAGAGTTTATTTGTCCAATCCATATGGACAGCAGTTCCCTGTGACTGTGACAGCAAAGGATGATACTAACATCACATTTGATGCTAACCATGAGATGGCAGGTAAGGAATTGAATTTCAGAATTGAGCTGGTTGAGGTGCAGGAGTCTTAACGTTGAAAAAGCAATGGCGTTAGCGCCATTGCTTTTGTAAATACTTATATCACTATTATTATTTAAAAAATGAAAACCCCATAACTACCACTCCCAGAATGACCAGCACAATACCTGTTGCCCGGTTGAGTGTCTTAGGTGTTGCTTTGTTTGCGAAAACAGCAGCAATTCTTGCCCAGATGAAAGTGAATATAACGCACAATGCAAGAATGAGCCAATCAGGTGAACCACCGATTGAAAAATGAGACAGAGCCCCTGTCAAAGCAGTAAATGTCATAATGAAAACACTTGTTCCAACGGCTGTTTTAAGCTCATAGCCGAGAACGCTTGTAAGAATCAGAAGCATCATCATTCCACCGCCTGCGCCTACAAAGCCACAGATAAAGCCAATAATCATTCCACAGATAATGGACTGCATGGCTCTCTTCTTTGGTGAAACGGACTGCATGGCTTCTTTTGTTGTCATAACAGGCTTTACGATGAATTTAATACCCAAAAGGAATGTCATAAATACTGAAAAGTTTCCCATGGTCTGTGAAGGCACAAGGCTGGAAACATAACTTCCCACAACAGTAAATACCAAAACGCTGCCCATCATAAACAGACCATTTTTCACATCAAGATTTTTGTTCTTGCCATAAGTATAGGCTGAAACTGCGCTGGCAAGCACATCCGATGACAGTGCAATTCCTACCGCCGCATAAGGCTCCATCCCTAGAAAGGTAACAAGCATAGGTGTTATTACAGCCGCGGCACTCATTCCTGCAAAGCCTGTGCCAAGACCTGCCCCCACACCTGCAAAAAATGTAACGATAATTGTAACTAGTAAATCCATGTAATATGTTCCTTCTTTTCCGATGTTATCAAGATTTATCTGGAAATCTCGAATTTGAACAGTATTTTATTATTCTTTTTGGGGAAAGTCAATTGAAGAGAGATTAAATATTTATAAACTTCAGTTTTTATAGGCATGGGGAATGATATTCTTGAATCTCTTGACCGTTTCGGATTTAAAGGGGACGAGGACTATCTTATCAAGATAACACCTATGCAGCTGGATGAGGCATTTGAGATAGAAAAGTGGCCTGAGGATGAATTTGATATTCATGCATCAGCATTTGAGACAGCATTAATGCAGGATATCTGTCCTGATATGGATAAGGTGTATGAGGCTTATGCAAAAAGTCTGTTTGAGAATTTTTATGGGGAAAGGAAGTGAGTTGCTGCCTTTTCATTTTACCTTGTAGCATGACTACGGGTTCTTGCAGTCAACATATGAAAGGTTTTATTGCGAATATTATTTTGAAATATGAGTATACTAATATGGGATATCGAAACAATGGATATTAAAAACGAGAAATCTGTTTTTAATGCTTGTATAATAAAAAAAACGTGGTAAAATAATAGAGTATCAACGCTTGAAGCGTTAATACGTATGGAGGTGCAAAATGAGGATATTGAGAATTGAAGCGGATGGGATATTTCTTTTTAATAGCAAAATAGTAATTGATTTTAATGCAGAACAGAGAGTATACCCTGATAATGCAGCGATGCTTTACAACCCATTTGGTAGTACTTATACGAATAATGTTTTATCATTTGTCGGTGTTAATGCGTCCGGAAAAACAACTTCTCTTAAATTAATTTCTTTTGTTATGAGTTTACTCAATGCAGAAGCAATTAATAATATTGATGCAAAAATAGTTTTAGAGAGATCTAAAAAAGTGACATTGAAAACATATTTTTATGATGATAAAAAAGGAGTTTGCTTATTAGAGACGGTTATTGGAGTAACAAGAGAGGAAGGAGTAGCTGATAGATATACAATTCTTCATGAGAAACTTTATATTCGTAAGGCTGGTTCTATCACTTCTAAGACCAACTTATTTGAGTTTTCAGATGAGAATTTATTCAAATCAAGAGATGTTTCACAAGAGCAATTTATGTTTTTAAAGGATGACGTAAGCATTGTTATTGCTTTAGGTAAGACAGGAAATGTTTTCTTTAGAGATTTGACAGAGTGGACCGATTTTAATGTTTTGAATTCATTTGGAAATTTCCCAATTGAATTAGTTCAATTTCTTGATCCAAGCATAGAGTATATTGAGTTCAACCCAAATGAAACTGAACTGATTGTAAAATTTAAAAAGGATAAAGAACCTATTGCTATGCGTGGGATACAGAATATAAGTCACTATTTATCATCGGGTACTATCAAGGGATTAAATGTATTTATGCAGGCGTGGATGGTTTTAATTAAAGGTGGATATTTTATCATTGACGAGATTGAAAATCATTTTAATAAAGAGATTGTTGCAACATTGATTAGATTTTTTATGGATAAAAAGGTTAATAAAAATGGGGCGACATTAGTCTATTCTACTCATTATGTTGAACTGTTAGATGAGTTAGATAGAAATGATGGAATATATGTGATAAGAAATAATGAGGGCGTGACAATTCAGAAGTTACATCATATTTTGAAGCGTAATGATATCAAAAAAAGTGATGTATTTCAAAGTGGAATGTTAGAGGGAACAACTCCTTCGTATGAGGCGTCTATGAGACTGAAGAAAGTGTTAGCATCAGGAAAAGTAGTGGATGATAACGAATGATTGAATTATCTCCAATAGTTGCTTGCATTTGTGAAGGTGGAGCTGAGACGGCTATTATAGATATGCTTGTTGATAACGATTTGCTAATCTTTTCAAGAGACCAGATGTTAAATGAAGAGGTTATACGATGTAGAAATGCAAAGGTGTTTGAGCAACGGTACTTAAGAAAAGGCTTTGAAAGTAAAATTACAGTACTTCGTGTCTTGGATTCGCATTCAGAAGGGTTTCGATTAAGCCCAGCTTATGAACAAAAAGTTGATGTTATCAAAGTAGTGACTTCTCCTGAAATTGAAATGTTATTAATCTTGGCAGAGGGAAAGTATGATGATTATATAAAAAAGGCTAGTTCCATGCTGCCAAGTACTTTCTGTAAGCAGGAATTAAAGATGAAGGGTAATATAAAATCCCAAGAGTATGTTCGTAATTATTTTACGGATCTTAATATGTTGACTAGTACGATTCAGGAATACAAAAGAATTAAGACTTTGAAACGAGGAGAAATATACTTGGCGGATTTATTGAAGTAGACATAATATTACTACATATTTGTTGGTTTTACTGAATTGTAATTTTATACTAAACGTGAACTAAATTGACATATTCTATCTTACAAATAAAAAGGAAGGTGCCTTATGTTCACTTTAATCAACAAACGTGAAACCGGAGTTAACCTGCGCAGAATTATGGACATGCGTGGAATTACACCGAAAGACGTACAGGAATACCTCGGACTTAGATGCGTGCAGAGCGTCTATCGTTGGGCAATTCCGTACTGAAATAGTACATATTACAAGGCTGTGCAATTAATCAAAGACGTATTCAGCAATTAGGCGAAGTAATATGCTTTATGAAACACACAGAGAATGAACTGGATAGTAAACAGATATTGTCTGTCATCGAAAGATACAATAAGGCACTGATTTTAGGATTATTATATCCTGTAAATTAGTGCCTTTCTTTATGCCTAGCAAGCATGGCTGTGGATTGCGGGCTGCGGATTCCTGCAGTCCTGCAGTTTGTGAAAAAATTCCAGTTATTTCCACGTTTTTCGCGACCTTGCAGCAGGGGCTGAACAGTAACTCCTGGCCCCAACAGTAAACATAAGGGAGGTTTATTGGACAACTAATATGAGAAAATCTGTATGAAAACAAATATGAAGCCTGGAAAGCTGAGGCTGTGTATTTTTGAAAGGATGGTAGACGTTATGAAAAATAATTCATTTTTTTCATTTGTTATTGGGTTTGTAATTACATTATGTGTGTTAGGTCTTATCAGTGTAGTTATAGATGCCAATACACCAAAATGTATCAAAGCAGGATGTAATAATGAAAGGGCTTCCGGAAGCAGCTATTGCTATATTCATAAGCCTTACACATATTCAGGAACAACCAAATCAACTTCGGGAAGTAAGTCGTCAGGTTCAACAAGTTCTACAGGTTCAGTAAGTTCCACAAGTAAATCTACTTCTACAACTAAGTCATCAGGCAGTTCATCAAAGAAATCATCGTCAGGCAGTTCAACTAAAAAGTCTGGTTCATCTGGTTCTTCAAAGAAGTCATATTATGATTCATACGACGAAGGTTATGAAGATGTATATGATAATGATGATTATGACTGGGATAGATACAGGACGGACAGGGATTATGCCAATGGTGTAGATGACGCAATGGACGACCTGGATTGGTAGGAAAGTAAAGTGAGATATATTTTATTAATCACATGTGCTATAATTAATCAATTGATTGTGATGAAACGGACAGGTAATGAGCGTATTACTGAAAAAATGTACGCAGAGGAGGTTGCGATATGAGTGAATATGATAGCAATGACCATGGTCGTTGTCCAGAGTGTGATGGAACAGATGGAAATCATTATCCGGGATGCCTGTATGAAGGAACAGGTGGCAGTGGGTATCGCTCTCCCCGTGGAAATAATGGCATGTCAACAGGCGGCGCAATATTCATTGCCGTAATTAGTTTTGTGTTAACAGCTGTTGTTTTTATGGTACTTGGAGTTGATGTTTCAAATGTTCCGGCAATCGTAATTGTAATCGTGTATATTATTATTGTATCAGTTTTGACGGTTATTGGAAGTAAACGATGAAGCTGATTCTATCATTGGAACCAGTACATGAGATATATAGTGGACAGATATTGACAGAGAATGATATCTCTATTGATCATTTTGTTCCATGGTCTTATGTGGCACATGATGAAATGTGGAATCTGAATCCTACGACAAAAAGCATAAACAGTTCCAAGAGAAATAATTTGCTGGATTGGGACGAGTATTTTGAAAAGCTTGCACAGCAGGAATTTCAATCATATCGATTGATATGGAAGTATGATGCAGTACATAAGGAATTCGAGAAATTGAAGAGGAATATATAGCAGCTCTTGAAGCAAAACTGAATGAGGAAGTTGCTTTTTCAAAAGAATCCAGTAAATATGTGGGTTGTGGGATTCTAAAACGGAATTTTTATACCAGATTTATACCAATTTTTAAGGATTTTGGGCTGTGACATGGCTTGTTGAAAAATGGTCAAGTATGATTTAGTCAATCGTACTTGACTATTTTTATGAATAATTAACTTTGTAATGCTACTTGTCATACGACAAGTAAAATAGAAATGTTACTTGACGTACGACAAGTAATAGAATAAAATTATGATGGAGGTGAAACACTATGAACACACAGCTGGTAAAAGAAAAACAGGACCTTACTTATTTGTCCTGGTCGGTATATCGCAATTCTTCAGGAACAGCAGGTTCTTTTCTGAAATCCCAGTCCGAACTGGGAGGGAAGAAGGTTTATTATAAGCTCTCTAATTTTGATAAAGTACAAGGTGTAATCGGTCACGAATGTGTAAATGAATTGATAGTTGACCGATTGCTTACCACACTGGGAATTCCTCATTTGTCCTATCAGCTTATTCATGCAGATATCATGGTGGATGGAAAGGTTCATGAAGTGTATCTTTGTGCTTCTGAGGATTTTAAGGAAAAAGGTGAGTCCAAAATTGCCCTGGATGCCTATAAGGAAAGAGAAGGACAAGAAGCGGAATCTGCCCACGAATTTTGTGTGCGCATGGGTTGGGAGGAGTATATTTATCAGATGCTCGTGGTGGATTATCTGATTCTCAACCGAGACCGGCACGGAGCTAATATTGAAGTTTTGCGTAACAGTCGAAAGAAGACATTTCGTTTGGCACCGTTGTTTGATCACGGACTTTCACTGCTTTGTCGCTGTGTGGATGACAATCAGACAGATGCGTTTGATGTAATGGAAGATAAGCCTTGCAATAATTATATTGGTTCGAAATCCACATGGGAGAATTTAAAGCTGATACCTACAGATAAAATGCCGGTATTAAATCCTTTGTGCGAGAGTGACAAAGAGAGTGTGATGGAAGGACTGGAAGGGATTATTTCCGAAACGCTTCGAGATAAAATATGGGAAATGATTTGGAAAAGGTGGTGTGCATATGAGGATTTTTGCAATTCGAGATGAATCTGCCAAGACGCAGAAGGATTTGGCATATCTTCTTTATTATGAACTTGAAAAGAGGTTTTATATTGAATTGCCGGAAGGTGCAGATCCTTGGGAACTGCCTTTGCTGCTGGATTCCTTTGTAAAACAAAATGAAACTACAGTAAACTCTTATTGGAGTAAAATCTGGGTTCAGCAGCGAATCATTCCGACAGACCGGCAGAACATCGGAGAGATTCTGCGTGATAATCAGATAGAAGAATATGATGAATATGAGCTTCTGATGTTGGCGATGGGAAGGTGTGCGCAGGATGACTATTACTTGGTTCCCATTGACGAAAAGGATCTTCCGCAAGAAATCACGAAGCGATTTGCTACAAGAATAGAAGACGTACTTCCTTTGGATGATTATTGTTTGCTTGTCTTTTTTAGAGATGGAATTATCAAGAAATGTGATTTGAAGAAACACTTTGAGAAGACGAAAGGTTTTCAAATCTTACTTAAGAAACCGGAATATTTTGAACACGTTCAAATGCAAACAGGCGGATATGGTGTGGCATGGGATGTGAATATGAGCATCTCAGATTCTGTGCTATATCGTATGGGGAAAGTTGTTCCTCTTACTGCGGCAGATTTTCGGAATTTTGTCACGCATAGAGTAATTAATGCAACGGAAGCGGCAGAGCTGCTTGGGTGCTCCAGACAAAATATTATTGATTTGACAAAGCGAGGTAAACTGCATCCGCTCAAATCATCTGACAAGAATACATTGTACTTGAAAAGTGAGATATTAAAGAGAAATTGGCAGTAGGAATTTGGCAAATGCCATTGTATTTTGTAAAATTTGCGCTTTAATATTTTTGAAGTGCAAACTTGTGTAAAAAAGAAACGAGTACCCATTTCATGAGATTATGATAAATGAGAAATGTGGCGGAAGAGCCTGTGTACGGATTGCCATGGTGTCTGAATATACATGGTCACGACCATAATAATGTGGAACCATATAAAGAGGAATGTAAACACATCAATTTGGCAGCAAATGTATGTGGATATACACCGATAAATCTCGGAAAGATTATCAAGGAAGGTGTGCTTGCGGATATTCCAAGTATTCATCGAATGACGATTGACAGGGCGAGTGAAAAGAGGAAGAAACATGACGTCGATTGAGTTGTAGCTGTGTGACATCCAAGGAAGATTATTTAAGCTTTCTGTCCAGCGAGGAATCAACAGTACAGAATTCATAAAAGTATTTATGAAATCAGCGACTGCAAAAGCATTGGATTCGACTTATAATAGGATGCAATGGGCAGGAGAAGAATATCTCTTGGAGGAAGTGATTGATGAAGCCGGAGATAGATTCAAAAAGCCTGGTGAGGTTTATTCGGAGGAGCTGATATATTGGATAGGGTATATTTATCGGTATTGGCATTATGTGACGGGTGAATCCAGTAAGGAAATAATAAAGATGGCACCAGTAAAGGTGATGAAGCAAAATTATGAGCGGCTTTATATGATGACACCGGAAGAGGTAATAGGGATCTTAAAAGAAAATAATTAAATATGTTTACTGTAGGAGGTAGCCATGCTAGGCTATTCCGTCAGCAAGGCTCTGATTTGTAGGTGGTTATTGTCTATGAATTAGAGCCTTTTTTATGCCTTGTAGCATGGCTACGGGTCGTTACTGTTCAGCATTTATCAAATAATCATAAAAGGGTACAGAAAAGTTTGTTACAATTTAACAACACATTCTCTGTACCCTTTGATTTTATTGACTTTGGCTAACTACTGAACAGTAACGCTGGATTGGTAGGAAAGTAAAGTGAGATATATTTTATTAATCATATGTGCTATAATTAATCTGTTGATTGTAATGGAACAGATGGAAATCATTATCCGGGATGCCTGTATGAGGGAACAGGTGGCAGCAGAAAATATATCTTTAGAGTACGTGGAGTAAATGAAAATGAGTGATTATGATGAATTACGTTCGGGATTCGAAACAGCATATATAGATGGATCAGTTGCTTCAAGTAGCATATATCGCCCGCAATTTGTATCCAATAACTATAAAGAAGGTAAAAAAGTGCTCTCATCTGTTGAAGATGAGCTTTTGGCGTGTGATCGGTTCCAGATAAGCGTAGCATTTATTACGATGAGTGGTATTACTCCATTACTTCAGACATTAAAGGAATTAGAGAAAAGAAATATTCCTGGAGAGATTTTGACAACTAATTATTTGAATTTTAGTGAGCCAAGAGCTTTGGAAAAGTTGAATAGTTTGTCAAATATTACTCTTAAAATGTACGATGTCGAAGCAGCGGATGAAGGCTTTCATACAAAAGGTTATATTTTTAGAAAAGACGAAATTTATCGTATTATTATTGGTAGTTCAAATATTACCAGTGCAGCACTCACAAGTAATCGGGAGTGGAATACAAAGTTAATCTCAACCAAACAAGGGCAAATGACAAAAGAAATAATTGCAGAGTTCAATGAATTATGGAATTCAAAGTATTCCTTATCCTTTGATGAATTTTATGAGAATTACAAAGAACGCTATACAATTATTAAGCATCAGAGAGAGATTGCAAGACAAGAAGAAATCACTTCAATTGAAAGGTATAAACTGCAACCTAACAGTATGCAGGTTGGTTTTATAACTAATTTAAAGAAAATTCTTGCATCAGGAGAGGAAAGAGCTCTTTTAATATCTGCTACCGGGGAACGTGGTATATTTGTGACAGGTGGAAGAAATCCAGTATTTACAAGGGTTTCGGAAGCCTGGTCCTAGACGTTTCCGTGTGATAATTGTCCGGATTGGCTCCGGACGGGAAAACTTAACAGGTATTTTTACTGATAGGACTAAATTGACACAGAGAATCGAAGATTTAATCGGTTCCATATTGAAGTCAATATGGTCTTATTTTTTATACCTTTTTTCGGGTGGCTCCCGATGGGTGGAAAGGAATACATAGCTTCGAAAGAGGCAGTGAGAAAGGAGGATTTTCTGCATGGCAGAACATTTGAGAGCAGTAACTCTCCGCGAGCTGGCGTTAAGGCAAATAATTATATTTTATTGGCGCAAGGCGCAGAAAGGATTTTTTATGGAAGAAAAAGCAAAGGTGACTGCAACACCTACAATTGCAGAAATGTGTGGCATTAAGTACAAAGAGGTGGATGGATTGTTTTATCCGATTTTTGGAGAGTCGAAGCCAGAGAGTTATGCAAGTCTTGGAAAGTATGGACACCGTTATCTCAGAGTTTTGATGGAGAATGACCGTTATCTGTATAACAAGTACTTTATGCAAGGGGTGCTTTTTGCTAAGGCAGCAGAATATGAGAAATATGCATGGCAACTGTATGACACTGTTTTACAAGGAATAAGCAAGGTAAGAGGTATTGGCTTGAATACTTTGGAAGAAAAAGGATTTCAGGTAACATTTCAGGAAAATATGCAGGCGGCAATGACAGCGGATGAGATTGTAACGGAGGATTTGTTTGCAACAATTGATTACAACAGGCGTGTACGTCTGGAACATGCAAAAGAAAATATTGCGTTTGAACAGGCGGAGACACAGAGAATGGAGGCGTGAGTTTATGGAAGAAAAGAAAATTTATTACGTGGGAATTGATCACGGGAATCATTTAATGAAAACATCAAACCATGTGTTTGAGAATGGTGTGGAAAGGCAGGCTGTAAAGCCTACCTTCCAGGCTAATACACTGATTTATGATGGAGCATTTTATAAGATTGGAGAAAAGCGTA